>NC_011666.1:1200000-1563750 GCF_000021745.1 Methylocella silvestris BL2
TCGCCGTAGCGTCCGTCCTTTGGCCGGCGCGAGGGCTGCACATAGGCGGCCTTCCACGGTTTCGGCCCCAGCGCGCGCAAGGTGGTCGCGGGATGAAACGTTCCGGCGCCGACCTCCATGTCATAGGGCTGTAGAATGACGCAGCCCTGCTCCGCCCAGAAGCGCTGCAGCGTCATGATGAGCCCCTGGAACGAGCGCGCCGGGTCGAGCAGGCTTGTCGAGGGCGCAGCTTTGTCGAGCGGCGGAGCTTTTAGGTCGAAAGCGTCGGTCATGTGGGCGGCTGCGCGGTTCGGTTTCTCGCGCGGCCACACAGGCGGCCGGCGCGCTGGAGCGTGATGCTCTAGAGCATGACGGCGAAAAGTGGAAACCCGCTTTTCCTTGTCATGCGCCGAGCGAGTCATGTGAGCGCCACGCTCATGTCATTGCAAGGGTCACGCTACGGATTTATCAAAGCGGCAAAGTTTTCCGTTGCACAAAATCATGATCGGATGCACGATTTTTTTGGTCGCCCTGTTCGATTGCTCCAATTGTTACTGAATTATATTAGCGTTATTGGGAGATACGGATGAATTTCAAGCAACGCTGGATTTCCGCCGCGCTGACCGCCTGCATGACGACGGCCGATCTTGCCGCCGCCGCGCCGACGTCAGGTTTTGTTGCGGCCGCGCCGGTCATTCGCGCATTGGCCGCTCCCGCCGAACCGCAAGTCACCGAGAAAGCCTATTATTACTATCGCCGGCGTTATTACCGTCCTTACTATCACAGGCGCTATTATCGCAGATATTACTATCATCCGAGATATTATCATCCCTACTATCATCGTCGATACTGGCATCCCTATTGGTGAGGCAGGCAGATCTTACCAGTCGAGACAGGCTTGCCCGCGATGAATGGCTTCTGACTTCGGGCTAAACCCCGCGTCATCATGAAGGATGAGTCCGGGGACGATCGAAAGCGGCGCGCGGCTGCCTTTTCGCGCCCGCAACAGGATGCGGATGGCGGCGGCTCCCGCGCGCGGATGGATCGGCATCAAGACAGCCTCGCCCGCTCGGCCTTCGAGACTCGCCAAAAGCGCCGCAAGGCTGTCCGGCCGGTGGATCACGATGCACGATCCGCCCGGACGCGTCAGCGCGAGGCAGGCCGCAAGCCAGGCCACAACGCCTGCCGGGCCGCCCTCCCGCATCACATGGGCGCGCCGTCGCCCCTCATCCGGCGAAGCGCGCGACCGCGCCGGATCGAGGAACGGCGGATTGGAGATCACGAGATCGGCGGTTTCATCGGCAAGCCCTGCGGCCCGGCGGCTTGGCGGCGACAGCGCATCGGCCTCGAACACGCGGCCGCGTTGGGCGATCCCGTTGAGGTCGAGATTTTTTCGCGCAAGCTCCGCCGCCTCCGCGTCGATCTCGACAAGGCCGATGCGCGCGCCGGGACGCGTCGCGGCAAGCGCGATCGAAGCCGCGCCGACGCCGGCGCCAATATCGAGAACGAGCCCCGAAAAATCAGCCGGAGCGGCGGCGGCGAGCAGCGCCGCGTCGGTGCCGGCCCGGTGTCCGCGCGCGCTTTGGTAGAGCCTGACCTTGCCGCCGAGAAAAGCGTCGTCCTGAACGGGGCCGGTCCCGGCCGTCTCAGCCACGCTTCAGCTCCTCGCCAAGCCCCGCCTCGGCGAGCGCGGCGCGCGCCGCCTCGACGTCTTCATCGAGGACGAGGATGCGCCGCGGCAGAAATCCGAGCGAGCCTTCCAGCGCGCTCATATGCTCATCGGCGACGAAAACGCCGATGCCGAGATCCAGCAGCAAGGCCTCGACGCGTGAAATCAGCACGAGATCATTGGTGCGCAACAGCTCGAGCACTTGATTTCCCTTACATGCCGCGCCGGCGCAGCCGGGCTTTTCGAATACCTTGCATGCGGCTTCGCGCCGGGCAAGGCCGCGGCGGCGGCGCGAACGAGTTGAAAAACTTAAGGTCCCGCCCTAAGAAGCGGGGGCGGGCGCGGAGTATCCGAATTGGGCGTTGTCATTTCCCTCGAAGAGAATACGCCGGAACCCGGCATCGAGCCTCTCGTCGCGCTGGTCAGCGCGGACATGGAGCGCGTCAACCAGACGATCCTGAGCCGCACGGCCTCCGACGTCTCGATGATCCCCGAGGTCGCGAACCATCTCATCTCGTCGGGGGGCAAACGGCTGCGGCCGATGCTGACGCTCGCCACCGCGGGTCTTTGCAACTATCGCGGCGCGGGCCATGTCAAGCTCGCCGCCTCCGTCGAATTCATGCACACCGCGACGCTTCTGCACGACGACGTCGTCGATGAAAGCGACATGCGGCGCGGCAAGCTCGCGGCGCGGATGCTTTGGGGCAATGAGGCGAGCGTGCTCGTCGGCGATTTTCTCCTCGGCCAAGCGTTTAAGATGATGGTCGAGGTCGGCTCGCTGCCCTGCCTCGACGTGCTCTCCGCCGCAGCTGCGGTGATCGCCGAAGGCGAGGTGATGCAGCTTTCCGCCGCCAAGGACACCGAGACGAGCGAGGATGATTATCTCGCCGTGATTCGGGCCAAGACGGCGGCGCTGTTCGGCGCGGCGGCCGAGGTCGGCCCCCTGCTCGCCGGACGGCCGAAAGCGGAGATCGCCGCCTGCCGCGGCTATGGCCTCAATCTCGGCGTCGCCTTCCAGCTGATCGACGACGCGCTGGACTATGGCGGCGCCTCCGCCAAGCTCGGCAAGAATGTCGGCGATGATTTCCGCGAGGGCAAGATCACGCTTCCGGTGGTCCTGTCGTTCCGGCGCGGCACTGCGGAGCAGCGCGATTTCTGGCGGCGCACGCTGGAGCGCGGCGAGATTGCCGATTCCGATCTCGAAATCGCCATCGCCACCATGCACAAGCATCGCGCCCTCGAGGATACGGTCGAACGCGCGCGCCATTACGGCGCGATGGCCCGCGACGCGCTGGAGCTGTTTCCGGCCTCGCCGTGGAAATTCGCCCTCAGCAATGTCGTCGATTTCTGCGTCAGCCGCGCGTTTTGATCGGCGCCTGATCTGCAGGCTCTTTAATCCAATTTAAAGCTTAACTGCGAATAGTTCCCTTTGGCCGATCGCGCCGGCGTCTTGTCCGGCCGCGGCCTTCGGCGGGAGCGCAGTTGAGGCATGGGCAGGTCGCGATTGGGCTGGGCGGCAGGCGTGATCGCTCCCTGGTGGCTCGGAGCCGCCCTCGTGGTTTCGATCCCGGCCGACGCCGGACAGGAAGCGGTGACCGGCGCCTCGCTCGCCCCGCTGTCGCTGCGAGCGCCCACCGCGCCCAGCAACCTGATTCCGCAGGAGATCGCCAGCCTCGGCGGAGCGTTTGCAGCAACGCCGGGCGTCTCCGCCGACGAATCCTCAGCTCCCTTGGCCAATGCGCCGCGCTTCCTGCGCGAGGCCAGTCTTTTTGCCGAAAACGCCGGTCGCCACGAGCGGCTTGCGGACGAAATCGAGCCGCGCGCCGACCGCAAGCATAACGCCGCGCCCGCGCCGACGATCGCGCGCGCCGGCAAGGGCGACCCGACAGTAGGGCTCCGCCCGACATTTGACGCGCGTCTGCGGCGCGAGGGCGGCCTCGCCAATCTGCGCGCGCATGATCTTTTGTTCGAGCATGAGGATGCCTGGCCGGTGGGCGGCTTCGAGGCGTCGGAGGCCGACTTCGCCGGACCGGACAGCGTCGCCGCTTTCGAGCCATGGCCGGACGGGGAAACGCCGACCACCGCCCCGCCGCTCGCCGATTCTTCGCCGCGCCCCGAGCGAAGCGCCCTGACCATGCGCCCCGCCTCGGTCAATGAGCGGCTGATGCAGGGGGCGACGCCGCCAATCCGCCGCGCCGACGCGCTGAGCTCGACGACCCCGGCAGCGGCCGATTCGACGCCGATCGAAGTCGCCGCGGTCGCGCCGGATGCTCCGCCGCAGGGCCTGGAAGACCAGACAAGCTCCGCGCCACGCGCGAGCGTCAGCCCCGGCGCAAGCGATTCACGCGCCTCCGCCTATGCCGCGCTCGGCGATCGCAAATGGAGCGCACAAGAGCAGCGCTGCCTCGCCGAGGCGATCTATTTCGAAGCGCGTAGCGAATCGGATCAGGGCCAGGCGGCGGTCGCGCAAGTGGTGCTGAACCGGGTCTCGAGCGGCCTTTATCCGCCGACGATCTGCGGCGTCGTCTATCAGAACCGCCAGCGCCGCAACGCCTGCCAATTTTCCTTCGCCTGCGAAGGCCGGGCGCTGCGCGTCTCGGAGCCCGACGCCTGGCGCTCGGCCGTCCGCATCGCAAATGAAGTGACGACCGGCGCCACCTATGTCGCGGATGTCGGCGCCTCGACGCATTATCACGCGAATTACGTCCGCCCGCGTTGGGCGCGCCGTCTTGAAAAAATGGACGTGATCGGGCATCATATTTTTTACAAATTGCGGCCGGGCCAAACATAGGGCCTTTATATTCGTGATTTCGCGCCGCCGCGGCGATCGTCCGTTGATCGCGCGCATAGAAGGCGCGAAGCTTCGGCCGTATGAAGGCTGAAAAGAGCCGAGCGAACCGGGCCGATGAGCCGGTCGCAAGAATGCGCCTCGCTTACAGCGTCGCCGGCGCTTGCCTCGCCGACGCAAAACGGCCATGTTCGGCGCCAGAAAATTGCCGCCCATCCCTTCTAGACGAGCCTCAGGCACGGAACAGCAACGCATGTCGCTTCAAGCCAACTCCGCGCGCCATTCCCATTCTGCGCGCCAGGATAAGATCGAGACAAAAGGCGCGAATTCTTCGGCCGCCGGTCTCGCTGAGCGCGCGAAAGGCCTGACGGATCGCCTTATTCTGCCAAGACGCGGCCGGAGCTTGCCGCGGCTCGCGCTTGCCGCAGTCCTGATTGCGCTGACGCCCGCGACCTTCGTCTCGGCGCAAGCGCGAACGCGGGATAATTTTGCGATTGCGACGCCTTTCGAGGTCGGCGAGAGTCCTGCCGGCAATTACCTCGCGGCGCTGGTCGCGGGCGCCGAACGCGACACGGTAGCGGCGGCGACCTTTTTTCGCGAGGCGCTGCGTTTTGATCCGAACAACCCGAAGCTGATCGAGCGCGCCTTCGTCGCGGCCGTGTCAAACGGCAATATGCCGGAAGCGATCAGCCTCGCCGAGCGGCTCGTCGCGCGCGAGCCGGACAACACGCTCGCCCATCTCGTCCTTGGCGTGCAGGCGATCAAGAAAGGGCAATTCGCCGCCGCCCGCGCCCATTTCATGCGCGGCGGCCCGGGCCAGCAGCGCGACATTACCGCGACTCTCCTGACCGCCTGGGCCTATCTCGGCGAAGGCAATCAGAAAAAGGCGCTGGAGTTCGCCGACCGTCTGCGCGACGAGAATTTCGGCGTGTTCCGGGATTATCACGCAGGTCTTATCGCCAGCGTTGCGGGCAATACGCCAGAGGCCGCGCGCCGGCTGAAGGCCGCCTATCAGGCCGACAAGAACACGCTGCGCCTCGCCGACGCCTACGCCCGCTTCCTGGCGCGGCGGGGCGATATCGCGCAGGCGATAACCGTCTATGTCGATTTCGACCAGATCCTGCCGAGCCATCCGAGCATTCTCGCCGCACTGGCCGATCTCAAGGCCGGCAAGCCGCTCGACCTTGTCGTCAAGACGCCCGAACAGGGCGCCGCCGAAGTGCTCTACGGGCTTGGCGCCGCGGGCGGACGCCAGGGCGACGAGCTCGCGGCCATGATCTATCTGCGGCTGTCGCTCTATCTTGCGCCGCAAAACAGCCTCGCCATCATCACGCTCGCCGACCTCTATGAGCGCATCAAGCAGAATGAGCAGGCGATCGACGTCTATGCGCTTGTTCCCGAAAAGGACCCGCAGCGAATCACCGCCGACATCCAGACCGGCCTCATCCTCGAAACGCTGGGCCGTTCCGAGGATTCATCGGCCTTTTTGAAGCGCATCGTCAGCGAGCATCCGAGCAATGGCGAGGCGCTGGCCGCGCTTGGCAATCTGCAGCGCACGCATAAGCAATATGCCGACGCCATCGCGACCTACACGAAGGCGATCGACGAGGTCAACAAGACGGGCAAGGCCGGCTGGGCGCTCTATTATTTCCGCGGCATTTCCTATGAGCGCAACAAGCAATGGCCGCTTGCCGAGGCCGATTTCAAACAGGCGCTGGCGCTCGCCCCCGACCAGCCGCTGATCCTCAACTATCTCGGCTACAGCTGGGTCGACCAGGGCCTCAATCTCGACGAGGCCTTCGCCATGCTGCACAAGGCGGTCGATCTGCATCCGACCGACGGCTATATCGTCGACAGTCTCGGCTGGGCGAATTACAAGCTCGGCCGCTACGACGACGCCGTCAAGGAGCTTGAGCGCGCCATCGACCTGAAGCCCGCCGATCCGGTGGTCAACGATCATCTTGGCGACGCCTATTGGAAAGTCGGGCGCAAACTCGAAGCGCATTTCCAGTGGAATCACGCGCGCGATCTCGGACCGGAGCCGGACGACAAGGACAGGATCTTGAAGAAGATCGAGCACGGCCTCAGCGACGATCCGAAGCCCGCCGCCGCCGATGCCGACCCCAAGGACCAGGCGGCGTCCAAGGAAAACGGCGGCTAGCCGCTCGGCTCCGCTCGCGGGAAGGCGGCTCTTTCGTCGATCGAACGGCCGCCTCCCCTTACGAAGCCGCGCTTTTTGGCGCGTTCGCGCAAACCTCCTGGCGCATCGACAAACCACCCCTTCGACCCGCGAAACCCCTTGCCTCTTCCCCTCATTGAACGCGCGCCGGCCAAGATCAATCTCACTTTGCATATCCTTGGCCGCCGCGCCGACGGATGGCATGAGCTTGAGAGCCTTGTCGTCTTTTCCCGCACGGGCGACCAGCTCTCGCTGATCGAAGGCGAGCCTTTGTCGCTGACGATCGAAGGGCCGACGGCGCCGGCGGCAGGCGAGGTCGCCGACAATCTCGTGCTGCGCGCCGCACGTCATTTCGCTGCGGCGATCCCCGACGCCCATCTTGGCGCTTTTCATCTGGTGAAGCGTCTGCCGGTCGCGGCCGGGATCGGCGGCGGCTCATCCGACGCCGCCGCAGCGCTGCGGCTGCTGGCCCGCGCCAATGGCGTTCCGCCCGACGACGAAAGGCTGATCGCCGCCGCGCGCAAAACGGGAGCCGACGTTCCGGTTTGCCTGGCCGCTCGGGGGCGCATCATGCGCGGCTTTGGCGACGAGCTTGGCCCGGTCCTCAAGCTGCCGCCGCTCGTCGCGCTCATCGTCAATCCGAATGAGCCGCTGGAGACGCGGCGCGTGTTCGAGCGAATGGATATCGCGCCCGGCGCCCGCACCGATTTCGGCGGCCATCCCAAGCTTGCCTCGGGCATGGGGCCGGAAGAGCTGATCGCGGCTCTCGCCAAAGGCCGCAACGACATGGAGCCGGCGGCCTGCCGGCTTGCGCCGATCATCGGCGACGTGCTCTCGATTCTCGGCTCAGCGCCCGGCGCAAAACTCGCGCGTATGTCAGGCTCGGGCGCAACCTGCTTCGCTTTGTTCAAGGATTGCAAATCCGCCGCCCGGGCGCGCAAGGCAATTTTGCGCGCTCATCCGCGCTGGTGGGTCAAAAGCTGCGTCTTGAACTGACGCGGCGATCCAATACGCAACTTTTTAGTTGCCTATTTAACCGCGCTCTGTCAATGATAAGGCAACCAGGAGGTTGCCAATGATCGACAGAATCGAAAAACACATCGAACTCAAGGCGCCAATCGAACGCGTCTGGCGCGCGCTGACGGACCATCGCGAATTCAGCGAATGGTTCAAGGCAAAGATCGACAGCCCGTTCCAGCCGGGCGAAACCATTCGCGGCCAGAACGCCTGTCCGGGGTATGAGCACGCCAGCTTCGAGGTCAAGGTTCTGAAGATGGAGGCGCCGCGCTTCTTCTCCTACACGTGGCATCCCTATGCCATTGATCCCAAGATGGATTATTCTCAAGAAACGCCGACGCTGGTCGAGTTCTGGCTCGAACCCATTCCGGCGGGGACGCGACTGCGGGTTGTCGAATCAGGCTTCGAAAAACTGCCGCCGCATCGGCGCTCCGAGGCGCTGCGGACCCATGAACCGGGCTGGATCCAGCAATTGGAGAATATCAAGACCCATGTCGAACGATAGCGCTCCGACGAGCCCGGCGGACCCTGCGCCGATCTTCGCCGCCCTTGGAGACGGCACGCGCCTCTCCCTGCTTGCGAAGCTCAGCGACGGGCAAAGCCAGTCGATCGTCAAGCTGTCGGCAGACACCGAACTGACGCGGCAGGCCATCGCCAAGCATCTTCGTGTGCTGGAGAACGCTGGGCTCGTCAGCAGCATCAAGGTCGGCCGCGAAAGCCACTTTGCTTTCCGGCCGCAAAAGATCGCCGAGGCGCGCTCCTATCTCGATCATGTTTCGGAGCAATGGGACGCAGCCCTCTCGCGCCTTCGCTCCTTTGTCGAGCGATGAGCGGACGGGGGCCGCGAGTTGGCGCCGACGCCATTGAATTGCGCCAGCCAACCGATTAAAGCTTTTCGGCGCGCGGGCGTAGTTCAATGGTAGAACGGAAGCTTCCCAAGCTTCATACGAGGGTTCGATTCCCTTCGCCCGCTCCACGCCCTTTTTCGACCCGCCGCGGGCCGGGCGAAATCCGCACTATGCTGCTGCGCCTAGTGTTGAGCCGGCGCCGCGTCGGGCCGAGTCATCAGCGAAGCCTGCTCGGCTGCGACGCGACGCCCCTGCAGCCGAAAAATTTCCACGCGCTGCGCAGGATCGACTGCATATCCCTCCGCCTTTGCAATGAAACGGACGGCGCCGATTCGCTCCAGCATGATCGTGTCGCCCGCCATCGCACCGGTGACCGTAAAGGTCAGAGACAACAGCGCCGCCAGTGAAAAACGCGAAAGCCGTCCCGCTTTCTCCAGTCTGGATCGGATCATAACAAAGCCTCCTTCCGCGGCGGCCGCGACGCTTGCCGCCTTGCAGCGAGACGGCGCCCTGCCCGCCGGCCTCTCTTGAGAGCGCTCTGACGCGGCAGTCCGATCAGCTTGCGCGCCTGAGCTTATGCGTAGCTTGCGGCGCAACAATTTCTTCCGCAACGCACCAAATTGTCTCAGGGGAAACTTCTGGCTCGTTTTCAGCGCTGCGAAGGAGGCGGCGCTTAGCCGTCCCGCCTGTTTCGCCCGCGCAGGCCGTAATCCTTGAATTTCTCGACCGTCTTAGCGATCTCCGCATCGTCGAGAATCACAGGCGCGCCGATTTGCAACGCTGCGGCATATTGCCGGGCGAGCGTTTCCGTTTCCACAGCGAGCCATAAAGCTTCAGCCAGATCCGGCCCCGTCGCGATCATTCCGTGATTGGCGAGAAGCGTGCAGGCGCGGCCCTCGAGCGCCTCGAGCGCCGCCTCGGACAGTTCCGGCGTGCCATAGCTCTCATAGCGGGCGCAGCGGATGGTTGGGCCGCCCGCCGCGGCGATCATGTAATGAGCGGCGGGAATCTCCATCCGGCACATGGCGAAAGCCGTGCAGAAGATCGGATGGGCGTGGACCACCGCGCCGACTTCGGGTCGGCGGGCCAAAATATCGCGGTGAAACCGCCACTCGGACGAAGGCGCGAGCGGATGACGGAAAGACCCGTCCATCGCCATGAAGACGATGTCGTCGGCGCCCATTTCGTCATAAGGCAGACCGGAGGGCGTGATCAGCAGTCCGCCGTTCCAGCGGACCGAAATATTGCCCGCCGTCCCCTGATTGACGCCGAGCCGCGCCAGGGCGAGGCAGCCGTCGATGATCGATTGCCGGACCGCAAATTCTCCGCGCTTTTCCAACTTACGCCCCTGGTTGGTCTGCGCGATTCATGCCCACCCGCGCCTAGGCAAGCAAGCCGCCGCCCCACCTCGGATCAGGCCGCCCGCAGCTCTGCGGCTTCCCTGGCGAGCTTTTCGATGGCGGCATAGTCGCCCGCCTTGATCAGCGCGGGCGCGACCATCCAGGAGCCGCCGACGCAGGCGACATTCTTGAGTTCGAGATAGGCCTTGGCCTTGACGATATCGATGCCGCCGGTCGGGCAGAAGACGAGGTCGGGCAAAGGACCGCTCAGCGACGAGAGATATTTCGCGCCGCCGGCGGGCTCGGCCGGAAAGAATTTCATGCAGCGGAAGCCGCGCTCATAGAGCGTCATCGCTTCGGTCGCCGTGGCGATGCCGGGAAGAAACGGCACCGGGGATTTGCGCGCCGACCGTAGCAGCTTGCGCGTCATGCCGGGACTGACGAGAAAGGACGCGCCGGCGTCGATGGCGGCTTCCATCTGATCGGCGTTGGTGACCGTTCCGGCGCCGATCGCGGCCTCCGGAAAGGCGCGCGACAGCATCTCGATCGATTTGAGCGCGGCGGGGGTCCGCAGCGTGATTTCGAGCACGCTGAGGCCGCCGGCGAGCAGCGCCTCGGTCTGCGCCAGCGCGTCAGCAGCATCGATCACCTGCATGACCGGAATCACCGGCGAGCGCTTCATCAAGGCAAGCGTCGCGTCGGTGTGTTGATATGCCATGGGCGGGAGGTCCTTCAGAATGCAAGTTGGCGGGCGGAGACAAGCCGCCGCGCGGCCATGTCAAAAATTTTCGGCGCGGGAGAAAAACCGCGCCAGACAAGCGTCAGCTGATGCTGCTCGCCCCCAATTCCGGGCCGCTCGCAACCATGCGGAAGGTGTGGAACAGCTCGCGGCCATAACCATGATGGTAGGATTCCAGATCGCAGGTCGCGAGTTCGCGGCGCTCGAACTCTTCCGGCGAAATTTCGACCATGAGCGTTCCGGCGGCGGCGTCGAGGGTGATCATATCGCCCTCGCGGACCTTGCCGATCGGGCCGCCGGCCTGCGCTTCCGGCGAAACATGGATCGCCGCCGGCACTTTGCCCGATGCGCCCGACATCCGCCCGTCCGTCACCAGCGCGACCTGATGCCCATGCGCCATCACCGAGGCAAGGATCGGCGTCAGCTTGTGCAATTCCGGCATTCCGATCGCCTTGACCCCCTGGAAGCGCACCACGGCGATGAAATCGCGATTGAGCTCGCCCGCCTTGAACGCCGCCTCGACCTCCTCTTGCGCATGGAAAATCAGCGCCGGCGCGCGCACCAGATGGCGCTCGGGCGCGACCGCGCTGATCTTGATGACGGCGCTACCGAGATTGCCGGACAACACCTTGAGGCCGCCGTCGGCGGAGAAGGGCTGCTCGAACGGACGGAGCACAGCCGGATCGAGGCTGGCCGAGGGCGAGTCGCGGAATTTTAATTCGCCATTGTCGAGATAGGGCTCCTTGGCGTAGTCGGCGACCGGCGCTCCCGTCACGGTTTTGGCGTCCGGATTGAGCAATCCCGCCTTCAAAAGCTCGCCGATCAGATAGCCGGTGCCGCCCGCCGCCGAGAAGTGATTCACGTCGGCCGAACCGTTCGGATAGATCCGCGTCAGCAGCGGAACGACTTTGGACAGGTCGCCGAAATCCTCCAGCGTCAAGATGATTCCGCCCGCCCGCGCCATGGCGACCAGATGGATCACATGATTGGTCGAGCCGCCCGTCGCATGCAGCGCCACGACGCCATTGACGAAGGCGCGCTCGTCGAGGATTTGCGATGCTGGCGTATATTCATTGCCAAGCGCCGTAATGGCGAGCGCGCGCTTGGCGGCGGCGGCTGTGAGCGCGTCGCGCAGCGGCGTATTCGGATTGACGAAAGAGGCGCCCGGCAGATGCAGGCCCATCGCCTCCATCAGCATCTGGTTCGAATTCGCCGTGCCGTAGAAGGTGCAGGTGCCCGCCGAATGATAGGAGGCGGCTTCGGCCTCCAAGAGTTCGGCGCGGTCGACCTTTCCCTCGGCATAGAGCTGGCGCACCTTGGATTTCTGGTCGTTCGAGATGCCCGACGGCATCGGCCCGGCCGGAATGAAGACGGCGGGGAGATGGCCGTAGGCCTGCGCCGCGATGACGAGGCCGGGCACGATCTTGTCGCAGATGCCGAGGAATACCGCGGCGTCAAACATGTCATGCGACAGCGCGATTGAGGCCGACAGCGCGATGACGTCGCGCGAGAACAGCGACATCTCCATGCCGGCGCGCCCTTGCGTGACGCCATCGCACATGGCCGGCACGCCGCCGGCGACCTGCGCGACGCCGCCCGCCTCGCGCGCGGCTTGCTTGATGATGGCCGGAAAACCCTCATAGGGCTGATGCGCCGATAGCATGTCGTTATAGGCGGTGACGATGCCGAGATTGGGCACAATGTCGGCGCGCAGCTCCGCCTTGTCATGCACGCCGCAGGCGGCGAAGCCATGGGCGAGATTGGCGCAGCCGAGCGCGCCGCGGCGCGGCCCCTTGCGGGCCATCGCCTCCATGCGGGTGAGATAGGCCTCGCGCGTCGGACGGCTGCGCTCAACGATCCGGGCCGTGACGCGGGCGATTGTGTCCTGAACCATGGAGCCTCTCGATCTTCCCGGCGCGGCGCCGTCTATCCCGAAGACTTAATGCATGATCCCGATCCGGAACGTCTGCAATCTTTCGGGAGCCAAGCCGACCCGGCTCAGCTCGTCTCCTCGTACCAGCTGCGTCCGTCGCGCTCGACGAGGGCGGTGGCGGAGGCTGGCCCCCAGGTGCCAGCAAGGTAGAAACGCGGCTCCAGCTGCGCCTGGTTCCACGCCTCGCGGATCGGATCGATCCAGCGCCACGCCGCCTCGACCTCGTCACGCCGCATGAACAGCGTGGCGTTGCCGCGTATGACGTCCATCAGCAAACGCTCATAGGCTTCCGGCGCATAGATCTGGAAGGCCTTGGCGAAATTCATGTCGAGCGGCACGTGGCGCATGCGCATGCCGCCAGCGCCGGGCTCCTTCAGCATCAGCCAGAGCTTGATTCCTTCGTCGGGCTGCAGACGCACGACAAGCCGCGTCGGCAGGATCTTGACGTCCGAGGCGAAAATCGAATGCGGCACGTTACGGAAGGAAACGATCAGCTCGGACACGCGCTTTGGCAGTCGCTTGCCGGTGCGCAGATAAAATGGCGTGCCGGCCCAGCGCCAATTGTTCACATGCACCTTCAGGGCGACAAAGGTCTCGACCTCGGTGCGCGGATTGCCGACGTCTTCCGGATAGCCGGCGACGGCGCCCGTCGCGGAGGCTCCGGCGCGATACTGCCCCCGCACGGTGAAGGCCTCGTAATTGTCGGCGTCGATCGGCGCCAGCGCCTTCAGCACCTTGAGCTTCTCGTCGCGCACCGAATCGGCCTCGAACCCGGCCGGCGCCTCCATCGCGACAAGGCAGAGAAGCTGCAGCAAATGGTTCTGCACCATGTCCCGGAGCGCGCCGGAGGTTTCGTAATAGGCGCCGCGGCCCTCGACGCCGATCGACTCGGCGACGGTGATCTCGACATGGTCGATATGGGCGGAGTTCCACAAAGGCTCAAACAGGGCGTTGGCGAAACGCAGCGCCATCAGGTTCTGCACCGTCTCCTTGCCGAGATAATGATCGATCCGGTAGATCTGGCTCTCGGCGAAGACGGCGCCCAGCGCGTCATTGATTTTCGCCGCGGAGACGGCGTCCTTGCCGATCGGCTTTTCGACGATGATGCGCGCGCCGGGCGTGATCAGCCCATAGGCTGCGAGCTGCGCCGCGACAGCGCCGAAGCGGTCAGGCCCGGTCGCGAGATAGAAGGCCCGGACATAGTTGGAGCTGTCCGGAAATTTCGCGGCGAGCACATCCCAGCCGGCGTCCGTGCCGATGTCGAGGCTGACATAATCGACCATGGCCAAAAAGGCGTCGACAGCGGATTCTTGCGTCGCCTCGGCCGCGAATTGCCGCAACGCCTTGTTGACGGTCGGCTTGAAAGAGGCAGTGTCGTAATCGTGGCGCGCGGCGCCGATGATGCGGGTGCCCTCCGAAAATTGCCCGTCAAGAAAGCGCCGGAACAGCGCCGGAAACAGCTTTCGATAGGCAAGATCCCCGGTGCCGCCGAAAACGACGATATCGAAGGGGTCGACTTTAACTATGCGAGAAACCATCGCCCGCCCGTTCCTTTCAGCGCTTCGACCCTTTGTACCAGAACTTAGCAAGAAACGATCCGGTCCCACCTCCTTGAGCTTCGCGGGCCATCATGCTCAAGCCGGGCGCGCGATTGCCCAAAGATCGTGCGATTTACCGGCGGGCCGCGCCGGACGGCAACAGCTTTTCCTTTGCAAGGAAGATGCGAAACGCTAACGCTCAGACAGCCGGCGCGCCGGATTTCATTGGTCTTGCGGCTTTGCGGAGTTTTTTTGATGTCTCGCCTGCATGAACCTTCCGAGGCCGCGCTGCCGATCTTTTTCGTCGCCGCTTCGACCTGGCCGCAGATCCGCGGCGCGTTGCCCCCGGCTGCGGCGGCTTTTGCGCAAGCCTCGAATTTCGAGCCAAAGCCGGGATCGGCGCAGCTGTTGCCGGATGCGACCGGCGCGGCCGCAGCCGTCATCTTCGCCATCGAGGAGGAGACCGCCGCCGGCAAGGATCTGCTTTTGCCGGGCAAACTCGCCGGCGCGCTGCCGCCGGGGCTCTACCGCTTCGCTAATGAGCCGCATGATTCAAGCCTCGCCGCGCTGTCCTGGTTGCTGACCGCCTATAAATTCGGGCGCTACCGGCCCGCGTCGGCCAAGGACGCGCCGCAGCTTTGCGCGCCGGCCGGCGTCGACGCTGCGCGGATCGAGCGGATCGCCGCGGCCGTGACGCTCGGGCGCGACCTCATCAACACGCCGGCCAATGATCTCGGGCCCGCCGCGCTCGAAGCGGCGGCGCTTGGCGTCGCGGCGCAGCATCAGGCCAGCGCGGCGGTGACGCGGGGCGAAGCCTTGCTCGCGGCCGGCCTGCCGCTGATCCACGCCGTCGGACGCGCATCGGCGGACGCGCCGCGCCTCGTCGATTTTTGCTGGGGCGATCCTTCTGCGCCAAAGCTCACCCTTGTCGGCAAGGGCGTCTGCTTCGATTCGGGCGGCCTCGACATCAAGCCCTCGGCCGGCATGCTGATGATGAAGAAGGACATGGGCGGCGCGGCGACGGCGCTGTCGCTCGCCTCCATGATCATGGAAGGAGGCCTCAATGTGCGGCTGCGGGTCATCCTGCCGATCGTCGAGAACGCCATCTCCGGCGACGCCTTTCGGCCAGGCGACGTCTACGCCAGCCGCAAGGGCCTCACCGTCGAGATCGGCAACACCGACGCCGAGGGGCGGCTGATTCTTGCCGACGCGCTGGCGCTTGGCGATGAGGACGCGCCGGATCTTCTGATTGATTTTGCGACCCTGACCGGCGCGGCGCGGGTGGCGCTCGGCCCCGATCTGCCGCCGTTCTATACGGCGGACGAAGAGCTCGCGGCCGAGATCGCCCGCTTTGCGACGGCGGCGCAGGACCCCGTGTGGCGCATGCCGCTCTGGGACGCCTATGACAAGATGCTCGACAGCAAGATCGCCGACCTCAACAATGTCGGCGGCGGCCCGTTCGCCGGCTCGATCACCGCCGCGCTGTTTTTGCGCCGCTTCGTCGCCAAGGCCAAAGCCTGGGCGCATTTCGACCTTTACGGCTGGACGCCGAGGGGCAAGCCGGGCCGGCCCGAAGGCGGCGAGATCCAGGCGGCGCGGCTGCTGTATGATCTCATCGAGGCGCGCTACGGCGGGCCGCCCGCGGGATGCCCCCGCGCTGTCCATCATATCGTGGCGCATATCGACGAGGCCGAGGAAGAAGAGCTCGGCGCCGAGGATAAATCGCCGTGAGGCTTCAGGCCTGATGCCGTTCGACCGCCGCCTCACCCCCGCCCGACCCGATCTCGCCGCCGCCCATTTGCGCGGACAGGTCGAGGCGGATGAGTTTGTCGAGGGCGTCCGGGTCAGCATTCGCACGGGGCTGGCCGATCTGAGGCCCGAGCCCGCGCCGGATGTCTCGATCGACACCCAGGCGCTTTATGGCGAGACGGCGCTTCTCTATGAAGACCGCGAGGGTTTTGGCTGGGTGCAGCTCGAACGCGACGGCTACGTCGGCTATCTGTCGATGGCCGAAATCGGCGCGGCCGGGAACGCCGCAAGCCACAGGGTCAAGGTCAACCGCAGCTTTATCTATCCCGCGCCCAATATGAAGCTGCCGCCGATCGGCGCCCTGCCCCTTGGCGCGCGGGTCGGCGTCGTCGAAGCGGGCGATTCCTTTGCGCGGCTTGGCGAAGGCGGGTTTGTCTTCGCCGCCCATCTTTCCCCCATCGAGGAAAAGGAGAGCGACTTCGTTGCCGTCGCGGAAAAACTCCTCCATACGCCCTATCTTTGGGGCGGCAAGTCGAGCCTTGGCCTCGATTGCTCCGGCCTCGTGCAGATCGCGCTCGACGCGGCGGGCGTAAAATCGCCGCGCGATACCGATTTGCAGGAAAAGGCGCTCGGACACGCCCTGCCCATCAATGAAGATTTATCAGGGCTTCGGCGCGGCGATCTCGTCTTCTGGCGCGGCCATGTCGGGATCATGCGCGACGCTGAGACGCTGCTGCACGCCAATGCGCATCACATGATGGTCGCGAGCGAGACTTTGCGCCACGCCCGCGACCGGATATTGGCGAAGGCGGGGCCGCCGATCAGCTCGATCCGGCGGCTTTTCCCGGCGGTCTGATTGCGTCGAGATTGATTGCGCTCATTGCATTGTCCGCGCCATCGCAGCGAAATTGCTTTTCCCACTCGCCCGCCTTATTTCTCAAATCATGCCGCTGCGCCCGATCATCATCCTGCCCGATAAACGCCTGCGCCTCGTCGCCAGGCCCGTCGCCTCCGTGGACAGCGAGGTGCGCGCGCTGATGGACGATATGCTGGAGACCATGTATGAGGCGCCCGGCATCGGCCTCGCCGCAACGCAGATCGCCGTCGACCGCCGCGTGATCGTCCTCGACGTCGCCAAGCGCCGCGATGATTCGGCCAAGGCCGATCCGATCTGCCTCGCTAATCCGGAAATCCTCTGGGCCTCGGAAGAACTGTCCTCCTATGAGGAAGGCTGTCTCTCGATCCCGGAATTTTATGAAGAAGTCTTTCGCCCCGAGAAGGTGCGGGTCGGCTATCTCGACCGCGACGGGCGCCGCCGCGAGATCGAAGCCGACGGTCTTCTCGCCACCTGCCTGCAGCATGAGATCGACCATCTGAATGGCGTCCTGTTCATCGACCATATTTCCCGGCTGAAGCGGGCGCGCATCATCAAGAAATTCGAGAAGGCGGCGAAGCTCGACGCGCAGGAGCCAAAGCGCGCCCCGCACAGCCCGCACACGGACGCCCAAAAACCCGGCGCCGCCAGCGATCTTTGAGGGGACCTTCCCCGAGCCCGCCGGCTGGGCCCGCGCCTGCCGCCCGCCCAAAACCCGGATTTTTCAATTGCGCATCGTCTTCATGGGAACGCCGGATTTCGCCGTTCCCGTCCTCACTGAAATCATCGGTCAGGGCCACGACGTCGCCGCCGTCTATAGCCGCGCGCCAAAACCCGGAGGCCGGCGCGGGCTCGAGCCAACGCTTTCCCCCGTTCATGCCGCGGCGATGCGCTTCGGGCTAAAGGTCGAGACGCCGGCGAGCCTCAAATCCGACGAGGCCATTGCGACGCTTGCGAGCTTCGAGGCCGAGGCCGCCATCGTCGTGGCCTATGGGCTGATTCTGCCTAAAGCCGCGCTCGATCTGTTTCCGCGCGGATGCCTCAATCTGCACGCTTCGCTTTTGCCGCGTTGGCGCGGCGCGGCGCCGATCCAGCGCGCCATCATGGCCGGAGACGCGGAAACCGGCGTCATGGTGATGGGAATGGAAGAAGGGCTCGATACCGGCCCGGTGGCGCTCGCCGAACGGATTGAGATCGGCCCGGAGGCAAATGCCGGCGAAGTGCATGACAGGCTGGCGCTCATCGGCGCCGATCTGATGGCGCGGGCGCTGGCGGCGCTTGCGCGCGGCAGCCTCCGCTTCACCCCGCAACCCGCCGACGGCGTGACCTATGCCGCGAAAATTGAGAAAAGCGAGGCGCGCATCGACTGGAGCGAACCGGCCAGGCGCGTGCATGATAAAATCCGCGCGCTGGCGCCCTTTCCCGGCGCCTTCTTCGAGGCCGACCTCGGCAAGGGCCCCGAACGCATCAAGATCTTGCGCGCAAAGCTCGCGCCCGGCGCCGGCGCGCCGGGAACCCTGCTCGATGATAGGTTGACGATCGCTTGTGGCGAGGGCGCCATCGCCATCCTCGACGCGCAGCGCGCCGGGCGCACGCCGATGAGCGCGGCCGAATTTTTGCGCGGCGCCTCTCTGGCGGCCGGCGTCATTCTTCCGCCGGCGGTCAACGCCATTCCCTCCTGATGCCCCGTTTCAAGCTCCTGATCGAATATGACGGAGCGCCCTTCGTCGGCTGGCAAAGACAGGCCAACGGCTTTTCCGTGCAGGAAGCGATCGAGACCGCGCTTGGCGGTTTTACCGGCGAGTCGGTTGCGATCCACGGCGCCGGGCGGACGGACGCCGGCGTCCATGCGCGGGGCCAGGTCGCCCATGTCGATTTTTCCCGCGACTGGCGGCCCGATGTCTTGCGCGACGCCGCCAACGCCTGGCTGCGGCCGAACCCGATCGCGATCCTCAAGGCGGAGCGCGTCGACGACGAATTCAGCGCGCGTTTCTCGGCCGTGCGCCGGCATTATCTCTATAAAATCATCAACCGCCGCGCGTCCTTGACCCTTGAGGCCGGACGGTGCTGGGCCATTCGCCGCAGCCTCGACGCCGGGGCCATGCATGAGGCGGCGCAGACGCTGCTCGGCTTCCATGATTTCTCGACGTTTCGCGATTCCGAATGTCAGGCGGAAAGCCCGCTGCGCACGCTGGAGCGCTTCGACGTGCTGCGCGACGGCGAAAATATCGAGATCCATGTCGCCGCGCGCTCCTTTTTGCATTCGCAGGTGCGCTCCATGGTCGGCTCGCTCGCACATGTCGGTTCGGGCAAATGGCGCGTCGAGGATATGGCGGAAGCGCTGGCGGCGAAGGACCGCCGCCGTTGCGGCGTCGTCGCGCCGCCGGAGGGGCTTTATCTGATGCAGGTCGATTACGAAGAGGCCTGACGGTTTCGAAACCTTATCCGTTCGATAAAGCCTCCGGTCTCGGAGCATGCGACTCTTGCAGACGACTGCGCCACTCCCGCGGAGACATTCCCGTCCAGCTTCGGAATGCGCGCGTAAAATGCGCCGGATCGGAATAGCCGAGTTCAAACGCAAGATCGGTGATGGAGAGGCCGGGCTCCTTCAGAAAAGCAGAGGCTTGCCGCAGCAACGTAGCGCGCAACATCGATTCGAAAGTCGCGCCGCGTTCTTCCATCCGGCGCTGCAGCGTGCGCCGGGGCAAACCGAGACGCCGCGCGATCCGATCGATGCTCGGGCGTCCCGCGAGCGCTTCGCACTGAATCAGGTGAGACACGCAGGAAAGAAAGTCGTCCTCCGGCGGAATAAACAAAAAATCGTCGCCTGGCGCTTTCCGCGCCGAACCCGGATTCGGCAATTGAAGAAGTTCGGCCGGAAATATCACGGCGGCCGCCGGCCCTGATTTCAGACTGCATCCGAAAATGGCCTCAACATCGGCCTTCGCCTGCAACGTCGCGCCCGGCAATTCGAGATGATCCGGCGCCCATCCTTTGACCGCATAGCAACGGAGAAGATCGATCATATAGCCAAGTGCCAGCAATTCGTTCTTCTGGCGGCCGACGTCGATCGGCTCCGTGATGGAATAGCTCCATTTCGCCCAACGCCCGTTCACGGCCAGCTGCATCCGCGTCGCCGCCTGGAGCAATTCGGCGAAAGCGCCAACCCCTTCTGAAATGGCCGCGCCCAAACGTGAAAACGACATGAAATGACGCCCGTAGGGTCCTAGTCCGGCAAGTCCCGCATGAATTGAAAGTCGCGCCGGAAGCGACTCGTCGCCAATCTCGCGCGCGGCGTTTTCGATCAGCCTGAACTGGTCTCGCAGCAGGATCAGCTGATTTGGTTTTTCGATGAGTTTTATGGGCAACTCGGCGCGACGAAAAACTCGCGCAAGAGAGCCGCCGGCGCGCTCAATCTCGTCGGCGACAGGGCCGATCGTGCTGACTCTCGTGAGCGCATAGGCCGTCATGGCTTCTCCACGCCAAATATCTCCTCTTGTGGCGCGAAATGGCAAATGCTGGGTTCGGCGACCTCCTAACCTGCCGCTTCCACCGAAAACATGCGCCGAAGTTTCGGGGACGGGCGCGCGCGCTCCTGCGCGCAGCCTCTACAAGGGAGCGACAGTCATGACAGTCTATCAATTCGACGAAAGCAATATTCGCTGGCATACCATCGAGGGTTTCGACCATCTTTCCTATTTCATTTATGAAGTCGACGAAATCAACAAAGGCGTTGATCTTCTCTTCAAATTCTCCGCCAATCAGAAGATTGCCTTGCACAGGCATAAAGCGAACTACAGGACTTTGGTCGTTCAGGGCGAATTGCGCATCTATCGCCCGAATGGCGAGCTGAAAGAAATACGCCCCGTTGGGAGCTATGTCGCCACCGACGCCGGCGGCGAGCCACATACCGAGGGCGGCGGCGACCAGGACGTCGTCGTCTTCTTCAGCAACCGCAATGTCGCGGACGTCATCTACGAAATTCTCGACGACGACCTACAGCCAATCGCGACATTCGGCCTGCCCGAATTCAAGGCCCTGCTCAAAGCGCAATCAACTTAGCGCGGCGCTCAGGCCAGAGCGATCGCCGAAATCTGGCGGCCATAATCAGGCTCGTCACGATGCACGGAGCGGCGGTAGGAATAGAAATGCTCCGGCTCGGCGTAGGTGTCGCGGGCAAGGTCCTCGAAAGCGCCGATGCCGGCCGCGCGCAGCCGAAAGCCGATGAAGCCGGCAAGATCGAACATGAAGCGCGTTTCGCGCGCCGACGGATCGAAAAACGCTGCGTAGCCGTCCGAGACGGCGACGAAGCGCTCGAAAAATTCCGGCCCGACCTCATAGCTTTTCTGGCCAATCGCCGGGCCGAGCGCTGCGACCGTCGCGGCGCGGGAGGCGCCCAGCTGCTCCATCGCCGAGAGCGTCGACTCAAGTACGCCGGTCAGCGCGCCTTTCCACCCCGCATGCGCCGCGCCGATCACGCGCGCCGTCTCGTCGGCGAAGAGGATCATGCCGCAATCGGCTCCCGTGACGCCGAGCGCAAGACCGGGGGTCGCCGTCGCCAGGCCGTCGCAATGCGGACGCGCGCTAAACGGGCCGGTCACGATCAGCGCGTCCGGCGAATGGACCTGATAGGGAACGAGCAGCCGCTCCGGCGCGACGCCGAGCAGCCTCGCCATGCGCCGCCGATTTTCCTTGACCGCCTCGGACGCGTCCTTCGATCCGACGCCGCCGTTGAGGCTCGCATAGACGCCCGCCGAGATGCCCCCGTTGCGCGTAAAGAATCCGTGCGAAAGCCCCTCGCGCCGCAACAGACGGGCCTGCAGCGCCTGCGGCTCCGACGGCGCCTCAACTCTCATTCGGGGCTCCCTCGGCAAAGCCCGGCGGCGGATCGAATTCGCGCCGCGTCACCGCCAGAACCTTGAACAGACGAGCCATGTCCGTCGCACGGTCGAAGCCGAGGCCTTCGCCGGCGAGACGCTCGAGCGCGCTGTTGATCGCCGCGCGCTGCGCCGGGGCGGCGGCGCGCTCCAGCGCCGAGGCCCGCTCGAAAATGCCGAGACGCGCCAGAAAATCCCCCTGCGTGACGGGTCCATGGACGGCCGCGCCGGCGCCGCGCGCCGCGCGCGCCAGCGCCGAAAAATTGACATGCGCCGTGAGATCGGCTTCGCCCGGAGACTCCAGCGGATCCACGAATTTATGCGCGCGCATCGCCTGCAGCGTCTCGCCGCGCGCGGGCTCCTCGTAGCCGTAATCGATGGCCAGCACGGCGCCGCCCTGCGTCACAACGCGGACGCCGAGCTGCGTCATCAGCCGCGCAGCGCCGGCGCCGACTTCAAGAATATCGTCCGGCTCGCCCTTGGCGGCGATCGCGCTCTCATGCGCGCCGGAGACGCCGAAGAAGAGGCGCCCGCTCTCGTCGACGCCGATCTGGCGCTCGCGCCAGCCGCCGTCCCGATGCACATAATGGCGCACAGGCAGGGCGTCGAAGAATTCATTGGCGATGAAGATCGCAGGGCCGGGGGGAACCTCGTCGACGCTCGCATGCCAGACGATCTTGATCCCCTGCCCCTCCAGCGCCGCGCGCTGCTTTTCGCGCAAAGGCAGGCTGATTTCGACGAGATGAACCGAGATGGCGTCGCGGAAGTCCGGCGCGATCTTCACGGCCCGCAGCGCATCCGCCATCAGGGTCCCACGCCCGGGCCCGAGCTCAACCAGCTTCAGCTCCTTCGGCGCGCCCATCAGGCGCCAGACTTCGACCGCCCAAAGGCCGATCAACTCGCCAAACATCTGGCTGATCTCGGGGGCGGTGATGAAATCGCCCTCCGCGCCGACCGCGACATGCGTCCGGTAATAGCCGTAAACCGGATGGCCGAGCGCCAGCGCCATATAGCGCTCGACGCTGATCGGACCGCTTTCAAGGATCATCTCTTGCAGGAGCGTTTCAAGCGGATTCATGCGGGAACAGCCTCGCGGCGGTAGGCGAACGCGACCAGCGCGAGGCCGGCGGCGATCAATGGCAGGGAGAGAAGCATGCCCATGGTCGCTCCTCCAAACAGAAAGCCGAGTTGCGGGTCGGGCTCGCGGAAAAATTCGCACAGGATGCGGGCGCAGCCGTAGCCGATCGCAAACAGGCCCGTCACGAGGCCGGACCGCTTCAGCGCGCCGAGGCGCACCGCGACGAAGAGAAGGAGGAACAGCAGGGCGCCCTCAGCGGCGGCCTCGTAAAGCTGGCTCGGATGGCGCGGCAGATCGCCCGCGCCGGGAAACACCATCGCCCAGGGAACATCGGTCGGCCGGCCCCAAAGCTCCGGCTTGATGAAATTGGCGATGCGCCCGAGAAACAGCCCGATCGGCGCAACCGCCGAGACGATATCGCCGAGGGCTAACGTCGGCAGGCCGCGACGCCTCGCCAGCAGCATCACGCCGACGCCGGCGCCGACCAGCCCGCCGTGAAAGGACATGCCGCCCTGCCAGAGCTTGAAGACGTCGAGCGGGTGCGACAGATAGAAAGCGGGATTGTAGAAAACGACATAGCCGAGCCGTCCGCCCAAAATGACGCCGAGCGCGGTATAGACCAGAAGATCGTCGATCACGCCGAGGTCTGGACGCACCCGCCCGCCCCAGAACGAAGCGCGCGCGACGAGATGGCGCGCATAGGCCCAGCCGATGACGAGCCCGGCGATATAGGCGAGCGCATACCAGCGGATCGGCAGCGGGCCGATCGAAAGCAGCACCGGATCGATGACCGGATAGGCGATCACAAACGGCATCGAAGCTCCAAGATCTTAGGGGTGATGCGACGGGGGCGCTGCGGCGTCAAGACGGCGAGAAGTCTTGTGCGAAGATCATTTCGGCTCCATGTCAGCTGTGCGCCGCCTTGGTGAATCGCGATCGGCCTCGCATGAAGTTCAAAGCCTGATTGGAGCGGAACAATGAAGGAAAACAGGGTTTTTGACGATCTGACGCGGCTGATGGCGGATGCCGGCGAGGTCGCCCATGGCATGCGGCGTGAAGCTGAGACAGCGCTGCGGACTCAGCTCGAGCGCCTTCTTTCCACAATGAATATCGTAACCCGGGAAGAATTCGAGGCGGTCAAGGAGATGGCGGCGAAGGCGCGCGCGGAAAATGAGCGATTGAGCGCCAGGCTCGCGGCGCTTGAGGCGGAGCTCACAGGCAAGGCGGCCGGTCTCGAGGATTAGAGCCAAACCGCATCCGGCTGTAAACATCCGGAATCAATCGCCTTCATGATCCTCTCTCATTTCAAAACAAAATCATGAGTGTGATCGCGGCGCCGATTGCGCCGATATGCGACTCTGCCCGCTGGGGGCGAGCCGTTCATGCGCGTTTCGCGGCTTTCGCGAAACTGCTGCTACGCTGTCCCGGGGCTTGCAAGGCAGGGGACAACCGGGTCGACGCCAGTTGCGCAGGTGGGGCGCGTTGTGATTCCTTCAGATTCATGGATCGAGAGGGCATTTGAGTCGGCGCGTTTTGCGCCCATTCGCTGCCCCTTCGTCCTTGCTGCGCGCCCGGCGAAACGCCGCGGCCGCTTGTGCTGAAGGGCCCCTTATGTCGCTTACGCAATTCGAAGCCGTCCGCTCGGAACATCCCGTGGATCTCATCGAGAGGCTTGCCGCGCATAATCAGTGGCCCTTCGACCGCGACGAGGAAGACGAGATTTCCATCACCGTGGCGGGCTGCTGGACGGATTACAATGTCGCCTTCACCTGGCTTGAGGATCTTGAGTCGCTGCATGTCGCCTGCGCCTTCGACCTCAAGGCGCCTTCGGCGCGGCGCAGCGAGATCATCGCGCTGATCTGCCTCATCAACGAACAGCTCTGGCTTGGCCATTTCGACCTCTGGACCGAAGACGGAATCGTCATGTTCCGTCACGCCATCGTGCTGTCGGGGGGCGCCGATCTCAACGGCCATCAATGCCAGACGGTGCTGACCAGCGCGGTCAAGGCCTGCGAGCGCTATTATCAGGCGTTCCAATTCGTCGTCTGGGCCGGCAAGAACGGCCGCGAGGCGATCGAGACCGTGATGTTCGAAACCCAGGGCGAAGCTTAGCCATGCCGGCGGTAGCAGCGTCTTTCCCAGCCTCGCTGGTCCTGGCGGGCGCGGGCAAGATGGGCGGCGCGATGTTGCGCGGCTGGCTCGACGCAGGGCTCGACCCGGCGACTCTCGCCGTCATCGATCCCAACGCCGGCGCGGATCTCGCCAGCCTTGCGGCGGAGCGCGGGTTTTCTCTGAATGGCGCTGCGGCGGCGCCTGAAGTTCTGGTGCTGGCGATCAAGCCGCAGGCGCTCGACGAGGCGACCGCGCTCGCGGCGCTCGCGACCCCTCAAACGCTGGTCATCTCCATTCTGGCGGGCAAGAGCATCGCCGACGTCAAAAAGCGGCTGCCCGGCGCGGGCGCGATTGTCCGCGCCATGCCCAATCTACCGGCTTCGGTCGGGCGCGGCATGACCGGGCTCAAAGCCGGGGCCGGGCTGACCGAAACGCAAAAGAAAGCGACCGAAGCCTTGATCGGCGCGACGGGCGGCTTCGAATGGGTCGAGGACGAAAGACTGATCGACGCCGTGACGGCCATTTCCGGCTCCGGCCCCGCCTATGTGTTCTATCTCGCCGAATGCCTCGCCAAGGCCGGCGAAGCGCTCGGCCTTTCGCCGCCGGTCGCCGCGCGCCTCGCCCGGGCGACGGTCGAAGGGGCGGGCGAATTGCTATTTCAAAGCGCCGATAAAACGCCGGCGCAATTGCGCGAAAGCGTCACCTCGCCGGGGGGCACCACGGCCGCAGCGCTTGAGGTGCTGATGGCCGCGGATGGGCTGGAGCCGCTGGCGCGCCGCGCCGCCGAGGCCGCGCGCCGGCGCGCGCAGGCGCTGTCAGGCTAGGCCATGCAGGCCCCTGCCCTACGGCGCGATCTGGCGGCCGGTTGCGCCATCTTCCTTGCCGTCGCGCCGCCCGGGGCAAGGGCGCAGGAGCAGTCGCGAGACCAACCGCAAGCGCCCGACGCTTTTCTGGCGCTGAATGCGGCAAGGCCCGGCGCTTTCAATTACGCCCGGCTGTCGGATATTCAGGTGTTTCTCGACGCCAGTCCGACGCGCTGCGCGGTGCTCCTCACCGACGGACAGGAGATCAAGGCGTTCCAGAAATGCGAGACGATCACCCGACATCTGGAGCATGTGGGCTTCGTCCTTCTGCCCAATGCGTTCGGGTCGGTGATGCTCGCCCCGGGGTTCGTATCGAGCCTCGTCGCGACCAGCGACGGCGGGTGCCGGCTCAATCTGCGCAATGGCAAATGGGCGCAGGTGACCCGGCCCTGCAGCAGCGTTCACGACGCGATCGGCGCGAGATAGAGCGAAACCTCAAGCATTTTTGTGAACTTGCTCTAAAATGCGAAGTCTGCGCGGCGCGGCCCGGCCGCGCCGGCGAGCCTGGAGTTGACGATGAACGAGCATAAGACATCCTCGGGAAGCGGCGCAGAAGAGGAGGCCGGCGATTTGACGTCGCCGCCGAAGGATCCGCGCGAGGCCATCGTCGAGGCGCTGCTGGAGCTCGCGAGCGAGCGCAATTGGGACGACATCACGATCTCGGACGTTGCGACGCGGGCCAATCTCTCGCTCTCCACTTTTCGGGATTATTTTCCCTCGAAGGGCGCGATTCTGGCCAGCTTCTTCCGCAAGATCGACAAGGCGGTTCTCGACGCGCCAAACGCGGATCTTGCCGGCGAGCCGGCGAAGGAGCGCCTGTTCGACGTTCTGATGCGCCGTCTCGACGCGCTTGCCCCCTATAAGCTCGGCGTCGAGAGCATTTTCGACTGGACGCGGCGCGATCCGATCGCCGCCGCCGCCGTCAATCGGCTCACCGTCAATTCGATGCGATTCATGCTGGAAGCGGCGGGAATTGAATCGGAAGGCGCCGTTGGCGCGGTCAAGCTGCAAGGGCTGGCCCTCGCCTGGGCGCGCATCCTCCCCATCTGGTTCCGCGACGACGACAGCGGCCTTGCGACGACTATGGCGGCCCTGGATCGCGAACTGACCCGGGGCGCGAGCCTCGTCGCCCGCGCCGAAGATCTGAACCGTCTCGCCGCGCCGCTCTTTACCCTCACTCGCTCCCTGTTCGACAGCCGCCGCACGAGCCGGCAGCGGGCCGAGAAGGAAGACGCGGGGATTTAGGCTAGCTGCTGCGGCGATCCGTCGGCTCCAGCCGATCCGGCTCTTTCGGCTGTTCGACCCGCGACCATTCCTGCGGATCGAGGTCGACGAGAGTCGGCGCGCCCTTGCGGCCGGGTCCCCGGCTGGTGCGGCCCGTGCTCATCCTCTCCTGAATCCAGTTGCGCACCGACGGCGCCGCCAGCGCCAGCCCGAAGAAATCCGACACGAAGCCCGGAATGATCAGCAAGACCGCGCCAAATCCGACCAGCGCGCCGTCGAGCATGGCCTCGCGCGAGGCGCCCGTCTGCCCGGACGACCGCGCCGCCATCGCGCGCCGCAGCTGAAGCGCGGTGGAAAAACCTAGCCGGCGCAGCATGGCGAGGCCGGCAAGGCTGGTCAAAAGGCACAAAAACAGCGCGCCCAGGAGCCCGACCATGCCGGACACGAGGGTGAATGCGGCGAATTCCGCAAGCAGCCAGAGAGCGAAAAAGAGCGGAATCTTGCCGCTAAGGCGCATCGATAAGACCATCACCCGAAGATGCCGCGGAGCCGCGCCGACTGGATTTCCGCCGCCTGCCGCCCCACTTCATATATGATAAGGATGAGCATGCGGCGCAACGGGCCGCGGCTGAGCCGGAGCCACTCGCACCCCATGCAAAACTCATTCGACGTCTCGACCATCATCTTCGCGCTTCTCGCCGCCTTCGTCGTATGGAAGCTGCGCAGCATCCTCGGCGCGCGGACGGGAACGGAGAAGCCGCCGAGAAACCCCTTTATCGCCGGCGAACCCTCCGCCGCAAAGCGCCCCGGCGAAGGCGAGGGCAAGGTGATTCCGCTGCCCGGCGCCTCCGCGCCAATCGCGCAGGCCGCAGCCGCCGATCCCTCCTCGCGCTGGAAACCCCATGCCGAGCCCGGCTCAAAAGCCTGGGCCGGCCTTGACGCCATCGCCGCGGCCGACCGGTCTTTCGAGATCAAATCCTTTCTCGAAGGGGCGAAGACGGCATATGAAATGATCGTGATCGGCTTTGCCGACGGCGACCGGCCGATGCTGCAGAATCTGCTCGACAAGAGCGTCTACGACAGTTTCGTCACCGCGCTCACGGAGCGCGAGAAGCGCGGCGACAAGATCGAGACGTCATTCGTCGCCATCGACAATGGGGCGATCGCCGACGCCGAGCTGAACGGCCGCATGGCCGAGATCGCCGTCCGCTTCTCGGCGCAGATCATCACGGCGACGCGCAATGCCGCGGGGACAGTGATCGAGGGCAATCCCGAACAGGTCGTCGAGATCAACGACACCTGGCGTTTCGCCCGCGACGTTGGCGCGCGCGATCCGAACTGGAGGCTCATCTCGACCGGCGACCAACGATGAGGCTCCGCCAAGCCTGACGCCTCGCCCATGGTTGCAGCGCTCCGCCTCGAATCGCTCGCCTTCTCCGATCTTCCGGGGTTCGCCGATGACGACCACGCCGCCGCCTTCGCGGCGTTTCGGCAGACGGCCGCCGCAATCGTTGCGGGTCGGCCTCCGTTGCGACAGGCCGCGCCGCCCTCGCCGGCGCTGATTTCAATCTGCCGGCGCGCGCTCGACGAGCCTTGCGGCGTCAGCGCCCCGGCCGCGCGCCGCTTCTTTGAAAGCTCCTTTCGTCCGGTTCGCGGCGCCGCTCAGGCCGGCTTTTTCACCGGCTATTACGAGCCGGTCGTCGATGGTTCGCTGACCCGGAGCGCGGATTTTGCCGCGCCGATCCTGTCTCGCCCCAATAGTCCTGCCGATACCAAACTGCCCGACCGGGCCGCCATCCTTTCGGGCGCGATCGACCATCTTTGCCAGCCGATCGTCTGGCTCAAGGACGCGGTCGAGGTTTTTCTGATCCAGGTGCAGGGCTCGGCGCGGGTGCGCCTTGCCGACGGGTGCCTGTTGCGCCTCGTTTACGCCGGGCGCAACGGCTGGCCTTACCGCTCGATCGGCGCGATCCTGATCGAAAGCCGCGCCATCGCGCCGGACGCCATGTCGCTCGCCGCGCTGAAAGGCTGGATCAGGGCGCACGGCCAAAGACAAGGCGAGGCCGGCGCGGAGCTGATGGCCCGCAATCCCTCCTATGTTTTCTTCGAGGCTGACGCGACGCTTGACCCGGCGGCCGGCCCGATCGGCGGCGCCGGACTTCCGCTGACGCCGCTGCGTTCGCTCGCGGTGGACCGCAGCCTCTATGCCTATGGAACCCCTGTCTGGATCGACGTAGATCTGGCCGCGTCCGAGGGCGGACGCGTGCGCCGCCTCATGATTGCGCAGGATACCGGCTCTGCTATTCTCGGTCCCGCGCGCGCGGATATCTTCTTCGGATCGGGAGATGAGGCCGGCGCGCGGGCCGGCAATGTGCGACATGCCGGCGAATTCGTCGCTTTGCTTCCAGCCCGGGAATGCGCCGCAGCGGGCGCCAGAGAGAGTGCGCCGCGGTGAAGGAAAGCGCTCCACCTGTCGGCCGGGGTCGACTGCGCCGGCTGTCCGATGAAGAAATCGCTTTGTGGCTTGCCGTTACAAAGACCATTTCACCACGACGGAGCAGCATTTTACCTGAACCTACGAAACTAAAACCTGAGCTCGCGCCCGAGCTCCCGGCGCCGGTCGCCGCCAGCGCAAAGGGCGCTTCCGCGAAAAACCGGGCAGCGACGCCGCCGGCGGCGATCTCCGCTCCGCCGCTCGCCCCGCTCGAGCGCAGGATGCGGCAGAAGCTCTCGCGCGGCCGCATGGCGCCGGACGCCGCGATCGATCTCCACGGATTGCGCGCGCACGAAGCCAGCCTCGCCTTGCGTCAATTTTTGGTGCGCGCGCAGCTGGACGGAGCCAAGATCGTTCTCGTCGTAACGGGAAAGGGACGCGGCGGCGCGGGAACCCCCGGCGAGGAGGAAGCCGGCGTCCTGCGCCGCAGCGTGCCGCATTGGCTGCGCGCCCATGATTATGCCTCGATCGTGGTTGGCTTCGAGGAGGCCTCGCGTCCGCATGGCGGGGCCGGCGCGCTCTATGTCCGCATCCGCCGGCCCCGCCTCCGGCGCGATTGAGATGTCCATTAAATTGATAAAATTCAGTCTGATGCCATATTATCCTCACCTTATGTCTGAATGCGCGCCCTGCGCGCGACCGGAGGATGCTTCCGTGACGACGACCAAAGCCCCCATCGACTGGACCCGCCTGACCGCCCCTTCGATCGATGATTTCGATCTGATGGCGAAGGACGCCTTCGCCGATTTACCCGAGGAGTTCCGCAAGCTGTGCGAGGGCGTCGTGATCCGCATCGAGGATTTCCCCGATGACGAGACCCTTGATGAAATGGAGTGCGAGAGCGAATTCGATCTGCTCGGCCTCTTTCGGGGTCATGGCCTCGCGCAGGGCGCCTCCAGCATGCAAACCGGCCAATTCCCCAATATGGTCTGGCTCTATCGCCGCCCGATCCTTGATTTCTGGGCGCAGCAGGACGATTCTCTTGGGGCGATCGTCACCCATGTGCTGGTTCACGAGATCGGCCATCATTTCGGCCTGTCGGACGACGACATGGAGGCGATCGAAAGCGCCGCGCGCTAGGCGCTGACAGCTCCGGCTCGCGAGGCCGATCGGCGCCTGGAGCTAAAGGAGAACGACAGGTGCTAATCACACGCAGCGGCTCACAGCCTTCCGGCAAGGGGCCGGCCGACTGGTTTACGGGCGCCGTCCGAATGGACCCGCTGTTCAGTGCGCCCGATCCGGCGCGCGTCGCCGGCGCCAGCGTCACTTTTGAGCCCGGCGCGCGCACCGCCTGGCACACGCATCCTCTCGGTCAGACCCTGATCGTCACGGCCGGCTGTGGCTGGGCGCAGCGCGAGGGCGGACCGGTCGAGGAAATCCGCCCCGGCGACGTGATCTGGTTTTCGCCGGGCGAGAAACATTGGCACGGAGCCACGCCGACGACGGGGATGACCCATATCGCCATCCAGGAAAAGCTTGACGGCAAGACTGTCGACTGGCTGGAACATGTCAGCGACGATCAGTACCGGATGTGACATCGACAATTTAGACTGACTTCTTCTCCAATTTGCCGCGCGTTGCCGCCAGAGCGCGGCTTTGTTAAATGTTCCCGCTTTCACGGCGCTGTTCGCGCCGGCGGGGCTCAGGATCGCGAAAAAAAATGGACAAATTCACCTCGCTCACCGGCGTCGCCGCGCCGCTCAAGATCACCAATGTCGACACCGACATGCTGATCCCGAAGCAATATCTGAAGACGATCAAGCGCACCGGTCTCGGCAGCGGGCTCTTCGCGGAATTGCGTTATCGCGAGGACGGCTCTGAAAATCCCGATTTCGTGCTGAACAAGCCGGCCTATCGCAAGGCGTCGATTCTCGTCGCCGGCGACAATTTCGGCTGCGGCTCCTCGCGCGAACATGCGCCCTGGGCGCTGCTCGACTTCGGCATCCGATGCGTGATCGCGACGAGTTTTGCCGATATTTTCTATAATAATTGCTTCAAGAACGGCATCCTGCCCATTGTCGTTTCGCCGGAAGAGCTGGAAAAACTGATGGACGACGCCGAGCGCGGCGCGAACGCGACCTTGTCGATCGATCTCGACGCGCAGGAAATCCGCGGCCCCGATGGCGGGCGCATCCGATTCGAGATCGACCCGTTCCGCAAGCATTGTCTTTTGAACGGCCTCGACGATATCGGACTGACGCTGGAAAAAGGCGTTCATATCGACGCGCATGAACAAAAAATTGAAGGGCGCCGGTCGTGGTTGTAGCCGACCTTCGGCGCCGCGATTTCAGCAGATCGCGAATCGTGATCGCGTTCAAACCGCTGCGAGCCAAGTAAGACGCCGTGGCAAGACATGATGATTGAGAATAGGCGCTTAATTTTCCCGGCTGATCTTTGAAAGCTTGGCCGATTTGCGCAAAGTTCCGCAGCGATTGGGCATTGCATCCGGCTTTCGTTGCCAAAACATCCATCGGGGCCGGCGATGATTTTGATCGAAACAAACGTGGCGCTGCGCCCTGCCCGTGTATAGGGAACGAAATCAGACGGTTAGACAGATTCCCTGCGAAAAGTAACAAAAATAGCCATGGCGAAGCGCGGGATGCGATGTTATATCCAGTGTCGAACGGGCTGAGACCTGTTCGAGGTAGGAAAATTAGCCCGGCTTAGTGCCTGAATTCCAGAGGAGGCTTATATGGCTTGGACGACCCCCGTGATTACTGAAGTTTGCGTTGGCATGGAAGTGACCAGCTACGCTTCGGCCGAGATCTGAAAGCTTAAAGCTCCAGACAACAGCATCGACTGATCGGCTCGCGCCTTGCGCATTCTCGTTCTTGGCTCGGCAGCGGGCGGCGGCTTTCCCCAGTGGAATTGCAACTGTCCCGTGTGCCAGCTTGCCTGGAGTGGAGACAAACGCGTCAAGGCGCGTAGCCAATCGAGTCTCGCGGTGAGCGCGGATGGGGAGCATTGGTTGCTTCTCAACGCGTCTCCCGATCTGCGGCAGCAGATTATCAACCAGCCGGCGCTTCATCCCCGCGGCGCCAGCCGGCAATCGCCAATTTCGGCCGTGTTCGTCACCAATGGCGATATCGACCATCTCGCTGGGCTTTTGACCCTCCGCGAGCAGCAGAGCTTCACCGTTTTCGGCAGCGGAGCGACCCTGGCGCAAGTCGAGGGCGCGAGCGTATTTGGGGTGTTGAACAGAGACCTCGTCGATCTGCATCCCGTCGAGCTCGATGCGACAGTCGACACGGGCGTCGGCCTGAAGGTCACCCCCTTTCCCGTGCCAGGCAAGATCCCGCTTTATCTCGAGGGGGACAATGTCGACGTCGGCGCGGAAGGCGAATCGACGATCGGGCTTGAGATCAGCGACGGCGTGAAGACCTTTTTCTACGTGCCGGGCTGCTCCGACATCAATGAACGCGTCTTCAACCGGCTCGCTGGCGCGGATGTTCTGTTCTTCGACGGAACGACATACACCGATGACGAAATGGTCGTGCTCGGCCTCTCGCCGAAAACAGCGCATCGCATGGGCCATGTCGCCATGAGCGGCGAAAACGGCTCGGTGGCGCGCTTCGCCTCTGGCGCAATCGCCAGAAAAATCTATGTGCATATCAATAATACGAATCCCGTCCTGATCGAGGATTCGAAAGAACGCGCAAGCGTCGTAAAGGCCGGGTGGGACGTCGCTTACGACGGCATGGAGGTGACATTATGAGCGGCGAAGAAGCCCTGCTCAGCGCCGAGGAGCTGGAAGCCCGCCTGCGTCAGGTCGGGGCCGAGCGCTATCACAATCTGCACCGCTTCCATCGCCGCCTGCACAGCGGCGGCTGCACTTACGAAGAAGTGCAGGCCTGGGCGCTCAACCGTTACTATTATCAATCCATGATCCCCATTAAGGACGCGACCGTTCTGACGCGGCTGACCTCTTCCGAGGATCGCCGCCAGTGGCGCAAGCGCATCGAGGATCACGACGGTCTGCGCGAAGGCGACGGCGGCATCGAGCGCTGGCTGAAGCTCACCGACAGCCTCGGTTTTTCGAGAGACTATGTGATTTCGACCGAAGGCATATTGCCGGCGACGCGCTTCGCCGTTGACGCCTATGTCGAATTCTGCCGCGCGCGCAGCGTGGTTGAAGCAGTCGCCTCGTCGCTGACCGAATTGTTCTCGCCGAATATCATCGGCGAACGGGTCGCCGGCATGCTGGCGCATTACAATTTTGTGAGCAGGGAGACGCTCGCCTATTTCTCGCAGCGCCCGCCGCAAGCGCAGCGCGACGCGGAATTCGCCCTCGCCTATTCAATCGGTCACGCCAGGACGCGCGCCGAACAGGATCTTGTCATCAAGGCGCTCGAATTCAAATGCGCGGTGCTGTGGTCGCAGCTTGACGCCCTGTGGGGCGCCTATGTCGAGCACGAGATCCCGCCGGGCGCTTGGCGGCCGGGCCAGACAGCCGCGCAGGGAGCTGCGGCATGAGCGAGACCGCCCAAGCGCCCGGGCAAGGAGTGGGGCAAGGGTCGGGTATCGTGCCCCGCCTGCCGCGCGGCGTCCGGCTCAAATTCGACGAAACACGCGGCCAATGGCTGTTGCTTGCGCCCGAGCGCCTCGTCAAAGTTGACGACATCGCCGTCGCCATCTTGAAGCGCTGCGACGGCGTCGCCACGATCGAGGCGATCGTCGAAGACCTCGCAGCGACCTTTGCGGCCGACCGCGCCCAGATCGATGCAGACGTGCGGCGGCTTTTGAACGAACTCGCCGCCAAACGCATGGTGGACCTATGAACGCTCCGGTCAAGATTTTGAACCCGGTCGGCCTGCTTGCCGAATTGACCCATCGCTGCCCGCTCGCCTGCCCCTATTGCTCCAATCCGCTTGAACTCGATTCGCGCGCGGCCGAACTCGACACCGCCGCCTGGATCAAGGTGTTTACGGAAGCGGCCGAGCTTGGCGTGCTGCACGCCCATCTCTCCGGCGGCGAGCCGGCGGCGCGGCGCGACCTCGTCGAGATCGTCGCCCATTGCGCCTCGGTCGGGCTTTACACAAATCTCATCACCTCGGGCATCGGCCTGACGCAGGAGCGCATCAAGGCGCTCGCCGACGCCGGCCTCGATCACGTGCAGCTTTCGATCCAGGACGCCGAGGCGAAATCGGCCGATCATATCGCCGGCTATGAGGGCGCCTTTGCGCGCAAGCAGTCCGTCGCCGCATGGGTGACCGCCGCCGGCCTGCCCCTCACCGTCAATGCGGTGATCCACCGCGCCAACGCCGAGCGCGCGGGGCAGATGGTCAAGCTCGCAGTCGCCCTCGGGGCGCGGCGCGTCGAAATCGCGCATACCCAATATTACGGCTGGGGCATCGTCAATCGCGCCGCCTTGATGCCGACCAAGGCGCAGGCAGACGCTGCGATCGCCGAGGTCGAGGCGCTGCGCGAGGTCTATGCCGGCGTCATCGTCATCGATCATGTGATCCCCGACTATCACGCCCGCCATCCCAAGGCGTGCATGGGCGGCTGGGCGAAGCGGACGCTGAATGTCACGCCGACCGGCAAGGTTCTGCCCTGCCATGCGGCGGAGACCATTCCGGGCCTCGAATTCTGGAACGTGCGCGACCACAGCCTGCGCGACGTCTGGTTCGCCTCGCCGGCGTTCAACGCCTTCCGCGGCACGGAGTGGATGAAGGAGCCCTGCCGCTCCTGCCCGCGCAAGGAGATCGACTTCGGCGGCTGCCGCTGCCAGGCGTTCGCCTTGACGGGAGACGCAAACGCGGCCGACCCCGTCTGCCATCTCTCGCCCGATCATGACAAGGTGGCGGCCATTGCGGCGCACGCCAACGAAGAGGAAGCGGCGACCGAGATCGCTTACGTCTATCGCGGCGTCAAGGCCCCTGTTCCAGCCGAATAGTTCTGCCGCCCCGAAGAGTCGCCGAGCAAATGACCGCTAAGCGGGCTCGCCGGCGATCACACTCTTTATATATTTGTTTCCAGACGTGATGACTGGGCGCATAGTTGCGGCTTTTCCAGCATCATTGTTTGTTAACTTATGGGGTTTTTCCGTCCGGAACATGGTTCGCGGTGGAAAACTATCCCGCGCGACTTGGATCTACGCTTCGCGCCTGCCGAAATGCTTTGCGTCGTCCCGCTGTCTTGCTCTAGAATCTTGGCAACCGCGCCGTCTCGTCCTATAGGGATTGGGTGTGGTTGGACGGCCGGGAGCTCCGGCGGGAGAGAGCAGCGATGGCGAACGTGGTGAAAGGCCCGCTCGACCGCCTCGAGACGTCCGAAGGCCCCGCCCACGGGGACGTCGCGCTGTCCGATAAATATGATCTCGCCAAGCGCCGGATTTTCGTTTCCGGCCCGCAGGCCGTGGTGCGCCTGCTGCTCCTGCAAAAGGAGCGCGACCGCCGCGCCGGCCTCAACACCGCCGGCTTCATCTCCGGCTATCCCGGCTCGCCGCTCGGCGGCCTCGACCATGGCTTCCTGCGCGCCGGCGCCGCGCTCGAAGCGAGCGACATCAAATTCCAGCCCGGCCTCAACGAGGATCTCGCCGCGACCGCGATCTGGGGCGCGCAGCAGGCCGAAATGCGCGGCGAGGGCAAGTTCGACGGCGTGTTCGGTCTCTGGTACGGCAAAGGCCCCGGGGTCGACCGCTCCGGCGACGTTTTGCGCCACGTCAATCTGGCGGGCACATCGAAATATGGCGGCGTGGTCGCCCTGATGGGCGACGATCATACCGCCGAATCCTCGTCCACCGCGCATCAGTCGGAATTCACCTTCATCGACGTGATGATGCCGATCCTCTCGCCGTCCGGCATACAGGAGATCGTGGATTACGGGCTGCTCGGCTTCGCCCTCAGCCGTTACGCCGGCGTCTGGGTCGGCCTCAAATGCCTGAAGGACACCGTCGAGGCGACCGCTTCGATCGACGGATCGCTCGACCGGATCAGCCCCGTCCTTCCGGATGATTTCGCCCCTCCCCCGGGCGGCCTCAACATCCGCCCGCGCGACGCCGTGCTCGATCAGGAAAAGCGGCTGCATTATTTCAAGCGCGACGCCGTGCTCGCCTGGCTGCGCGCCAACCGCCTCAACAAGATCGTCATTTCCGGCGGCGCCAAGGCGCGGATCGGCGTCATCGCGGCCGGCAAATCCTATCTCGACGTGCGTCAGGCGATGGACGACCTTGGCGTTGACGAGGTGCGCGCCAATGCGCTCGGATTGCGCGTTCTGAAAGTCGGCTGCGTCTTTCCGCTGGAGCCGGCTTCCTTGCGCGAATTCGCGCGCGGCCTCGACCTCATCATCGTCGTCGAAGAAAAGCGGGCGCTGATCGAGGCGCAGCTGCGGCACGAACTCTATGGCTCGGCCGACCAGCCGGTCGTGATCGGCAAGCAGGACGAGGCGGGCCGCTGGCTTTTCCCGGCGCCCGGCGCGCTCGACGCCAATGACATCGCCATCGCCATCGGCCGCCGGCTGCTGCGCGCCAATCGCAGCGAGGATCTCGAACAACGCGTCGCGGCGCTCGAACGCGCGCAGGCGATGCTCGGCGCGAGCGAGACGCTGCCGGTCCGCACGCCCTATTTCTGCTCCGGCTGCCCGCATAACCGCTCGACGGAAGTGCCGGATGGCATGCGCGCCTATGCCGGCATCGGCTGCCATTATATGGCGCAGACGATGGACCGCTCCACCGAGGGCTACACCCATATGGGCGGCGAGGGCGCGAACTGGATCGGCGAGGCCCCGTTCTCGACCAGGCCGCACGTCATCCAGAATCTCGGCGACGGGACCTATAATCATTCCGGCATTCTCGCCATCCGCTTCGCCGTCGCGGCGCAAACCAACATCACCTACAAAATCCTGTTCAACGACGCGATCGCCATGACCGGCGGCCAGCGCCTCGAAGGCGGTCTGACTGTCGACCGCATCGCCCGCCAGCTCGCGGCGGAGAATGTCGCGCGGATCACCGTCGTGACCGACGAGCCGCAAAAATATCCGGCCGATGTCGAATGGCCGCCGGGGCTCGATATTTTTCCGCGCGAAAAACTCGATGAGGCGCAGCGCGCGCTCGCCGACGTGCGCGGCGTTTCGATCCTGATCTACGACCAGACCTGCGCCGCGGAAAAGCGGCGCCGGCGCAAACGCGGCGAATATCCGGATCCGCCGAAGCGGGTCATCATCAACGAACTCGTCTGCGAAGGCTGCGGCGATTGCGGCGTCAAATCGAATTGCGTCTCGATCCAGCCGCTCGAGACCGAATTTGGCCGCAAGCGGGCGATCGACCAATCGACCTGCAACAAGGATTTTTCCTGCGCCGACGGCTTCTGCCCGGCTTTCGTAACGGTGCACGGAGCGCAGCTTAAACGCCCGCCCGAGGCGCAGGCTTTCGACGCCTCAACTCTACCGCGCCCGCGCCTGCCGGAAATCGGGGCGCGGCCCTATGGCGTGCTTGTCGCCGGCATCGGCGGCTCCGGCGTCGTGACCATCGGCGCCATTCTCGGCATGGCCGCCCATATCGAGGGCAAGGGCTGCGGCGCGATCGACATGGCCGGACTAGCGCAAAAGGGCGGCCCGGTGGTCACTCACGTCAAGATCGCGGCGCGGCCGGACGATATTCACGCGATCCGGGTCGCCGCCGGCGAGGCCGATCTGCTGCTCGGCTGCGACCTTGTCGTCACCGGCTCGGCGCAGGCGCGCGCCGCCATCCGCAAGGGCGAGGCCGGGGTCGTCGTCAATAGCGCGGAGATTTTCCCCGGCGATTTTACCCGCGATCCGGATTTCGACCTGTCGGGAGAGTCGATCCGCCGCGCAATCCGCCAGGCGGCCGGAGACAAAGCCTTTTTCGTTGACGCCAGCGCGACCGCCGCGACGCTTCTGGGAAATTCCATCGGCGCCAATATGTTCATGCTGGGATTTGCCTGGCAGAAGGGCTTCGTGCCTCTCGAGGAAGTCTCGCTGCTGCGCGCGATAGAACTGAATGGCGAAGCCGTCGCGATGAACCGGCAGGCCTTTTTCTGGGGCCGCCGCGCCGCGGCCGATCCGGCGTCGGTCGCCGCCGCCGCCGCCGCGCTCAACCCGCGCGCGGCGCCCCCGGAGCCGCAATCGCTCGAGACCTTGATGCGCCGGCGGGCCGAATTCCTGATCGACTACCAGAACGCCTCCTATGCCAAGCGCTATCTGCGCGCCGTGCGGAGGATCGCCGAGGCGGAGCAGATCAAGGCGCCCGGAAGCGACGAACTGGCGCAGGCTGTCGCGCGCGGCCTGTTCAAGCTGATGGCGATCAAGGACGAATATGAAGTCGGCCGGCTCTATTCCGACGGCAGTTTCGCGCGGCAGGTCGCGGCGACGTTCGACGGCGACCTCAAATTTGAGTTCCATCTCGCCCCGCCCGTGCTGGCGCGCAAAAACGCCAAGGGCGAATTGCTGAAATCGAGCTACGGCCCGTGGATGGCGGAGGTCTTCAAGACGCTGGCGCGGCTGAAAATCCTGCGCGGAACGCCGTTCGACCTGTTCGGCTATTCGCGGGAGCGGCGCATGGAGCGCAAGCTGATCGTCGGCTATGAACGCGCGCTTACCGAGATCGCCGTGACGCTGACCCCCGACAATCACGCAATCGCGGTCGAATTCGCCGAACTGCCGCATAAGGTCCGCGGCTTCGGCCACGTGAAGCTGCGCAACGCCAAGGACGCGACATTCGAAGGGCTGGAGCTAATGGACAAGTTCCGGATGAAGTCCGGCCACATGCAGCTGGCCGCCGAATAGCGTTTTGCGCTCGCCCTTTTGCGAAGGCGATCAGCCCTCTTCCAGCTCCTCGGGCGGCGTCGTTCCAAGCAGCTGGTGAAGCGTCTCGTAAGGATCGCGCGCCTCCATCAGCGCGCCGGCGATGCGCACGGCCTTGGCGCCCAAATCCTTCATCCGGTTGATATCTTCAAGAGATTTGAGGCCGCCCGAGGCCACCGCGAGCACCCGGTCGAGCGGGATTTGCGGAATGAGCCTTTCGCAAATCGACGGGTCGACCTCCATCGTCTCGAGATCGCGGTTGTTGACGCCGATCAGATTCGCCCCGGCCTCCAGCCCGATTTCGAGCTCGGCCTCATTGCGCACGTCGACGAGGCAATCGAGCAGGACGGAGTCGGCCCGCGCCAGAAAATCGCCGAGCTGGCGGCCAAGCACCCCGACGATCAGCACAATGGCGTCGGCTCCGGCGTAACGCGCCTCGATGATCTGATATTGGTCGACGACGAGATCATTGGCGAGGATCGGCAGTTTGGCGACCTTGGCCGCGGTGAAATCGGCGAGGCTGCCGCGATAGAGACGGCGATCCTGCGCGGCTGAAATGCAGACCGCGCCCGCGTCGCGAAAATCCTCGGCGAGGTCGCGGACGTCGAGGCGCGAGCGCGTCACCTTCGTCAAGGGCGAGGCGCCCTGGATATCGGCGATGACGCCGGGCCGGCCGGTCGTTGCGAAATGATGGAACAGCGCGGCGCGAAAGCCGGCCGTCTTGGCCGCCTCGCCGATGGCGCCGGTCAGGCTGCCGCCGGAGCGCTTGACCTTGGCCTTTTCGACATCGGCCTGGCGCTGCTCCAGGAGGGGCTTCAAACGCGGGCCGACGGCGGAATAATTTGCTGGATCACTCATCCCGTTTCACTCTTGAAATCGGGATGCGATGACGACGCAGGAGTGCCCGACAAATTTTGATTTCGCGCGCCTTGAGCACAATGGCGGTCCGAAAACTCTCTGCAAGTTTTCGGCCCCATGCTCTAGCTTTGCGGCATCATGCGCCGGATCGGCCGGCGGCAAAAGGCGGTTTTTTGGCGTGGCGGCGCAAAAATGCGCCTACCGCACGATCACATTCTTGAACTGCCACGGGCTTTCCGTATCGAGGTCTTCCGAAAACAGCGCGCCGCGGTCCTTCAGCGGCGTCCAGTCGGTGTATTCGCCGATGACCGGCCCGAGATAGGGACGCTGGATCTCGAGACAGCGGCGGAAATCGAGCTCATCGGCCTCGACGATCCCGGCGCGCGGATGTTCCAGCGACCAGACCATGGCGGCGAGCACCGCCGAGCTGACCTGCATCCCGGTCGCGTTCTGATAGGGCGCGATGCGCCGCGTCTCCTCGATCGAGAGCTGCGAGCCATACCAATAGGCGTTTTTCGCGTGGCCATAGAGCAGCACGCCGAGTTCGTCGATGCCGTCGACGATCTCGTCCTCTTCGAGAATGTGCTGCTTTGTCTGCGGAACCCATTGCTGCCCCGCCATTTCGTCGAGCGAGAGAACCGCATCGTCGGCGGGGCGATAGGCATAGTGACAGGTCGGCCGATAGACCACCTCGCCGGCCTCGCGCACGGTGAAATAGTCGGCGATCGAAATCGCTTCATTATGAGTGATCAGCCAGCCATGCTGCGCCTTTGCGGTCGGCGTCCAGGACCGCACGCGCGTGCCCGCGCCAGGGTGCATCAGATAGATCGCGCAGTCGGGCCCAAAGGCGTGCCGCTTGCCTTCCGGCGGCATATGCTTCTCGAAGGTGCCCCAGCCAAGTTCGGCCGGCTGCAGCCCCTCCGAAATGAAGCCCTCGACCGACCAGGTGTTGACGAAGACGCCCATCGGTTTTGGCGAGGCGGAGCGCTGGGTGTCGCGCTCGGCGATGTGGATTCCTTCGACGCCGACCTGGCGCATCAGCTCGGCCCAATGCGCGCGCGTCGTCGGCTCGCCGGCGTCGATCCCGCAATCGGCGGCGACATTCAAGAGCGCCTGCTTGACGAACCAGGACACCATGCCGGGATTGGCGCCGCAGCAGGAAACCGCCGTGGGCCCCGGACCGACCGCGCGCCGAAGATCCAGCACGGCTTCGCGCAGCGCGTAATTGGAGCGCTCCGACAGCGTCAGGCGCGGGTCGGTGTAAAAGCCGACCCAGGGCTCGGCGACCGTATCGACATAAAGCGCGCCAACCTCATGGGCGAGACGCATGATGGCGACGGAGGAGACGTCGACAGACAGATTGACGATGAACGGCTGGCCCTCGCCCTCCGTCAGCAGCGGCTTCAGCAGGCCGACGAAATTCTCGCGCGTGACGGGCTTCTGGATAAATTTTATGCCGCGCTCATCGAGCAGCGCGCGATCCTTGTCCTTCGGGTCGATCACTGTGAAACGCGATTTGTCGAAAGTGAAATGACGCTCGATTAAGGGCAAAATGCCGCGTCCGATGGATCCGAAGCCGATCAATACGATCGGGCCGGTAATCGCGCCATGCACGGGCCATTGCGTCATTTCTGTTCTCTCCAGTCTCGATCAGGGGATGCGCGGAACGCCTGCTCCGCGACTAGGCAAGAGGGGCGGCTAAGTCAAGGACGGCGCGCGGCGCGGGGGGCGCCGAGGCAGGCCGCCCGCGCGCCGGCAGGCGCAATGAAGGGGACTCCAGCCTATTGCCGCCGCGTGTCGCCTTCATGACCGGTGATCCGCCGCACAGCGCGACGCCGCCGCGGCCGGTAGTTTCGTCCCTTCTGCGCTCGCGCCGGCGCCAGGGCAGGCGCAAAACCAAAAGGCGAAACTATGCCCGACAATGACAGCCAATCCGCTTCTCCCGCTCTGACGCCGCGCAGCCAGCCAAATTCGCCGGGCGCCTCGCCTTCGCTCGTCCCGCCGCTCGGAACCTTCTGTGAGACGCCGTCGGGCAATCTGATCGAGCTGCCGCAACTCGGCGCGCAATTCGACAAATTGGTGCGCGACTACTGCCACAAGGCGACGCTCGACTATCTGATGAAGCAGCGCCTCGAGCTCGTTTTTCCAATTCCGCCGGGCGTTCTCTCCAGCGCGATCGTCAAGCAGGTCGATCTGGAGAAATATCCGGTCTACGACGGAGCGAATTTCAAAACGCCGGCTCTGCAACTTGGCAAATTCGACGCGGCGGCGATTTTCTCCGTAAAACCCGCCCTGCCGATCGGCGACAGCAGCCTGACCGGCGCGGGCGTGTCGCTCGGCTATCGCGTGTCGCCGCTGTTTCGCATTTCCGCGACCGGGTCGCTCGGCCAACAGAGCGCGGACTCATTCAGCCGAAAGATCCCGACGCAGCAGGCCTTCGGCGTCACGATCGTGGTCAGGGGTTCGTTCTGAACGGCAAGCTGGGGAGCGCCGCGCGGCCGCGACGCTCCCTGATCCTCAAGCGGCAAGCAATTCGCGCTCCGCGAAGGAGCCCGTCGCCGTGACGAGCCCGCGCGCGTCGCGCAACGCGCCCTCGGCAAGTTCGAGGCCAAGAAAACGCGCCTCATCGACCGGACCCGGCATTTCAAGGCGCAGGGTCAAGCGGCGCGAAAAGCCGAACGCCTCGTAATAGGGCGCATCGCCAACCAGCAGCACCGCGCGGCAGCCGCGGCCCTGCGCCCGCCACAGCGCCTCGGCCATCATCCGGCGCCCGAGGCCCCGCGAACGATAAGCGGCGTCGATCGCGAGCGGGCCGAGCATCAGGGCGTCGACGCCGCCGGCGTCGACATGCCAAAGCCGCACCGTGCCGATCAGCCGGCTTCCATCCTTCATGGAAAGCGCAAGTCCGCGCGCCGGCAGGCGCCCTTCGCGCAGCCGCTCGCAGGCCTTCTCGAATCGCGTCTCGCCAAAGGCGGCGTCGAGCAAATTTTCGCGCGCGAAAACATCGCCCGGGATCTCCTCGGCGATATGAATCAGGGGCTCGCGGCCAAGCGCGATGAAGGGCGGAACATCCGCCTGGACAGGCGTCAAAACAAAGGTCATCAGTGCCTCCGCGGCCTTAAGCCGGATGCGCGACAACCCTCGCGCCAAGCGAAGGCGCAAAGCCTTCGCCGGCCGATCGGGACAGCGATTGGGGAAAATCGTCCGGCGGCGGCGACAAACGCGCCGGCGCCGGTTCGGTTTCAGCTAAAAGGCGTCAAATCACATAGGATTTGAGCGGCGGAAAGCCGTTGAAGCCGACGCTGGAATAGGTCGTCGTATAGGCGCCTGTTCCCTCGATCAGCACTTTGGCTCCGATCTCCAGGCTGACAGGAAGGTGATAAGGGTCCTTCTCATACAGCACGTCCACGGAATCGCAGCTCGGCCCGGCGAGCACGCAAGGCTCGGTCTCATCGCCGTCGAACGAGGTGCGGATCGGATAGCGGATCATCTCGTCCATGGTTTCAGCGAGCCCATTGAACTTGCCGATGTCGAGATAGACCCACTTCACCACATCGTCGTCGGACTTCCTTGAAATCAAAACGACTTCCGCCTCGATCACGCCGGCGTTGCCGACCATGCCGCGTCCCGGCTCGATGATTGTCTCCGGGATGTGATTGCCGAAGTGCTTGCGCAGCGACTGCATGATCGACTGGGCATAGGCCCGCACCGCCGGAACCTCTTTGAGGTATCGGGTCGGAAAGCCGCCGCCGAGATTGACCATCTGCAGCGCAATGCCGCGCTCGCCGAGATCGTTGAAGATCGCCGAGGCGGCCTTCAGCGCGCCGTCCCACATGGCGGGATTGCGTTGCTGCGACCCGACGTGGAACGACAGGCCATAGGCGACGAGGCCCAGCCGATGCGCATGTTCAAGCACACGCGGCGCGAGATCGACGTCGCAGCCGAACTTGCGCGACAGCGGCCATTCGGCGCCCTTGCCGTCGCAAAGCAGACGGCAGAACACCTTCGAGCCGGGCGCGGCGCGCGCGATCTTCTCGACCTCGGCCTCGCAGTCGACCGCAAACAGTCTGACGCCAAGCTCATAGGCGCGCTTGATGTCGCGCTCCTTCTTGATCGTATTGCCGAAGCTGATGCGGTCGGCGGTCGCGCCGCTGGCGAGCGCCGCCTCGACCTCGACGACCGAAGCCGTATCGAAGCACGAGCCGAGCTTTGCGAGCAGTTCGAGCACGCGCGGGTCGGGGTTCGCCTTCACGGCGTAATAGACGCGCGTATCCGGCATGGCGCTGGCGAAGGACACATAATTCTCGCGCACGACGTCGAGGTCGAGCACGAGGCACGGACCGTCTTCACGACGGTTACGCAGAAATTCCAGGATACGATCGGTCATCGCGGCATCCCTTCGAAGGGCGCGGGAAGAACCGCGCCAAAACGAATAAGCTTCGGGGTGAAGGGCGATGCTGGAAACACGCGCGCGCTTTGGAGACGCGTGCGGTCCAGTTGACCCGCCATTCGCGAGCGATATCGTTTCCACGAAGCCTTAAGCTTCGCAGAGCGAGTCGCACTGATGCTGCGCCGTTGGACAATCGCGCTCCGAAAGGACGCAGAGGCGCCTTGCGAAACGTTCATGGCCTTCGCTTGGAGTGGGAAATCCCCTCCGCACGCCCGGCAAGATAGACAAGCCTCTTCGGTAAGCCAGCTGTGGAGGCTGACAGAGACCAAAAAAGCCCGGTCCGTCGTTGCTTTAAGTCGCGTCCCCCGTTTGGCGGGGTTCGCCGGTTCGCCTCCGGCTGTCGGTCCTTTTCAGGCGGTTAACCGGCCTCTTGTCCGGATCCCCGCCAACCGACACACGACCACAGGCACGTGCGAAAATGGGCAAAGGCAGAAATAGGCAGATTCGCACGGATTTCAAGCAGTTTTTTCACCCGTCTGCGCATCCGCCGCGCAGGCGGCGCCAAAAGACACAGTTCGGCCGCTCTTCAGCGCCGCGCGCGAGACATAAGCGCCCCGTCGCGCGAGAGCACGACGCCAAAAAATTGCCGACTTTTCGGATCGACATCACGGTCTAACGACTTGGAATCGTTGATGTTCATTATTTTTGACCGAGGGAGTCCAAAATCATCGCGATCTATCGCCTTGCTGCCGGCCAAAAAGGCCTTTAACCCCAAGGGCGCTCTTGAAGCCGAAGCCAGAGAACCGGGCCGCCCGGCCTGCGCCGCCCTCCAAAATCCAAAATCGCTCATGACCTTGTTGAACCGCCGCACTCTCGTCACGGGCCTGCTCGCTTCGAGCGCGTTGACGACGCATCTTGCCTCTGCAGCCTCCCAGGCCGGCCAGCCCGCGCCGGCCGCCTCGCCCGCGCCGCAGCCGAAATTCGATTTCGACGACGTGCTGCGCCGCGCGAAGGACCTCGCCTCGGCCCCCTTCGACGCGGCGATCGCGCCTCTGCCGGAGGCGCTGAACAAGCTCGACTTCGACGCCTGGCGCGACATCCGCTTCCGGCCGGACAAGGCTTTCCTGAACAGCCCCGGCAGCCAGTTCCGGCTGCAGCTGTTTCATCTCGGACATCTCTACAAGCGCCCGGTTACGATCAACACCATCCGCGACGGCATCCCGACGCCGATCCCCTTTACCACCAGCCTGTTCGACTATGGACGGACGAAGCCGGAGAAGCCGATTCCGGTCAATCTCGGCTTCGCCGGGTTCCGGCTGCACTATCCGCTGAATTCGCCGCGCGTTTACGACGAGGTCATCGCCTTTCTCGGCGCGAGCTATTTCCGCTTTCTCGGCCGCGACCAGCATTACGGCATATCGGCGCGCGCGCTCGCCATCGGCGCCGGCGGCGAGGAGGAGGAATTTCCGTTCTTCCGCGAATTCTGGATCGATTCGCCCGAGGTCAACGCCGACCGCATCACGATCTTCGGCCTGCTCGACAGCCCCTCGACGACGGGAGCCTACCGGTTCGACCTGTTTCCCGGCGTCGAGACGGCGATGGAGGTGTCGACCGTCCTATATCCGCGCAAGGCCGGCGTCCGCTTTGGCCTCGCGCCGCTGACCTCGATGTTTTTTCTCGGCGAGAACGACCGCCGCTTCAACGAGGATTTCCGCCCCGAACTGCATGATTCGGATGGGCTTCTCATCCATTCGGCGACTGGCGAATGGATCTGGCGGCCTTTGCGCAACCCGACCAAGCCCGTCATCTCCTCTTTCTTCGATCGCGACGTTCGCGGGTTCGGCCTGCTGCAGCGCGATCGCGAGTTCGACCATTATCAGGACCTCGATCTCGCCTATGAGCGGCGCCCGAGCTATTTCGTCGAACCGCGCGAAAGCTGGGGCGAAGGCCATGTCGATCTCGTCGAGCTGCCGACCGAGCATGAGGCCAACGACAATATCGTCGCTTTCTTCACGCCGAAGGATTCGCCCGAGGCCAATAAGCCTTTCAGCTACGCCTATCGCCTCGTCTCCAGCCTCAATCTGACGCGGCTGTCGCCGAACGGACGCGCGCTCAATACCTATCAGACGACGGCCGCCGCGCTTGGCTCCGCCGAGGCTCCGGCCCCCGGCACGCGCCGCTTCATCATCGATTTCACCGGCGGCGATCTTCCCTTCTACGCAACGGATCCCGGCTCGGTCGAGGTCGTGCCCTCGACCAGCCAGGGCAAGATCGTGCGCTCGTTTCTGGTGCCGAACCCGCATGTCAGGGGATTTCGCGCCGCATTCGACGTCCAGCTCGACGGCGGTCAATCGGCGGATCTCCGCGCATTCTTGCGGCGCGGATCGCAGGCGCTCACTGAGACCTGGACCTATCCCTGGCGGCCGGACTGAGCCGCCGCGCATGTTCGACGACAGCTTTCGATCCCGAGCGTTATCATGATGGTTCGGCCGGCGATGGCGCAGGATCTGCCGGCGATCGAGCGCATCGAAAACGCCGTCTTCGACGGCGACCGGCTGACGCGCCGGAGCCTGCGCTATTTTCTGACCGCGAAGCGAAGCTTGATGCTGACCCTCGTCTCTCAGGATGAGGTCGTCGGCTATAGTCTTGTCGGCCTGCGCAAGGGATCATTGAGGGCGCGGCTCTATTCGATCGCGCTCGATCCCAAGCAGCACGGACGCGGCCTCGGCCGGATGCTGCTTCGCGCCAGCGAGCGCGCCGCCGAGGCGCATGGCGCGCGATTTCTGCGGCTCGAAGTGCGCACGGACAATCAAAGCGCCATCGCGCTTTATGAGAAAAACGGCTATCGCATTTTCGGCCGCTACCAAGATTATTACGAGGACGGCGGCGAGGCGATCCGCCTGGAAAAGCCGCTCGAGGCCGATTCTTCGCGATGCAGCTAGAAATTTCGATTGAAATACGTAATCTGCGCGACAGCCGCGCGGACCAGACCGGGCCAATGGGATGACGGGGATAGCAGTGCCGCCGAAAGCAGACGCCGCCGATTTTATTGGCCGATTCAGGGAGATCGTCTCCGATCCGATCAACCTTCTCGTCGAGCGCATCCCGCAGGCGGGCCTCGTCGAAGATGATCTCGTCTGGCTGCACAATGGCAACCGCGTTCATTACTCGGGCGAATACGCCTATTATAAAGAATTCAGCGACATTTTGATCATCAATCGCGGCGTGCACGAGCCGCTTGAAGAATTCGTGTTCCAGGAGTGCCTGAAACTGCTCCCGCCGCGTCCGACCATGCTCGAACTTGGGTCTTACTGGGCGCATTATTCCATGTGGCTGAAGAAGAAACATCCCGGCGCCATCGTGACCATGGTCGAGCCGGATGAAGCCAATCTGCGGGTCGGGCAGCGCAATTTCGAATTGAACGGTTTTAAGGGGGAATTCACCAAAGCCTTCGTCGGCAAGGGCAATTTCGAGGTCGACCCGTTCTTCCTGAGCCGCAATCTGACCCACCTCGACATTTTACATGCGGATATTCAGGGCTTCGAGGGCGAGATGCTGGACGGGGCTGAGAAGACCCTTTCCGCCCACAAGGTCAGCTATGTGTTCATCTCGACTCATTCCCAGGAACTTCATTACGGCGTCCGCAACAAGCTGACGTCGCTCGGCTATCGCGTCGAGATCTCCAGCGATTTCGATTTCGAGACGACCTCCTATGACGGGATGGTCTTCGCCTCGAGCCCGTCGGCGCCGCAGGTGCTTGGCGCGGCCGCTCCGCTCGGGCGCGCCGACATCACAAAGACGGGACCGACCGAACTTCTCGCGCGCCTCAACGCGCTGTCGCAGCCGCAGAAAGCTTAGGAGCGGCTGCTCAACCGAGCGGCCCCTGCTTCAGCCGATCGAGATCGAACCCCTCGATATCCTGCAACAGCTCGACAAAAGCCGTCGCGCCATAATCGGCGCAGGCTTCGCCCTTGCGGGCGGTGGCCCCCCCGGCGTCGCCCATGGCGCCCGTTTCCGAAAGATCCTGGCTCATCCATCCAAAGCCGGTCGGGCGCCCGACGCGCAGCCAGTTGAATTCGTTCTCGATGGCGACGCTCTCGGGAACGAAATCGCCGGCCTCCTCCATGCGCACGAGATCGGGGCGAAAACTCAGCATCAGCGAGGTTTCGATATCACCGGCGTGGACGCCGTGGATCTTTTCATTTTCGGAGAACAGCCCGTCCGGCGCGCCGAAGCGGCTCCAGGACGCCATCACCGCCAGCATGCCGAGGCGGGCGCGTAGATCATGAGCGATGACGTTCAAGATCGCCGAATTGCCGCCATGGGAGTTCAGGAGCACCAGCTTGCGGCAGCCGGCGCGGCGCACGCTTTCGGCGATTTCGGTCCAGGCGCGGATCGCGGTCGCAGCCGAGAGGCTGAGGGCGCCGGGAAAATCGGCGTGTTCGATCGAGCAGCCGACGCTCTGCACCGGCAGGAACAGCACCGGCAGCTCGGGCGGCAACCGCGCGGCGACCTGCTCGATATAGCCGTCCATGATGAAATGATCGACGCCGACCGGCAGATGCGGCCCGTGCTGCTCGATCGCGGCGACCGGCAGCACGGCGATGACCTCGGCCATGTCGGCGTCGCGAAAGTCGGTCCAGCTCATCTCGGACCAGAAGCGCGTCTGCAGCATTTTGTCGCCGCCCCTTCGGCGTTATCGGCGAGGAGCCTTGGAGGCTAAGCCAGCCCTTGCATCTTCGCGAGGCGCAGGCAAAAAGCAATATGAGCCTTGCCGGCTTCGCGTCCTCGCGTCGGCGCATGGGATTTCTGCATGACTGCACCGCTCGCAACACGGCGCCGATCGCGGGCCTCAGGCGCCCTTGTCGCCGCCCTGTTCATCTTCGCCTTTTTCGGCGCGCCCGCCCTCGCCCTCGACAAAGTGACTTTCGCCACCAACTGGCTTGCCGAAGGCGAGCATGGCGGATTCTATCAGGCCAAGGCCGACGGCACCTATCAGCGCTATGGCCTCGACGTTTCGATTTTGCACGGGGGGCCGCAGGCCAACAACAGGCTGTTGCTGGCGGCCGGCAAAATCGAGTTTAATTTGGCCGCCAATCTGATCCAGTCCTTCGACGCCGCCTCGCAAAACATTCCGCTCGTCGCGGTCGCCGCGCTGTTCCAGAAAGACCCCTTCATTCTGATGTCCCACCCCGACGCGGGGTTCGACAAGATCGAGGATTTGCCGCGGGCGACCGCCTTCATCGGCAAGGACGCCTTCGTCTCGGTCTATCAATGGCTGAAGAGCGCCTATGGATTTCGCGAGGACAAGGTCCAGCCCTATAATTTCAACGCCGCCCCCTTCATCCGCGATAAAAATTCGATCCAGCAGGGCTATGCGACGTCGGAGCCTTTCGCCATCGAGCGCGAGGGCGGCTTTCGGCCCAATGCGTTCCTCATCGCCGACTATGGCTATGATTCCTACTCAACCCTGATCGAGACGCGGGCCGACCTCATCGCCAAAAACCCCGACCTCGTGCAGCGCTTCGTCGACGCCTCGATCATCGGCTGGCTGCATTATCTGTATGGCGACAGCGGCAAGGCGGATGCGCTGATCCTTGCCGACAATCCCGACATGACGAAAGAGCTGCTCGCCTATTCGCGCGACAAGATGAAGGAGCTCGGCATCGTCGTTTCCGGCGAGGCAAGGACGCTTGGCGTCGGCGCCATGACAGAGCCTCGCGTCAAAAGCTTTTTCGGCAAGATGGCGGCGGCCGGATTGTTCAAGCCCAATCTCGATTATCGCAGCGCCTACACGCTGCAATTCATCAACAAGGGCGTCGGCCTTGATCTCATTCCGCGCCCGTAAATGGCGTAGGCCCTGTCCGCCGTGACGCAGGCGCCCCCGCCCTCGCTCCCGCAGTTGGCCCAGCTCCGCGGCGTCTCGAAATTCTATGAAAACGGCGTCGAGGCGCTGCGCGACGTCGATCTCGACGTTCGCGCGGAGGAATTTCTAGCTCTGCTCGGGCCGTCCGGCTGCGGCAAGTCGACCATTTTGCGGCTGATCGCCGGGCTTGAGGCGCCCAGCGCCGGAACTCTTACCCGCTCTTTTGCGGCGGGCAGCGTTGGCTTCGTGTTCCAGGAGCCAACGCTGATGCCCTGGGCCAAAGTGTTCGACAATGTTTTTCTCCCGCTGCGCCTTGCCGGACAAAGTCGAGGCAAAGCGGCGGCCGCCGTCGAGCAGGCGCTGGCGCTCGTCGGGCTCGAGGCCTTCCAAAACGCCTTTCCGAACGAACTTTCCGGCGGCATGAAAATGCGCGTCTCGATCGCCCGCGCGCTGGCTCCCCGCCCTTCCCTCATCCTGATGGATGAACCTTTCGCCGCGCTGGACGAAATCACCCGCTTCCAGCTCAACGACGATCTGTTGCGACTGCGCCATGAGACCGGCGCGACGATCGTCTTCGTCACCCATTCGATTTTCGAGGCGGCCTATCTTTCGACCCGCATCGCCGTCATGAGCCCGCGCCCGGGACGAATCGTTGCGGAAATCGACGCCGAGGCGCCGCGCGGGGCCGAGAATTTTCGCTCGAGCCCGGCTTTCGCGGCGCTGTGCGAGGCGGCCTCGAACGCTTTGCATCGGGCCATGGGCGAGGAGGCGTCTTGAGCTCGGCCGGCTGGCTCCGCGGCGCGGCGCCGCCGCTGCTCGTTCTCGCCGCGGCGCTTGCGCTTTGGGAGGCCCTGGTCCGCTTCAACGGCACGCCGCCCTATGTGCTGCCGGCGCCGAGCCTCATCCTTCAAACGCTCGCCTCCGACCGCGCCGTATTATTTCCAGCCCTCTTCGTCACGCTTGACGCGACGCTGAAGGCTCTCTTGGCCGCGGTCGTCGGCGGCGTCGCGCTGGCGGTTCTGTTCGCGCAATCGAAATGGATCGAGCGCGCCTTCCTGCCGGTCGCCATCGTCCTGCAGGTGACTCCGATCATCGCCATCGCGCCGCTGCTGCTCGTCTATCTCGACGCCTCATCCGCCGTGCTCGCCTGCGCCTTTCTCGTCGCCTTCTTTCCGATCTTGTCGAACACGGCGCTCGGCCTCGCCTCGGTCGATCGCAATCTTGTCGATCTTTTCACCCTCTACGGCGCCTCGCGCTGGCGCATGTTGATCCTTTTGCGCGCGCCCTCCGCGCTGCCCTATTTCCTCGCCGGCCTTCGCATCGGCGGCGGCCTGGCGCTGGTCGGCGCGATCGCGGCCGAGCTTGCCGCGGGCGCGAGCGGCAAGGGCGCGGGCCTTGCCTTCCGCATCGTCGAAGCCGGCTATCGCCTCAACATTCCGCGCATGTTCGCGGCGCTCCTGCTGATTTGCCTCTCCGGCGTCGCCATCTATGCGAGCCTTGCCGCCCTCTCCGATCTGCTGCTCGGCCGCTGGCGCGACGTTTTGGCAAGGCGGTAGACTCCGCCGCAGCACCCGTTAAGTTTGCATCCCTTCGAGCCCAACAGAAAGCGACCCATGCCCGCCTCTTCTTGCCGTTACGACGTCGTCGGTCTTGGCAACGCGATCGTCGACGTCATCGCCCGCGCCGACGATGACTTTCTGCTCGCCCATGATTTGCGCAAGGGCGGCATGACCCTGATCGACGAGGCGCGCGCAAAAGAGCTGTATGAGGCGATGGGACAGACGACGGTCGTCAGCGGCGGCTCGGCGGCGAACACCATCATCGGCCTCGCGGGCTTCGGGCGCAGCGCCGCCTTCATCGGCAAGGTCAAGGCGGACGAACTCGGCGGCTTGTTCGCCCATGACATCCGCGCGGCGAAAGTCGGCTTTTCGACGCCGCCTGCGGGCGACGGCGCCGAGAGCGCGCGCTGCCTGATCCTCGTCACCCCCGACGGCCAGCGCACCATGAACACGTTTCTCGGCGCCTGCCAGGATCTGACCGAAGCCGACGTCGACGAGACGGTCATCAAAGATTCCGCCGTGATCTATCTCGAAGGCTATCTGTGGGACCCGCCGGCCGCCAAGGACGCCTTTCGCAAGGCCTCGAAAATCGCCCGGGCGGCGGGCCGCGAAACGGCGCTGAGCCTGTCCGATTCCTTTTGCGTCGACCGCTATCGCGACGAGTTTCTGGATTTCATCCGTTCGGGCGGCGCGCAGATCATCTTCGCCAATGAAAGCGAATTGCATTCGCTGTACCAGACCGCGGATTTCGACACGGCGGTGGCGCTCCTGAAGGCCGAAAATATTCTGGGCGTCGTCACGCGCTCGGAACAGGGTTGTGTTGTGGTGAGGGGCGACATGGTGGTGACGGCCCCCGCCTTTCCCGTCGATCAGGTTGTAGACACAACAGGCGCCGGCGATCTGTTCGCCGCGGGATTTCTGGCCGGCTACACGCGCGGGCGCGATTTTGACGAATGCGCCAAGCTCGGCGCGCTGGCGGCGGCGGAAATTATTCAACACATCGGCGCAAGGCCGCAGACCGATCTGCGGCAGCTTGCGGAGCAGAATGGGCTCAAGGTGTAGGTCGCCTGCAGAATATGATGGCTAAAAACGTAGACCTTTCGGCTGCGTCCTACTCTACCCGCCGCCCGGCGGCAGCGCCTGCCTGAAGGCGCTCAAATAATCCGAGAGCGTCGCATCCAGGCGCTCATGCATAAAGATCTGGAACGGCTGCAAATCCTCCGTGAGCGAACCGTGCTCAAGCGCGTCGAGATAGGCTTTGCGTTGCTCCGGCCGCACCGCGATCGGCGGATAGCCGTCGCGGATCAACAGGAGATTCATCAACAGCCGCGCAGTGCGCCCATTGCCGTCGCCAAAGGGATGAATGGCGGTGAGCCGGAAATGGGCTTCGAACGCCGAACCCGGCTCCGGCGGGCTCGATTCCAGCCATGCGCCGAAGCGCTGCATGAGTTGCGGAATTTTAGCGGGATTTGGAAAGACGACGGGCGAGCCAGCGATTCGGCGGGGTAGATTGCTGTAGACTCCGGCGATCGCCGACTGGCTGCGGGCGACGATCCGGCGATGCAATTCGCACGCGACTCCCTCGCCTATCGGCTCCCCTCGGGAGGCAAGGTCGCGCATCCATTGCACGGCCTCATAGTGATCGACGGCTTCCAGATGATCGCGAAGCGATTTGCCGCCAACCGTAATGCCATGCTCGATGACTTCCGCCGTTTCCCGCAGCGTCAGCGTATTTCCTTCTATCGCGTTCGACGTATAGGTCAGCTCGACGTCGTAATATTTCTGGAGCTGCGCAAAGGCGGCCGCCGACAACGGGCGCAGGCTGTCAAGCTCGGCCTTCCTCCGTCCAATGTCGTCGATTAATGCCGTAAGCATCCAACGCCCAATAGCATGCCGCGACCATCAGTCGATACCGCCAGCATTGGGCCTTCGCCGGATGGTTCCCTGCGCAATGTGCGGCGCTCACAGGCGCCCGCCGACCCTTCCGTGACGCGCCCCGCCCATCGAAGATGCCGCTATCCTTCGAGACAGGCGCTGCGCGCCTTCCTCAGGATGAGGGCGCGCCCTACTCCGCCGCCTTCTTGAAGAATTCGGGGAAGGTGCATTGCGCCTCGGCGGCGGCGTGGACCGGCATTTCGCGGCGGAATTCGACGATATTCGGCTGCTCCACGAAGGGCAGCTTTAGGCTCGCCCAGACATCGACCAGCGATTCCACCAGATGGGCGATATGGGCGTCGGAATGCAGCGGGCTCGGCGTGATGCGCAGCCGCTCCGTGCCCTTGGCGACGGTCGGATAGTTGATCGGCTGGATATAGATCGCATGCCGGTCGAGCAGCATGTCGGTCGCCGCCTTGCACAGCTCGGCGTCGCCGACGAGCACCGGCACGATATGCGATGAATTCGGCATCACCGGCAGACCGGCGGCCGACAGCGCATGTTTGGTCAGCATCGACTGGCGCTGGTGGCGGGCGCGCAGTTCGGCCCCCTCGCCCTGCTTCAACAGGCTCACGGCTGTTTTCGCGGCGGTGGCGATCGCCGGCGGCAGCGAGGTCGTGAAGATGAAGGATGGCGCATAGGAGCGCACCGCATCGATGATCGAAGCCTCGCCGGTAATATAGCCGCCAAGCGTGCCGAACCCCTTGGCGAGGGTTCCCTCGATGACGTCGATGCGGGCCATGGCGCCGTCGCGCTCGGCGATGCCGCCGCCCCGCGCGCCATAAAGGCCGACCGCGTGGACCTCGTCCATATAGGTCATGGCGTTATAGCGCTGCGCAAGATCGGCGATGGCGTTGATCGGCGCGATATCGCCGTTCATCGAATAGAGGCTTTCAAACACAATCAGCTTGGCGCGGCTCTCGCCGGCCTCGGCCAACAGCTGTTCGAGGTGAGCAAGATCATTGTGGCGGAAAATCTTGCGCTCGGCCCTGGAGCGGCGCACCCCCTCGATCATCGAATTATGATTGAGCTGGTCGGACAGAATGAGGCAGTCGGGCAGAATGTCGCCGATCGTCGAGATCGCGGCGAGATTGGAGATCCAGCCCGAGGTGAAGACGAGGCCGGCTTCCTTGCCGTGCAAATCGGCGAGTTCGGCCTCGAGTTCGACGATCGGATGATTATTGCCGGAAATATTGCGGGTTCCGCCGGCTCCCACGCCATGCGCCTGCGCCGCGTCCTGCATGGCGGCGATCACCTTCGGATGGCGGCCCATGCACAGATAGTCGTTGGAGCACCAGACGGTGACGTTGACTTCGGGACCGCCTTCGCCGCGCCGCCACACCGCCCGCGGAAAAGCTTCCGCGTCGCGCGCGAGATCGGCAAAGACGCGATAGCGCCGTTCGCCCTTCAACTTCGAGATGGCGTCGTCGAAGAAGCGCCGATACTCCATAGGCTCCGTTCCCTTCTGATCCGGGCCTTTGGCCTGGATGGGCGGATAAACCCCCGCTCAAGGCTCGCTGTGATGACAGGCGCCGGTTGACGCCTTGTACCCTTTCCAAAGAGCCTACCGCAAGCGCCAGATCGTCTCAGCCGACTCGATCAATTCCCGGCATAATCGCCGGGAACGAAAGCGACTTTAAGCTTCGCCGTCCGGAAAAACAGCGAAGCTTGACCCTTGGCAATTCGGCTGGAAACGTGCGAATTGATCGGAAAGCTCTCGAAGCAATGCTTTAGTCAGCTTCAACCCTCGGGTCAATTTCCCTTTTTTCACAGACTGTTGACATGCGCATTCTCGTTACCGGCAGCGCCGGCTTTATCGGTTTTCACATGGCCGCCCGTCTGCTCGCCGACGGCCATGAGGTCGTCGGGGTCGACGGCTTCACCCATTATTATGATCCCGAGCTGAAGCGCCGGCGCAATGCGATTCTTTCGCAAAATCCGTATTTTACGAGCCATGCGATTCTGCTTGAGGACGCAAGCGCGCTGAAACGCGTCTATGACGCGGGATTCGACGCCGTCTATCATTTCGCGGCTCAAGCTGGCGTGCGCTACAGCCTTGAAAATCCACGCGCCTATGTCGACGCCAATCTCACCGGCGCGTTCAATCTTCTGGAGCTGATGCGCGAGGCGCCCCCCAAGCATGCGCTGATGGCCTCGACCTCTTCGGTCTATGGCGCCAACACGAAAATTCCCTTCCATGAGACCGACCGCGCCGACCATCCGCTGACCTTCTACGCCGCGACGAAGAAGGCCAATGAGGAGATGGCCCATTCCTATGCGCATCTGTTCAAAATTCCGGTCACCATGCTGCGTTTCTTCACGGTCTACGGGCCTTGGGGGCGGCCGGACATGGCGCTGTTCAAATTCGTCGACGCCATGGTTGAGGGCCGGCCGATCGACGTCTTCAATCACGGAAAGATGAAGCGGGATTTCACCTTCGTCGGCGATCTCGTCGAGGCGATGGCGCTCCTCATCGACAAGGCCCCGCCCGCGCCCGACAGCCGGACCTCGCCGACGCCGGATTACGACAGCCTTTCGCCTGTCGCGCCCTGGCGCATCGTCAATATCGGGACGGAGCGCCCAGTCGGGCTGATGGATTTCATCGAGGCGATCGAAACCGCGACGGGGCTGAAGGCCGAACGCAATTACCTTGAAATGCAAAAGGGCGATGTGCCGCTGACCTTCGCCAGCACGCGACTGCTTTTCGAGCTGACCGGCTACCGGCCGGCGACCACTTTGGCCGAAGGGGTCAAGGCTTTTGTGGACTGGCGGCGCAGCTATCTGACGCAGCAATAGAGTCAGGCCGCGCCGCGATGGCTTGACCATGATCATGGACGAGCCGGCCGAACAGGCCGAACCTCACCCTTTCTTATTCCAGCGGCTATCTGCCGGCGCGTTGCTGCTGCGCTGGCGCCCATCCCAGCCGCCGTCTCCTGCCCTTTCTTTCTTCCAGCGCTCCGCAACCCGCGACGGCGCTATCTTACGGAGCTCTCCTTGCTGCACATCGACCTTCCGACCCGCGCCGAGATCGCCAAGCTTGCGAGCCATCGCGGCTCGCCCGCCGTCTCGCTCTATTTGCGCACGACGCCCCTGACGCAGGATTCCAAAGCCGAACGGATCGAGCTCAAGAACCTTCTGAAATCCGCCGTCGCTGAAATGGCCGAGGCCGGAATTGACAAGCGCTCGATCTGGCCGATCGAGGAACGCGTCGGCGCCCTGATCGACGATGATGATTTCTGGGCCTATCAGGCGAACAGCCTCGCGATCTTCGCGACGCCGGAGCGCATCAGCACTTTCCGCCTGGCGAACAAACTGAACACCGTTACGGAAGTCTCCGACCGCTTTTTGCTGATGCCGCTGATCCGCGCGCTGACCTTCCCGCATGACGCCTATGTGCTCGCGATCGGCATCGGAGCCGCGCGCCTCGTCGAGGTGTCGGCCGACCTGCCGCCGCACGAGGCGAAGGTTCCGGGCATGCCGCGCGACGCCAGCGCCGCGATCGGACGACGCAGCCTTGTCGAGCGCCCGGGCGACTCGCAGAGCGGCGGGGGAACCACCGAACATGCGCTTTTGACCCGCTATTCGCGCGCCGTCGACGAAGCGCTGCGGCCGGTGCTCGCCGGCCATGAGCGCCCGCTGATCATCGCCGCCGCCGAGCCCCTTGCCTCGATCTTCCGCGGCGTCTGCAGCTATCCCCATCTCGCCGAGGAGATCATCGCCGGCAGCGCCGGCCATACATCTGAGCACGAGCTCGCGGACGCTGCGCGCGCCATCCTGGACAAGATCTATGCCGGCGAAATCGCCGCGCTCGCCGATCTCTATGCGGCGCGCGGCGCACAGGGCCGCGCGACCGGCGACGTCGCTCAGGCGGCCCGCGCCGCGACCTTCGGAGCCATCGACACGCTGATCGTCGACATGGACGTTGTCCTGCCAGGCACGGTGGATGAGGAGACGGGCGCGGTCGACTTCGCGCAGGCGGCGGACGGGGTCAATTACGGCGTCGTCGACGAGATCGCCCGCCGCGTAATTCAGTCCGGCGCGAAGGTTCTCGCCGGCCGGCGCGCCGATATTCCGGCCGGCGGCGATCTTGCCGCCATTCTGCGCTATCCAATCTGACGACGAGCCGCGCCCGGCAGGCGCGCCGGGCGCGGCGCTTCTTTGGCTCTAAAAGGCTTCCTCGATCCATTTGAATGGATAATTCGGCTCCTTATAGCCCTCTGCCTTCTGCCGCTTCGGCAGTTCGATCTTCTCGCGGTCGATGTCCTCATAGGGAATTTGCGCAAGAATATGCTTCATGATGTTGAGCCGCGCGCGCTTCTTATCGTCCGAGCGGACGACAAACCAGGGCGCCCAGGGCGTGTCGGTCGCTAGGAACATGGCGTCGCGGGCGCGCGAATAATCATACCAGCGGCTGTAGGACTTGAGGTCCATATCCGACAGTTTCCAGATTTTCCGTCCGTCCGTGATGCGCGACGAAAGCCGGCGCGTCTGTTCCTCCGGGCTCACCTCCAGCCAATATTTGAGGAGAATGACGCCCGATTGAATGATCGCCTTTTCGACCGCCGGAGTCATCGTGAGAAACTGTTCGGCGTGCTCGTCCGAGCAAAATCCCATCACTCGCTCGACGCCGGCGCGATTGTACCAGCTGCGGTCGAAGATCACGACCTCCCCGGCCGCGGGCAGATGCGGAAGATAGCGCTGGATGTACATCTGCGATTTTTCGCGGTCGGTCGGCGCGGCGAGCGCGATGACCTTGAAGGTACGCGGGCTGACGCGCTCGGTCAGCGCCTTGATCGCGCCGCCCTTGCCGGCGCCGTCGCGGCCCTCGAAGACAATGCAGATCTTTCTGCCTTCGCGCTTCACCCATTCCTGTAGCTTGACCGTCTCGACGGCGAGCGTCGCCAATTCGCGCTCGTAGCTCTTGCGGTCCAGCTTCTCCGGCGTCTCGGCGGCCGCGGGGCGCGCGTCCTTCTCACGCGTCGTCTCGTCCTTGTGTCCCATCACGCGCTCCTCATTTCCAGGTGAGGAACATGCCGACATCGCCCGGAAATCCCGCCGGCCAATCGACGATCATCGCCTTGAGCCCGTAGCCGAGCGGCTGGAGATCCGCTTTCCAGAGCTCGTAGAACTGGCGAGGCGCGCCGACGAGCGTATCCGGCCAGCCCTCTTCCGTGTTGTTGATGGCCCGGCCGTGGTCGGAGCACATCTCCGAGGGGAAGCGAACGACTTGCATCTCCGATTCGCCGCGTTCGGCGGCGAGCTTCACCCGATTCATGAAGGCGTGAGTTCGTTCCGGGGTGATGTCGATCCGCTTCATCAGCTTGTCGATCAGATCGCGCTTCGCGTTCTCGGCCTGCTGTATCGCTGCGTAAGACTGGGACGCTTTCGCAGATTCGACCTGCGCGACATAGGATTTGAGGTCGGAGACAGACATGAACGCCTCGTCGCCGAGATGATGCGTCGAATGCGTGGCTGCGCTCTGGCTCATTTTGCGGCTCCCATCCGTGCTGTACCGCGCTTATGCGCGTAATTTTAACGACAAGCTAGACTTCGCCATGTCACAGATCAACAGGCCATCGCCCTGCATTCGCGCGCCGGCTATCCGTCGCGATCCCGGGCCGCCGCCGACGCATGGCGGCCGCTTTCAGTCATTTGCCGCAAGCCGTTTCCGTCGCGCGCTGCGATGGAACTTCAAAGAAAAGCCGCGCCGCAAGCGCCGCTCGGAGAAGCTATATGCTCTGGTTCGCGCCGCCTCTTTCCAGCTTCGCCGTCGCGCTTGGTCTCGGATTGCTGATCGGCCTTGAGCGCGAACGCAGCAAGGGCGTCGGCCCGTCGCGCGGCCCCGCAGGCATCCGAACCTTCGCAGTCGCCTCCCTGTTCGGCGCCGTCGCCTTTCACATCGGCGGCCTGTTTCTGCTGGCGCTCGCCGCCGTCTGCGTTGCGGGCCTCGTCGCCGTGTCCTATCGGCGGACATCCACCTCCGATCCGGGCCTCACCACCGAAATGGCGCTGGCGTTCATGCCGATCCTGGGCGCGCTCGCCGTCGCCGACGTCCGACTCGCCGCCGCCGTCGGGGTCGTCGTCGCGATCCTTCTCGCCGCCAAGATTCCCCTCCACGCCTTTGTAACGAAGGTTTTAAACGAAGCTGAAGTGAAGGACCTGCTTGTCTTCGCCGCAGCGACGCTGGTGATCTTTCCGCAGCTCCCGGATCGCTATATGGGGCCGTTCGACGCGCTCAATCCGCGATCGATCTGGCTCCTCGTCATCCTTGTCCTGACCATCGGCGGCTTCGGCTATATCGCCAAGCGCGCGCTCGGCGCGCGTTTCGGCCTTCCGCTCGCCGGGCTCGCCTCCGGATTCGCGTCGAGCACGGCGACGATCGGCGCGATGGCCGGCCTCGCCGCCAAAGAGCCCGCCTTGCTGCGGCCGGCGGTCGCCGCCGCGGTTCTGTCAACCATCGCGACATTCATCCAGTTGGCTGTGTTGCTTGCGGCGACCAGCGCGCCAACGCTCGCGGCGCTCGCTCCCGCCCTGATCGCGGGCGGTTGCGCCGCCACGCTTTACGGCGCCGTTTTCACCGCACGCGCCTTTATGACCGGCGAGACGCAGGATCGCGAACCGGGGCCGGGGCGCGCCTTCAGCATCAAGACGGCTCTCGCGCTGGCGGCGACGATGGCTTTGATGCTCGTCGCGGCGGCGGCGCTGAAGGACTGGCTGGGTGAAGCCGGACTGCTGATCGGAGCGGCGACAGCGGGATTTGTCGACGCCCATAGCGCCGCCATTTCGGTCGCCTCGCTTGCCGCGTCCGGCAGGCTCGCGCCGCACGAAGCCGCGCTTCCCATTATGCTCGGCATGACGAGCAACACGGCGGCCAAGATCATTGTAGCGCTCAGCGCCGGCGCGCGCGCCTTCAACTTGCGGATCGCGCCGGGCCTCATCCTCGCCCAAGCCGCGGCCTGGGGCGGGTATCTGATTTAGGGGCCGCTGCGGCCTCACCCGTCCATCTTCAGCGCGGCGATGAAGGCTTCCTGCGGGATCTCCACCTTGCCGAACTGGCGCATCTTCTTCTTGCCGGCCTTCTGCTTGTCCAGGAGCTTGCGCTTGCGGCTGGCGTCGCCGCCATAGCATTTCGCCGTCACATCCTTGCGCAGCGCCCGCACCGTCTCGCGCGCGATGATTTTTCCGCCGATCGCCGCCTGGATCGGGATCTGGAACATATGCGGCGGGATCAGCTCCTTCAGCTTCTCGACCATCACCCGGCCGCGCGTGTCGGCGCGGTCGCGATGCACCAGCATGGATAGCGCGTCGACCGGCTCGGCGTTGACGAGGATCGACATTTTGACGAGATCGCCCGGCCGATAATCAGTGATGGCGTAATCGAAGCTGGCGTAGCCCTTCGAGATCGACTTCAGCCGATCGTAAAAGTCGAACACCACTTCGTTCAGCGGCAGATCATAGACCGCCATGGCGCGCTTGCCGACATAGTTGAGATCGACTTGCACGCCGCGCCGCTCCTGACAGAGCTTCAGCACCGCGCCAAGGTAGTCGTCGGGCGTTAGAATGGTCGCGCGGATCCACGGCTCCTCGATCGTCTCGATTTTTGTCGGATCCGGCATATCGGCCGGATTATGCAATTCGATCGTGTCGCCGTCGCGCTGCACGATCTTGTAGATCACCGAAGGCGCGGTCGCGATCAGATCGAGGTTGAATTCGCGCTCCAGCCGCTCCTGAATGATCTCGAGGTGCAAGAGGCCCAAAAAGCCGCAGCGAAAGCCAAAGCCAAGCGCCGCAGAGCTCTCCATCTCATAGGAAAAACTCGCGTCATTGAGGCGCAGCCGGCCCATCGCCGCGCGCAGATCCTCGAAATCGGCGGCGTCGACCGGGAACAAGCCGCAGAACACGACGGGCTGGGCCGGCTTGAAGCCCGGCAGCGCCTGGGCGCAGGGGCGCCGCTCGTCGGTGATGGTGTCGCCGACGCGGGTGTCGGCGACCTGCTTGATCTGCGCCGTGATGAAGCCGATCTCGCCGGGAGAAAGCTGTTCGGCGTCCTGCATTTTCGGCCGGAACACGCCGATGCGATCGACCTCATAATGGGCGTCCGCGGCCATCATCTTGATCTTCTGCCCCTTGCGCAGCACGCCGTCGATGACGCGCACCAGCACGACGACGCCAAGATAGGCATCGTACCAGCTGTCGACCAGAAGCGCCTTCAGGGGGGCAGTCTCATCGCCCTGCGGCGGCGGCAGCCGCGTGACGATGGCCTCCAGCACGAGATCGATGCCGACGCCGGTCTTGGCGGAAATCATGACGGCGTGCGAGGCGTCGAGCCCGATCACGTCCTCGATCTGCTGCTTGATGCGCTCGGGTTCGGCGGCGGGTAGATCGATCTTGTTCAGGACTGGCACGATCTCATGGCCGGCGTCGAGCGCGTGATAGACATTGGCCAGCGTCTGCGCCTCGACGCCCTGACTGGCGTCGACAACGAGCAAAGAGCCCTCGCAGGCGGCGAGCGAACGGGACACCTCATAGGCAAAATCGACGTGGCCGGGCGTGTCCATGAGGTTCAGAATATAGGCCTCGCCGTCAGCGGCCTTGTATTCGAGCCGGACCGTCTGCGCCTTGATGGTGATGCCGCGCTCGCGTTCGATGTCCATCGAATCCAGCACCTGCTCGACCATGTCGCGCGCGGCGACCGCCCCGGTCTGCTGGATCAGCCGGTCGGCCAGAGTCGATTTGCCGTGATCGATATGGGCGACGATCGAGAAATTGCGGATGTTTTTGATGGGATGCGCAGTCATACCTGCGAGATAGCAGGCGCGCGGGGGGAAGGGAAGGCGGCCGGCGGCGCGTCCGTCGGGCGCAGATTGTGCAGAACCGCCGCGGTCTTTCACCTCATCTGCTGCAGCAAGGTCCCCAGCAGATAATTCGCCAGGCCCCGCTCAAGCCCTGGCCGCTTGGCGCAGTCGTCCGCATATTGGATTTTACTATGCCGGATCAGAAAATCGAGGGCCGCCTGCTCGTTTCCCCTTTGGATTGTTCCATCAAGATGGAATTTGGCGAGGTTATAGAGGGCGTGGGGATTGTTCTGATCAGCGGCGAGGCGCAAGAAATGAAGGGCGCGAGTGGCGTTTGAAGGTTTAAGGACATCCTTGTAAATAACGAAAAGTCGAAAATAAATATCGGCGCCAGAAAACCCAAGTCCAACCGCACGTTCATAAAGGCCGACCGCGCCCGCGATGTCAGAAAACCCAAGTTCGCGCACATAGCCCGCCGCATAACAGGCGCGGGCGAGGAAGGCGTCTGACCCAGCTTTCTCGAGCGCCGGCAACGCCTCGTTGAAAATGAGCTGATGCGCCAGATCCGGATTCTTGGTTACATTCAGCTTCCCATCCACGAGGCATTCGGCGAGGAACGTTTTTGCGTAAGGACTTCCGGCCAGATGCGCCTTGTTCATCCATTCGAAGGCTTTGACTTCGTCCTTTGCAACGCCATCGCCCCTCCAGTAGGCCATAGCCAGGGGGAAATAGGATTCAACCACGCCGTTGCGGGCGGCGTAGTCGAAACATTGAAAGGCGTATTTCAGATTTTCGCCCTGGTTTCCTTCGCCATATTTGAACCCGCCCGGGCTGTGCAGGAAACCAAGTTCAAGATAAGCAATCGGGCTATTGTCGCGTTTCGCCGCCTCAAGGAAATATTGAAAAGCGCGCGCGTAGTCGCCTTCATCGTAATGGAGGCGTCCAAGGGCCAGAAGTCCGCGCGACGTCTTGTCCGCGACCAGCTCGTTCTTGATTTCTTCCTTCCAGACGAGAAATTCTCGATTGTCCGATTGGCCGAGGCGGCCGCTTTCCAATTGGCCGGCCGCCGGCGCCCAATTGGTCTCCGCGGACTCGAAATGGAGTGAGGCCGGCGGACGGAAATTAAAGAAATTCCGCTCGGCGATCGCGTCGCTGACGGCAAAATATAAACTTTGATCATGCGAATTCGAATGGGCCAAAGTCGCGGCCTCGTCGCAGATCTTTTGCGTCAGCTCGCTTCGCGATAAATTGGAGTGTTGCTGGTATTGATTTACAATTGAAGTGAGATCGACATCCCGAAAAAAACTCATTGCGGCGCCCATTTTCTGGAATGAATTGGCAGCAGAGTTTCGAAAGTCAAACGATCAAAAAACGAAACGCAAAATTCGCCCGTACCGGGCCGGTTCAATGGGATTTCGCTGCCCGCAACATCCATGGATCGCCGCCTGCGATGGCGGCCCTACCACTCCTGCGCAAGGCTGACCACGGCAAACCAGGGCGCGCCTGTCGGAGGTGAAAAGACGATCGTCGCAACGCTGGTGGCGTAATAGCTTCGCCCGCTGCCGTCGAGCCGTTCGTGATCGCCGGCCAGGTAGCGACTGTGGCATCGGACGACTTCCAGCGCAAAACCCTTCCCGTGGCTGCGCACGGCCGCCAACACGCCGGCGCTTTGACTCAGTCCGTTCGGATCGACATAGCCAGCCATGATTTTATTCTCGTGGCGCCGCGAGCCGCGCGGCGGGCGCGCTTGGAAAAGCGCCGCGAACCGCGCGGCGGGCGCGCCTGGAAAACGCTCAAGGCTAAAAACCGTTCCGGTCGCGACACGCCGCCGCAGGCCCTCGTCAAACCCGCGCACATTCCTCCTCGATAGCCGGACAGACACCGCTCGTTTCAGGGCCTAGCCGGGGCGGGAACTGCAGGAGTGTAGGCTGGCGCGAGCTTTACGCCGACGATTTCATATTCCGTTCGGCGATGACACAGCAACGGAAGCGGCAGGGCCAGGGGAAACAGCTTTTGATGATATTCAAGACTGACCGCGCTGCCCGGAGGGATCGCCTCGAGTTCCTTCTCAATCGTCTTGTCGGGGACGGAAAAGTAAAACGTATTGTCGATGGCGCCCTTGTTCTGCGTCAGGGAGTCCGATTTGGCGAAATTCGCCAGAGCAAGCTGCCCTTCCCGAGTCCAGCAGATAAAGCCTTTGGTCGATAATTTATCGATGATTCCCGTGCGCGTGCCGATCGAGTAATTATACGAGTTCACCAGCGCCGCGAGGCCGATGAAAATCGCCAGCGCGACAAGCGCGACGAAGGCGAATTTAAACTTCCAGGACATGAACGCCCCCCCCCCCTTGCGCGGCGAGGACGCCCACGCGGCCGGACACTGCCTTTAGACGGCGTCAACCGCAAGCCGTAATCCCAACCGCTCACCCCGCGCGCGGATGCGCCGAGCGATAGGCCTCGATCAGCCTTGCGCTGTCCACCGCCGTATAGATCTGGGTCGTCGACAGCGAGGCGTGGCCGAGCAGTTCCTGGATCGAGCGCAGATCGCCGCCGCGGCTCAAAAGATGGGTGGCGAAGGAATGGCGCAGCGCGTGCGGCGTCGCCGAATCCGGCAGGCCGAGCGCGCCGCGCATCCGCTCGACGGCGAGCTGGATGATGCGCGGCGAGAGCGGCCCGCCCTTGGCGCCGACGAATAGATGACGCTCCGGCGGCAGATGATACGGGCATAGCTTGAGATAGGCCTCGACGGCCTGCCGCACCGGCGCGATCACCGGAGCCTCGCGAATCTTGCCACCCTTGCCGGTAATTCGCAGCGTGTCCCGTTCCCCGATCGGCGCATCGGCGCGCAGAATCGACAGCGCCTCGGAAATGCGCAAGCCCGCGCCATAGAGCAGCCCGAGAACGGCGGCGTCGCGCGCAAGAATCCATGTCGGGCGGTCCTCGCCCGCGCGCGATTCAACGCTCGTCACCGCGCATGCGGCGGCGGCCGTCAGCGGTTTTGGCAGCCGGCGCGGCGCCTTTGGCGCGCGAACGGCGCCGAGCGCGGCGCTCTGCTGGACGCCGCTGCGCTGCAGATAATGCGTAAAAGAGCGAAGGCCCGCGAGCTGGCGCAGCAGCGAACGGCTGCCGACGCCGGCCGCCCGGCGCGCGGCCATGAAAGCGCGCAGATCAGCCGGCGATAGGGTCGAGACCATCGCCAGTGAAGGAGGCGCTCCAAAATGGATTGCGGCGAAGCTTAAGAATTGGCGAAGATCGCGAGAGTAGGCGGCGAGCGTCAGCTCAGCGACGCGTCGCTCTCCGCCAAGATGCGCGAGCCAGGCTCTCGCGCAGGACGCCAGTTCGGCGTCGGCCGGCGCGAAATCGTGGCGCGCGGCGCGGGTCAGGCTGGGGGCGGCGGCTTTTTTATTGGCCATTGGCCAGTCTTGCCGCTTGCAGCCTAAGTTTTCGTTAGGAGCGCTTGATGTCGGCCGTGGCCGCGACAAGCAATTCGTCGAGCTTGCGCTGGATCTGATGCTCGGAGACCGGCGCTCCGGCCTTTTCGAAATCCGCGCGAACGCCGGCAAGCGCTTGTTCGGCTCCTTCGGCGACTTCCTTATGAACCAAAGCGGAGGCGTAGGCCTCGGCGTCCGCGCCCGTCTTGCCAAGTTTCTCGGCGGCCCAGAGCGCAAACCACTTGTTCCGGCGCGCGATCGCCCTGAAATGCAGTTCTTCGTCATGCGCGAGCTGCGCCTCGAAAGCCTGTTCGCGTTTGTCGAAAGTCGTCATAAGCGCACTATCCCTTATGTGGGCGACCTTAAAATCGCGCCCTTCACGCCCATTTAATTAACACGATTTCTTGAAAAAACCATGGTCGCATGTTCAGCATCCCGCCATTCGACGCATGCGCAAGATTGATTTCTTTTCTGTATCCGAAAGCGGATGTCTGCTAGAAATAGGCTGGGCCGATCCACTTGGGAGGAATCATCTTCAGCGTCGAATCATAGCGTTGAGACAGGCCGCGCGCGAGCGCCGCCCTCGGCGGTCGTTCTCGCTTGTCTGATCTGCGGGACGGAAAACTTGTCCCTAGAGCGCAAAAGCGTGTAAGACCCGCCGGATGCGGCTTTGCCCGAGCCTAATTTCACTCCTTCCGCCGCCAAACGCGCTGCCGCCGTCTGGATGCGGGTCAAGGATGTTCCAAAGGAGCCACGCCGCCAATGGATCCTCTCAAGCCACGGTTAATCCCAATGAATCGCCGCCGGCGCATCTATGAAGGCAAGGCCAAAGTCCTCTATGAGGGGCCAGAACCCGGTACGCTCATCCAGCATTTCAAGGATGACGCCACCGCCTTCGACGCCAAGAAACATGAGGTGATCGACGGGAAGGGCGTGCTCAACAACCGCATTTCCGAGTACATCTTCCAGAATCTCAACGACATCGGAGTGCCGACGCATTTCATCCGGCGTCTCAACATGCGCGAACAGCTCATTCGCGAAGTCGAGATCATTCCGCTGGAAATCTGCGTTCGCAATGTCGCGGCCGGCTCGCTCGCGACCCGCCTTGGCATCGAGGAAGGCACCCAGCTGCCGCGCTCCATCATCGAATTCTATTACAAGAACGATGAGTTGCACGATCCGATGGTGTCGGAAGAACATATCACCGCCTTCGGCTGGGCGAGCCCGCAGGAGATCGACGACATCATGGCGCTCGCCATAAGGGTCAATGATTTCCTCACCGGACTCTTCCTCGGCGTCGGCATCCGTCTTGTCGATTTCAAGATGGAATGCGGCCGCTTGTGGGAAGGCGACATGATGCGCATCGCCGTGGCGGACGAATTTTCGCCCGATTCCTGCCGGCTATGGGACATGAAATCCAACGACAAGCTCGACAAGGACCGCTTCCGCCGCGACCTTGGCGGCCTCGTCGAGGCCTATACGGAAGTCGCGCGCCGGCTCGGCATCCTGCAGGAAAACGAGCAGCCCCGCGCCAGCGGTCCGAAGCTGGTGCGCTGACAATCGGATCGGCGGCGGCCCAAGAGGGCGGCCGCTTTTCTCAAGGCGCGGGCGACGGAGCGCTTGTTTGCGGTTCGCCGCAAATTCATAAAACCACGGAGGCTTCGGCCTCCGTTTCTGTTTTTTGCGATCGACCGGCGCGCCCTGCGCGGCCCGGCATAGGATAGGCGAGCGATGAAAGCGCGGGTCTTCGTCACTTTGAGAAGCGGAATTCTCGATCCGCAGGGCAAGGCCATCGAAGGCGCGCTAAAATCGCTTCAGATCGACGGCGTCAAGAGCGTGCGTCAGGGCAAGCTGTTCGATGTCGAGATCGAAGCGCAGGATCCCGCCGCCGCCAAGGCTCTTCTGCAGCAGGCCTGCCAAAAGCTTCTCGCCAATCAGGTGGTCGAGGACTTTGAGGTCGAGATTTCCTAAAGATCCTTCGCCGATCGAGCCCAGTCCATGCGCAATCTTGTCCAGCCGGAGTTCATTGCCTCATGAAATCCGCCGTCATCCTGTTTCCGGGCTCCAACCGCGAAGGCGACGCCCTTCGCGCCTTGAAACCGCATGGGCCGGCGGAGATTGTCTGGCACGGCGACGCCGAATTGCCGCATGGGACCGACCTGGTGGTGCTTCCCGGCGGATTTTCCTATGGCGATTATCTGCGCTGCGGCGCCATCGCGGCGCATTCGCCGATCATGGCGGCGGTGCGCGCGCACGCGGAGCGCGGCGGCCTCGTGCTTGGCATTTGCAACGGCTTTCAGATTCTCGTCGAATTCGGCCTGCTGCCCGGCGTCCTCATGCGCAACGCGGGGCTTCATTTCATCTGCCGCATGCAGCATCTTCGTGTCGAGCGCATGGACACCGCCTTCGCCTCGGCTTATGAAAAGGGCCAAATTATCCGCATCGCCATCGCCCATGGCGAAGGCAATTACGCCGCCGATGCGCAGACAATCGCGCGGCTCGAGGGGGAAGGACGCATCGCCTTCCGCTATTGCGACGCGCAAGGCGAGGCGCCGCCGGCGGCCAATCCGAACGGCTCGATCAACGCCATCGCCGGGATCTATTCCGAGCGTTTCAATGTGCTCGGCATGATGCCGCACCCGGAAAATCTGATCGACCCGCTGGTCGGGGGAACGGACGGGCGCGGGCTGTTCGAGAGCCTCGCGCGCTCCTTCGCTGTCGCTGTCTGAAACCATTCGACCGGCCGAATTTTTTGAAACGCCCTCTTTGGAGCGCTACAGAAACGCGCTAATATGTCGCGGTTGGCCAGCAAGAGGCGCGGCGTGCAAGGTCGCGGCTTCGTCAAAGGCCAAGGCGGAACATTTGCGTTGTTCGCACGGAAACAACCCACCTTGTTTTGGCTTATCGTCGGCGCCGTGATCGGCGCCTTCGCCGTGTTCCTCGGGACGGCAGGCAATCTGTTTTCTCTTCCCGCCTGGCTCGCAGCGCTTGTGCCGACGCTCAGCGCGATTTTCTTTGGCGTGATCGGCCCGAGGATCGGCCAAAGCTCGACCGATGAAAATATTGAAAACCAGTTGGGCCTTGGAACGTAATGCCCGAAGCCTCGACCAGCAATTCCGTCGTTGCGGGCGGCGCTTTGGGCGGCGCGATCGCCGTCATCATCACATGGGCGTGCAAGACCTTCCTTGCCTATGACATGCCGAGCGAGGTGGCCGCCGCAATGGCGACCGTTCTCATCGCCGTCGGCGGCTGGATCGGCGAAAAGAGGCAATGATCCCGCGCGGCTGAGCGGTTTTTGAGAAAAGCCGCCTGAGCTGCGGCGCCTTCGCCCAACCTTCCCGCTTCCTCCGTCCCCTGCCGAAACTTGCACGCGAACCGCCGCGGTCTATGTCCCCGGCGCCCCACGTCGCGCGAAAGAAGCTTGCCAAGGATAGACGGCTTCCTGCAAACAAACGCAGCTTTTCGTTTCAGCGGAAGAGACCATCCTATTGCCTCGACAGGACCCAGCCGTCACGCCCGAACTCGTCGCGTCGCACGGCCTCAAGCCGGACGAATATCAGCGCATCCTCGATCTGATCGGCCGCGTTCCGACCTTTACGGAGCTCGGCATTTTCTCGGCCATGTGGAACGAGCACTGCTCCTATAAATCGTCGCGGCTGCATCTGCGCGCGCTGCCGACCAAGGCGCCCTGGGTCATTCAGGGACCGGGCGAGAACGCCGGCGTGATCGACATCGGCGACGGCGAGGCCTGCGTCTTCAAGATGGAGAGCCACAACCATCCCTCCTACATCGAGCCCTTTCAGGGCGCGGCCACCGGAGTCGGCGGCATATTGCGCGACGTCTTCACCATGGGCGCACGCCCCGTCGCCTGTCTCAACCTGCTGCGCTTCGGCGCGCCGGAACACCCCAAGACGCGCCATCTCGTTTCCGGCGTCGTCGCCGGCATCGGCTCTTACGGCAATAGTTTCGGCGTGCCGACAGTCGGCGGCGCGACGGCGTTCCACATGGGCTATGACGGCAATATTCTCGTCAACGCCATGGCGGTGGGCATCGCCCGCGCCGATGAGATTTTCTACGCCAAGGCGACCGGAATCGGCAATCCGATCGTCTATCTCGGCTCAAAGACCGGCCGCGACGGCATCCATGGCGCGACCATGGCCTCGGCCGCTTTCGAGGAGGACGCCGAGGCGAAGCGCCCGACCGTGCAGGTCGGCGATCCTTTCACCGAGAAGCTGCTGTTAGAGGCTTGCCTCGAACTGATGCGCACCGGCGCCGTCATCGCCATTCAGGACATGGGCGCGGCCGGGCTGACCTCCTCGGCAGTCGAAATGGGCGCCAAGGGCGATCTCGGCATCGAACTTGATCTCGACGCCGTGCCCTGCCGCGAGACCGGCATGAGCGCCTATGAGATGCTGCTCTCCGAGAGTCAGGAGCGCATGCTGATGGTGCTCGATCCGCAAAAGGAGGCCGAGGCCAAGGCGGTCTTCGTCAAATGGGGGCTCGATTTCGCCATCATCGGCAAGACCACCGATACGCTGCGCTTCGTCGTCAAACATGAGGGCGAGGTGAAAGCCGACCTGCCGATCAAGCAGCTTGGCGACGCCGCCCCTCTTTATGACCGCCCGCATATCGCGAGCCCGGCGCTTGAGAAGATCGAGGCCGCCGCGATCGAGCCGCCGCTCTCAAACGCCGGGGCGCTCGCGTTGCTGCTGGCGACGCCGGATCTTTGCTCCAAGCGCTGGATCTACGAGCAATATGACCATCTCATTCTTGGCAATAGCGTCGAGACGCCGGGGGGCGACGCGGCTGTGATCCGCCTTGGCGACGGCCCGAAGGGTCTTGCCCTTACGACCGACGTGACGCCCCGCTACTGCGAGGCGGACCCCGTCGCGGGCGGTCGGCAGGCCGTCGCGGAAGCCTGGCGCAACCTGACCGCCGTCGGCGCCCTGCCCCGCGCCGTGACCGACAATCTCAATTTCGGCAATCCGGAAAAACCCGAGATCATGGGCCAGTTCGTCGGCTGTCTGACCGGCATCGGCGAAGCGTGCCGGGCGCTCGACTTCCCGATCGTCTCCGGCAATGTCTCACTTTACAATGAGAGCAGCGGCAAGGGCATTCCGCCGACGCCCTCGATCGGCGGCGTTGGCGTCATCGCGGACGTCGGCCTTGCGGCGAAACTCGCCTTCCGGCGCGCAGGCGACGCCATTCTCCTGATCGGCGACACGGAGGGCTGGCTCGGCCAGTCGCTCTATCTGCGCGACGTCTGCGGCCGCGAGGCGGGCGCGCCGCCGCCGGTCGATCTCGCCGCCGAAAAGCGCAATGGCGATTTCGTCCGCGAGCTGATTCGCGCGGCCCTCGTCAGCGCAGTCCACGACATATCGGACGGCGGACTTGCCGTCGCCCTCGCGGAGATGGCGATGGCCGGAGGAGTCGGCGCGAGCGTCGAGGCGCCCGCCAATGTCCCGGCGCATGGCTTCTGGTTCGGCGAGGATCAGTCGCGCTATATTGTCGCGACCTCGCCCGAGCGTGCGCTCGGCGTTCTCGCCGCGGCCCAGCGCGCCGGCGTTCCCTGCCGCCGCATCGGCGAGACAGGCGGCGCGGCGTTGACCCTCAAGGGCGAGGCGGCCATATTGATCGCGGATCTTTCGGCGCGCTTCGAGGGCTGGCTTCCCGATTATATGGCGGCCGCGCTCTAGAAGTTCGGTCTGCGGCGCGACAATTGCTCAGGCGGCTGCAAAGCGCGCAACATCAAGGAATTTCAACCATGCCCATGGAACCCGCCGATATCGAGACGCTGATCAAAAAAGGAATCCCGGACGCAAAGATCGAGCTCACCGACCTTGTCGGCGACAAGGATCACTGGTCGGCGACCATCACTTCGGCGGAGTTCGTCGGCAAGACGAAGCTCCAGCAGCATCAGATCGTCTATAAGGCCCTCGGGGCTTTCATGGGCGGCCCGCTCCATGCATTGCAGCTCAACACGCAAGCTCCCAAATAGGGTGGGACGCGCTTCATCTCGCCGGCAAAGAATTGAAAGGAACTGGCAATGGCCATCAAGGACGTGATTCAGTCGACGGTCGACTCCAACGATGTCGTGTTGTTCATGAAGGGGACGCCGAATTTCCCGCAATGCGGCTTTTCGGGCCAGGTCGTCCAGATCCTGTCCTATCTCGATGTGCCCTACACGCCCGTGAACTGCCTCGAGACGGACGAAATCCGTCAGGGAATCAAGGAGTTTTCGAGCTGGCCGACGATTCCCCAGCTTTACGTCAAGGGTGAATTCATCGGCGGCTGCGACATCGTCCGCGAAATGTTCCAGAGCGGCGAACTGGCGAGCCACCTCGCCGGCAAGGGCATCCCGGTCAAGCAGCCCGCAAAGGCCTGATCTTTAGCGGGCCCAGCGCCGCCCTCGGGCGGCTTTGTCCGCAAAGCGCCAGCGCTATGTCTGAAATCGGCCACCTCTGGCAGGCTGAGGCCTAAGAGCCCGCCCGGCTTGGGCGGGTTTTTCTATTTTCGCGCGGCGGCGATCAGCGCGAGAGCGTCGGGCGAATCCCATTCCGCCGGCCCGGCCATGACTCCAAGATCGCAGCCGTTGCGGTCGACAAGAATCGTCGTCGGCAGACCCAGCGCCTTGCCGACGCCCTTCAGCGTTTGAAACACGCCAGCGGTTTCATCGGCGAAGAAATCGAGATTTTTGATCTCCGCCTCTTTCAGAAATGCTTTCGGCCGATCAAGCTTGGCGGTGTCTATATTGACCGCAACCACCTTGAAGCCATCCGAGCCGGCCTTCGCCTGCAGGCGGTCAAGCGCGGGCATCTCCTTGCGGCAAGGCACGCACCAGGTCGCCCAGAAATTCAAAAGCACCGTCTGGCCCCTGAATGAAGCAAGCGCCGTCGGGGCGCCGTCCGGTCCATTGAAAACGAGCTCGGGCAGCGGGCCCGGCTGCGTCGAGACCGCGAAAGCCGCAACCTCGCCATGGGCGAGCGGCGCGAGCGTCTTGGCGATCTGGCGCGATCCCGGACAGGCGACGTCAGCCGCGGCCTCCTTGCCGCCCCGCGCGTTCATCGCGTAAACAAAGGCCAACACCGCGGCGCCGACCAGAAGGAAGGCGATTATCAGCCGGCGGCGCGCGCCGCCGCGTCCAAGCCGCGGATCGCCGACCAGCGAAAAATCTTCTCGCGCCATGCATTGTTCTCCGATTGTCCGCGTGAGCGCGGGCAGGTCCTTCTAGCGAGCGTAACGAAATGAGCAACAAGATGTGGGGCGGCCGGTTCGCCAGCGGCCCGGACGCGATCATGGAGGAGATCAACGCCTCGATCGGCTTCGACTACCGGCTGGCGATGCAGGATATCGCCGGATCGAAAGCCCATGTGGCCATGCTCGCCGACGTCGGAATCGTCAGCGCCGACGACGCCGCCGACATAACCCAGGGCCTCGAAGCCATCAAAGCGGAAATCGAGAGCGGCGCCTTCACCTTTTCGCGCGCGCTCGAAGACATCCACATGAATGTCGAATCGCGCCTCGCCGCTCTGATCGGCCCCGCCGCCGGACGGCTGCACACGGCGCGCTCGCGCAACGATCAGGTGGCGCTGGATTTCCGCCTCTGGGTGCGCGACACGATCGACGCGCTCGATGGCCAGCTGCGCGGCCTGCAGCTCGCCCTCGCCGAAAAGGCCAAGCTCTACGCCGGCGCGGTCATGCCGGGCTTCACCCATATGCAGTCGGCCCAGCCGGTTACCTTCGGCCATCATCTGCTCGCCTATGTCGAGATGTTCGCGCGCGACCGCTCGCGCCTTCGCGACGCCCGCGCGCGGCTGAACGAAAGCCCGCTTGGCGCGGCGGCGCTAGCCGGCACTTCTTTTCCGATCGACCGTCACGCCACCGCCCGCGCGCTCGGCTTCGACCGGCCGACCGCCAATTCGCTGGATAGCGTGTCGGACCGCGATTTCGTGCTGGAAACCCTGAGCGCGGCTGCGATCGCCGCGGTCCATCTGTCGCGTTTCGCCGAGGAGATCGTTTTGTGGTCGACGCCGCAGTTCGGCTTCGCCCGGCTGTCGGATAAATTCTCGACCGGCTCCTCGATCATGCCGCAAAAGCGCAACCCCGACGCCGCCGAGCTCGTGCGCGGCAAGGCCGGCCGGGTGATCGGCGCGCTGACCGGCCTCCTCGTCGTAATGAAGGGCCTGCCGCTGACCTATTCGAAGGACATGCAGGAAGACAAAGAAGGCGCCTTCGACGCGCTGCATTCGCTCTCGCTTTGCCTTGCCGCCATGACCGGCATGGTCAAGGATATCGAGCCCGACACAGAGCGCATGAAGGCGGCCGCCGGCGCCGGCTACGCCACCGCGACCGACCTCGCCGACTGGCTGGTGAAGGCGCTCGGCCTGCCCTTCCGCGAGGCGCATCATGTGACGGGGCGCCTCGTCGCGGCGGCGAGCGCGCAGGATAAGGGCCTCGAGGAGTTGGCGCTCGCCGAGATGCAGGCGGTCGAGCCGAGGATCAACGCCGGCGTCTTCGCCGTATTGGGGGTCGAAAACTCCGTCCGCAGCCGCATGAGCTATGGCGGCACGGCGCCCGCCAATGTGAGCGAACAGGCGGAGCGCTGGCTGGGCGCGCTCGCCGCCGAACCCGCTTCGAAGATTTGAGGCCGCGCCGATGCTGCTGAACGGCCCCAGCCTCGCGCCCCTTGCCGGCGGCGCGGCGAACGCTCTCGTCGTGCTGCTGCATGGCGTCGGCGCCAATGGCGCCGATCTCATCGATCTTGCCGCCTATTGGCGGCCAGATCTGTCCCAAACCGCATTCGTCTCCCTCAACGCGCCTTTTCCCTGCGACTTTGCGCCCGACCGGCTGCAATGGTTCAGCGTCGCCGACCGCACGCCCGCGGTTCTGCTGCAGGGCATGCGCGTCGCAGCCTTGAGCCTTGACGCGACGCTCGACGCGCTCCTGGCCGAGCGCGGCCTGACGGACGACAGGCTCGCGCTCGTCGGGTTTTCGCAAGGCGCGATGATGGCGCTTCATGTCGGGCTGAGGCGGCGCCGGCGGCTCGCCGGGATCGTTGCCTTCTCCGGCGCGCTGCGGGGCGGCGAGACGCTTCGCGCCGAAATCTTATCGAAGCCGCCGGTTCTGCTGGTTCACGGCGAGATGGACGAGATCGTGCCTTTCGCGGCGATGGCCGAGGCCCGCTCCGCGCTGGAGCGCGAAGGCGTCCCGGTCGCCGTGCTGGCGCGGCCCCGGCTCGGCCATGCGATCGACGAGGTCGGCCTCGACGCGGCCGGGCGATTCCTGCGCGACGCGCTGGCGCCGGGGGTCGCGGCCGGCTGACGCAAATCTTCCACCGTCAGGATCGAACCATCCGGCTCGCAACTCACGCGTTCATGCGACATGGGCGCGCAGAACGTCCTATTTCACCGGCAACGCGATCTTCGGCAGAAAACCGCGGCCGTCGGCAAGGATGAACTGCCACATCGAGCGCGCCGCCGGCGATTGCTCGCGGGCCTGCGGGCGCACCACATACCATTGCCGCATGATCGGCATGCCGATGACGTCGAGGATCGCGAGACGGCCCTCGGCGACTTCCGCCTCGATGGTGTGCGCGGAGATGAGCGTGAGGCCAAGGCCCGCCATCACCGCCTGCTTGACCGTCTCGTTCGAGCCGATCTCGATATGGACGCGCGGCGGCGGCAGCACCAATCCGCCAAAGAAAGCGTCGAAATTATTGCGCGTGCCTGAGCCCGCTTCGCGGATGATGAAGCCCTCATGGCACAGCTCGGTCTTGTCGATGCCGACGCGCTTGGCCATGCTGTGATCGGGCGGCGCGATGACGACCTGCGGATGCGGGCCGAAAATCTCCGCGACGACCGGAACGTCCGCTGGCGGAAATCCCATCAGGGCGACATCGACGGTCTGCTCGCGCAGCGCGGCGACGATGGTCGCGCGATTGCCGACCGTGACCGCGATCTCGACGCGCGGATGCCCGCGCGCGAAGGAGGCGATCAGGCGTGGCGCGAAATATTTGGCGGTGGAGGCGACGCCGATCGTGACGCGGCCGGCGTTCTTGTCCTTATGCGCGGTCAGCGTCGCCTTGAGCTCGGCGAGCAGGAGATCGACGCGCATGGCGATCGTGACCACCTCCTGCCCCGCGCTGGTCAGGCGCAGCCGTCCGCCGGTGCGGTCGAACAAGGCGACGCCGACATCGTCCTCGAGCAGTTTTATGCGCGACGTCAGGGCGGCGGCGGTCACATTGAGGACGTCCGCCGCCGCAGCGATGGTGCCGCTCTCGGCCACCGCGACGACGGTTTCGAGGTGCTTTAAGGTCATCCGGCGCATGCGCACTCCGTAGAACTTGCCGCAGACCGGCTCAACCTAAATCACTTTTATTTCGGATGGCTTTCGGCGATAACGCTGGAGGATATGATGCAAAAAGGGCCGACATGCCAAGGATTTCGGGCGCAGAAGAATTGAAAGCCTACCTCGGCCGCGTCGTCGGCGCCGACGCCCGTCTTGAGGCGGCCGCGGCGACGCTTGGCGAGATCGCCGCCGCCTCCGTTAAAATGTCGGATCTGATCGGGCTCGGCCGGCTTTACGGCCATCTTGGCGACAGCCGTGGAAGCACCAACAGCGACGGCGACGTCCAGAAAGAGCTCGACGTCCTTGCCGATGAGATGTTCGTCGAGGCGCTGCGCCGCGCGCCGGTCTATGGCGTCGTCTCGGAAGAGCTGAAAGAGGCGCTTCTGCTCAATCCGAACGCTCCTATCGTCGTCTCCATGGACCCGCTCGACGGTTCGTCCAACATCGACGCCAATGTCTCGATCGGCACGATTTTCTCGCTGCTGCCGACCCTTCCGGAAGCGCGCTCGCTCGAGGCCCATTTCCTGCAAAAGGGACGCGCGCAGATCGCAGCGGGATTTGTCATCTACGGTCCGCAGACCTCGATGGTCTTCGCGATCGGCGCCAGCCCGGTCGAAATCTTTACGCTCGATCGCAACGACGGACAGTTTTACCACGCGGCGACGGTAGGGCCGATTCCGAAGGAATCGTCCGAATATGCGGTCAATTCCTCGAATTACCGCCATTGGGAGCCCTCGATCCGCGCCTTTATCGAGGATTGCGCCCGCGGCCTCGATGGGCCGATGAAGCGCAATTACAATATGCGCTGGGTGGCCTCCCTCGTTGCGGAGGCCTATCGCATCCTGCTGCGCGGCGGCATTTTCCTCTATCCGGGCGACCAGCGGCCGGGCTATTCCGACGGAAGGCTGCGGCTGCTCTATGAGGGCGCTCCGGTCGCTTTCCTCATCGAGCGGGCGGGCGGCGTCGCGACCGACGGGCTTTCGCCCCTGCTCGACATTGAGCCGACCGCCATTCACCAGCGCGCGCCGCTTGTCTTCGGGTCGGCAGACCCGGTGCGCCTCGTCGCCCGCTATCGCTCCGATCCGAAAGTCTCCGCCGAACGGGCGCCGCTGTTCGGCGGCCGCGGCCTTATGCGCGATTAGAATCCAAAATCACCGTGATCGAATGGGCCGTTCAGTCGCACGGACATCATAAGAAATCTGTAACGCTTTGTTTTGACATATTTCCTTTCCGTGAACCAAGCGGCGGGATCGCTCGGAAAGGATCGGCGGACGGCCCGGCGCCGCGCGGAGCATGGCTTCGGCGGCGTCATGCTCTAATGTGTTGACGAGAGCGGGGAAGCTCAAAAGGTCATGTCGGTCAGATATCCGATCATTTCGGTTACCGGTTCGTCGGGCGCTGGCACCACCTCGGTCAAGCGCACCTTCGAGCAGATTTTCCGGCGCGAGGGAATTAACGCCTGCTATATCGAGGGCGACGCCTTCCACCGCTACGATCGCATCGAAATGCGGAACGTGATGGAGGAGGAGTCGGCCAGAGGCAACAATCATTTCAGCCATTTCGGGCCGGCCGCCAATCTGCTCGATGAGCTTGAAGAGGTCTTCCGCACCTATAGCGCGCGGGGCGTCGCCAAGACCCGCCATTATGTGCATGACGAGGCCGAGGCCGCGCTATTCGGCCAGGAGCCCGGCACTTTTACGGAATGGAAATCGCTTCAGGCGCACAGCGACCTCCTGTTCTATGAAGGCCTGCATGGCGCGTCCGTGACCGACAAGGTCAATATAGCCCGCCACGCCGACCTGAAGATCGGCGTCGTTCCGGTGATCAATCTCGAATGGATTCAGAAGATCCATCGCGACCGCGCCGACCGCGGCTATACGACCGAAGCGGTGATGGACACGATCTTGCGCCGGATGCCAGATTATACGCGCTACATCTGCCCGCAGTTCACGGAGACGGACATTAACTTCCAGCGCGTGCCGACGGTCGACACCTCAAATCCCTTCACGGCGCGCTGGATCCCGACGGCGGACGAATCCATGGTGATCATCCGCTTCGCCAAGCCGAGCGGCATCGACTTTCCCTATCTGCTGTCGATGATCCACGACAGCTTCATGTCGCGCGCGAACTCCATCGTCATCCCCGGCGCCAAGCTCGACATCGCCATGCAGCTCATCCTGACGCCTTTCATTCTGCAGCTGGTCGAGCGCAGAAGGCGCCTGACCCAAGGACGGAAATTCGATGAACGCGCTCACGAAAACTTCTAAGGGAGCGACGGACGCCGAGATGGCGAACGCCATCCGCGTGCTGTCCATCGACGCCGTGGAGAAGGCGAACTCCGGCCATCCCGGCATGCCGATGGGCATGGCCGACGTCGCGACCGTGCTGTTTACGCGCTTCATGAAATTCGATCCCGCCGATCCCGCGTGGCCGGACCGCGACCGCTTCGTCCTGTCTGCCGGCCATGGCTCGATGCTGCTCTATTCCCTGCTCTATCTGCTCGGCTATCCGGGCGTCACGCGAGCCGAAATCGAGCGCTTCCGTCAGCTCGATTCGAAGACGCCGGGACATCCCGAATATGGCCACACTGCCGGCGTCGAGACCACGACTGGGCCGCTCGGCCAGGGCCTCGCCGCGGCGGTCGGCATGGCGATCGCCGAAAAACTGCTCGCCGCGCGCTTTGGCTCAGGCGCCGTCAATCACCGCACCTATGTCATCGCCGGCGACGGCTGCTTGATGGAGGGTGTCAGCCAGGAGGCGATCACGCTCGCCGGGCACCTGAAACTGTCGAAACTGATCGTTCTTTGGGATGACAATGGCATCACCATCGACGGCAAGGTTTCGTTGGCCGATTCGACCAACCAGCTCGCCCGCTTCGAGGCGGCCGGATGGGCGGCAGCGAGCGTCGACGGACATGATCCCGAGGCGGTCGCGAAGGCCCTCGAGGCGGCGCAATCCTCCGACCGGCCGACCCTCATCGCCTGCCGCACCACCATCGGCTATGGCGCGCCGACCAAGGCCGGTACCCATGCGGTTCATGGCGCGGCGCTCGGCAAGGACGAGGTCGCGGGAACGCGCGCCGCCTATGGCTGGCCGCATGCGCCTTTCGAGATCCCCGATCCGATCGCCAGCGCCTGGCGCGAGACGGCGGTGAAGGCGTCGGCCCCTCGCGCCGCCTGGGAGGCGCGGCTCGCAGCGCTCGAGCCTGTGCTGCAGGCGCGATTCAAGGCCGACATCAGCGGCGACATCGAGCCCGCGGTCGCAGACGCGGTCGAAGCGTTCAAGAAGGCGGCGAGCGACGCCAACGCGCCGCAGGCGACGCGCATCTCTTCGCAAAAGCTGCTCGACAAGCTCGCCCCGGCGCAGCCCAATCTGATCGGCGGTTCGGCCGACCTCACGGGCTCCAACAACACCAAGGCCGCCGACATGAAGCCGGTGTCGCCGGTCGATTTTTCCGGTCGCTACCTGCATTACGGCATCCGCGAATTCGGCATGGCCGCCGCGATGAACGGCATCGCCCTGCATGGCGGCTTCATCCCCTATGGCGGAACCTTCCTCGTCTTTGCCGACTATAGTCGGCCTGCGATCCGCCTTGCGGCGCTGATGGGCATTCGCGTCATTCATGTGCTGACCCATGATTCGATCGGGCTCGGCGAGGACGGGCCGACGCATCAGCCGGTCGAGCACCTGGCCTCGCTGCGCGCCATTCCCAATCTGCTTGTGTTCCGCCCGGCGGACGCCGTCGAGACGGCCGAGGCCTGGCAGCTCGCGCTGGAGCGCCGGACTTCGCCCTCGGTGATCGCGCTGACGCGGCAGAATCTGCCGATCGTGCGGCGCGACCATACGACTGAGAATCTCAGCGCCGCCGGCGCCTATGTGCTGCGCGCGCCGGAAGGCGAACGCGACGTGACGCTGTTTGCGACGGGCTCCGAAGTTTCTTTGGCGGTCGAGGCGGCCGACCGGCTTCGCGCCGAAGGCGTCAGGGCGGCCGTGGTGTCGATCCCCTGCTTCGAGCTGTTCGCCGAGGCGCCGGCCGCCTATCGCGCCAGCGTCATCGGAACGGCGCCGCGGGTCGGCGTCGAGGCGGCGCTGCGGCAGGGCTGGGATATTGTGCTTGACCGGGATGACGGCTTCGTCGGCATGTCGTCATTTGGCGCTAGCGCTCCGGCCGGCGAACTCTACAAGAAATTCGGCATTACCGTGGATGCGGTCGTCGCCGAAGCCCGCGCGCGGCTCGCGCGCTGAACGAATTTGTGCGCGGCTCGCGCGCTGAATATGCCGGGCGAGGAAACGGTCCGCGAGTTGCTTGACCGCGGCGGCGGGCGGGCCTCGCCTTCAATGCTTCACGCGCCGGCCTGAACGGCCGGCTGGCCCACGATTCACACTGTGGACGGAGATTAGACATGGCTCGAATTACCCTTCGCCAGCTGCTCGATCACGCCGCCGAGCATGATTATGGCGTTCCCGCCTTCAACATCAACAATATGGAGCAGGGCCTCGCGATCGTCGAAGCGGCCGCCTCGGTCGACGCCCCGGTGATCATCCAGGCCAGCCGCGGCGCGCGCGGCTACGCCAACGACATCATGCTCGCCAAGATGATCGAGGCGCTGATCGAGATGTATCCGGATATCCCGATCTGCATGCACCAGGACCACGGCAATGGCGAGGCGACCTGCTTCAGCGCCATCCAATATGGCTTCTCGTCGGTGATGATGGACGGCTCGCTCGAAGCCGACGCCAAAACCCCCGCCTCATATGACTACAACGTGGCGATTACGGCCCGGGTCGCCGAAGTCGCCCATCTCGTCGGCGCTTCGGTCGAAGGCGAACTTGGCGTGCTCGGCTCGCTCGAACATGGGACCGGCGAACAGGAAGACGGCCATGGCGCCGAGGGCGTGCTGAGCCGCGATCAGCTCCTGACCGACCCCGACCAGGCGGTCGATTTCGTGATGCGCACAAAAGTCGACGCGCTCGCCATCGCAATGGGAACTTCGCACGGGGCCTATAAGTTTTCGCGCAAGCCCGATGGCGAAATCCTCTCGATGAAAGTGATCGAGGAGATCCACGCCAAGCTGCCGAACACCCATCTTGTGATGCACGGCTCGTCGTCGGTGCCGCAGGATCTGCAAGATATTTTCAACGCCAATGGCGGCGGCATGCGTCAGACGTTCGGCGTGCCGGTTGAGGAGATCGTTCGTGGCATCAAGCATGGAGTGCGCAAGGTCAATATCGACACCGACTGCCGTCTCGCCATGACGGGCCAGTTCCGCCGCATCGCGACCGAGTTCAAGGATGAATTCGATCCACGCAAATTCCTGAAGCCGGCGATGGACGCTATGCGCGCGGTCTGCAAGCTGCGCCTCGAACAATTCGGCACCGCCGGCAACGCCTCGAAGATCAAGGTGCTGCCGATGTCGGCGATGGCCAAGCGCTACGCGTCGGGCAGCCTCGAGCCGCGCGCCCATCTGCAGCGTTCGGCGGCGGAATAGAGGCTGGGCGCGCCGCGCCGCCACGCGAAGGAGAGCCCGATGACCGCCTCGCCGCCCGCTCAGCCCCGCTCCCGCTACTCGGCGGGCGTGATGGAATATCGCGAGATGGGCTATTGGCAGCCGGATTATGTTCCGGGCGAGACCGACATCATCGCCTGTTTTCGCGTGACGCCGCAGGAGGGGGTCGATCCGATCGAGGCTTCGGCCGCCGTCGCCGGAGAATCCTCGACCGCGACCTGGACGGTGGTGTGGACCGACCGGCTGACGGCATCCGAAAAATATCGCGCCAAATGCTATCGCGTCGATCCGGTGCCGAATGCGCCCGGCTCCTGGTTCGCCTTTATCGCCTATGATCTCGATCTGTTCGAGCCGGGCTCGATCTCCAATCTCGCGGCCTCGATCATCGGTAATGTCTTCGGCTTCAAGCCGCTGCGGGCGCTGCGGCTTGAGGACATGCGTTTTCCGGTCGCCTATGTGAAGACTTTTCAGGGGCCGGCGACGGGCATCGTCGTCGAACGCGAGCGGCTCGACAAATTCGGCCGCCCCCTGCTCGGCGCCACGGTCAAGCCGAAGCTCGGCCTCTCCGGCCGCAATTATGGCCGCGTCGTCTATGAGGCGCTAAAGGGCGGGCTCGACTTCACCAAGGACGACGAAAACATCAATTCGCAGCCCTTCATGCATTGGCGCGACCGGTTCCTCTATTGCATGGAGGCGGTCAACCGCGCCGAGGCGGCGACCGGCGAGATCAAGGGCACCTATCTCAACGTCACCGCCGCCACCATGGAAGACATGTATGAGCGGGCCGAATTCGCCAAGGAGCTCGGCTCGGTCATCATCATGATCGACCTCGTGATCGGCTATACGGCGATCCAGTCCATGGCCAAATGGGCGCGCCGCAACGACATGATCCTGCATCTGCATCGCGCCGGTCATTCGACCTATACGCGGCAGAAGATCCATGGCGTCTCTTTCCGCGTCATCGCCAAGTGGATGCGGCTCGCCGGCGTCGACCATATCCACGCCGGCACCGTCGTCGGCAAGCTCGAGGGCGATCCCAATACGACGCGCGGCTATTACGACATCTGCCGCGAGGATTATAATCCGCAGCAGCTCGAACACGGGATTTTCTTCGACCAGCACTGGGCCTCGCTGAACAAGCTGATGCCGGTCGCCTCGGGCGGCATCCACGCGGGCCAGATGCACCAGCTGCTCGCTCTCCTTGGCGAGGACGTCGTGCTGCAGTTCGGCGGCGGCACCATCGGCCATCCCATGGGAATCGCCGCAGGCGCGACCGCCAATCGCGTCGCGCTGGAAGCGATGATCTTCGCACGCAATTGCGGACGCGATACGCTCGCCGAGGGCCAGACGATCCTCGAAGATGCGGCCCGGGGATGTACGCCGCTGCGCCAGGCGCTCGACGTCTGGAAAGACGTCAGCTTTGATTACACGTCGACGGATTCGCCCGATTTCATCCCGACCGCAACGCCCGCATAAAGCATGACGCCGCTGGCGTCATGCTCCAAACCATTGGAGTCGATCACGTTTCATGATTTTGGCTTCGATCCAAAATCATCGTGATCCAGCGAGGAGATCCGATGCGCGTCACACAGGGGTGCTTTTCGTTCCTGCCGGACCTCACCGACGATCAGATCCGGTCACAGGTGCATTATTGCATCGATAAGGGATGGGCGATCAATCTCGAATACACGGACGATCCGCACCCGAGGAACACCTATTGGGAGATGTGGGATCTGCCGATGTTCGACATCAAGGACCCCGCCGCCGTCATGCTTGAGCTCGATGCCTGCCGCAAGGCCCATGCCGGGCGCTATTATGTGCGGCTTTCGGGTTTCGACGCCTCGCCTGGATGGGAGAGCGTGCGCATCTCCTTCATCGTCAATCGTCCTGAGAAGGAGCCGGGCTTTCGCCTCCTGCGGACCGAGGGGCCTGGTCGCCGGCAGATCTATTCGCTGCAGTCCTATGCGGTCGACCGGCCGGAATCGGAGCGCTATTGAGGCGCGGCCGACGAGATAGAGACGCGAAGGATGAATGACGAGCAGCCAACGCAATCCGGCGACGATGGCGGCGCGCCGCAGGCGACGATCGACCTGCGCGCCGAATTGCGCGACACCCATGTCGCGGAGGTTCTCGACACGCTCGACCGCGAGCTGGTCGGGCTCGCCCCCGTCAAGGAGCGCATCCGGCAGATCTGCGCGCTGCTCATCGTCGACCGCGTGCGCCGCCGCCTCGGCCTGATCTCCGAGCCGCCGACCCTGCATATGTCCTTTACCGGCAATGCCGGGACCGGCAAGACCACGGTCGCCCTCCGCATGGCGGAGATTCTGCACAAGCTCGGCTACATCCGCAAAGGCCATCTCGTCTCGGTGACGCGCGACGATCTTGTCGGCCAATATATCGGCCACACCGCGCCGAAGACGAAAGAGATCCTAAAGAAAGCGATGGGCGGCGTCTTGTTCATCGACGAGGCCTATTACCTCTATCGCCAGGAGAATGAGCGCGATTACGGGCAGGAGGCGATCGAAATTCTTTTGCAGGTGATGGAGAATCAGCGCGAGGATCTTGTCGTGATCCTCGCCGGCTACGCCTACCGCATGGATCAGTTCTTCCGCTCCAACCCGGGCTTTCGCTCGCGAATCGCGCATCACATCGATTTTCCCGACTACGCGGACAGCGAATTGATGGCGATCGCCGAATCGATGCTCGCCGCCCAGCATTATAAATTCAGCCCTGACGGCGCAGAGGCCTTTGCGGCCTATATCACGGAGCGGCGCCGCCAGCCGCTGTTCTCCAACGCGCGCTCGGTCCGCAATGCGCTCGACCGAGCCCGCCTGCGCCACGCCAGCCGCTATTTCGAGCAGGACGGCCCCGTCCGCCTCGAGGATCTGATGACGATCGACGCGGCCGACATATTGTCGAGCCGGGTGTTCAACGCGGAAAACTCGAATTGAGAAGGTCAGCATCATGAATCCGCTCGTCATCGCGCCGTCCATCCTGTCCGCCGATTTCGCAAAGCTCGGCGAGGAAGTCCGCGCCATCACGGAGGCCGGCGCCGACTGGATTCACGTCGACGTCATGGACGGTCATTTCGTGCCGAACATCACGATCGGCCCGGCGATCGTCGCGGCGCTGCGGCCGCATACGCATTTGCCCTTCGACGTGCATTTGATGATCGCGCCCTGCGATCCCTATCTCGAAGCCTTTGCGCAAGCCGGCGCCGATCTCATCGCCGTCCATGTCGAGGCCGGCCCGCATCTGCACCGCTCGCTGCAGGCGATCCGCGCCCTCGGCAAGAAGGCCGGCGTCGTGCTGAATCCGGCGAGCCCGGCCTCCAGCGTCAAGCATGTGCTGGATCTTCTCGATCTCGTGCTGGTGATGTCGGTCAATCCCGGTTTCGGCGGCCAGGCCTTCATCCCCTCGGCGGTCGAAAAAATCGCCGAGCTCAAGGCGATGATCGGCGATCGCCCGATCCGCATCGAGGTCGACGGAGGAGTCAATCCGGAGACGGCGGCGCTTGTCGCGGCGGCGGGGGCCGACACGCTCGTCGCGGGCTCGGCGGTGTTCAAGGGGGGCCCTGGCCAATACGCCGCCAATATCGCCGCCATTCGCGCCAGCGCGGCGGCGACCGCGCGGCGCGATGCGGCCTGAACCTCGCCCCTGCCTCGCCGCCTCTGCAAATTGGCTGCGCCAAATTGACTTCACAACGACGACGCCCTTATAAGACGCGTTCTGCGCCGGGCGCGAATGTCGCGCCCGCGTTCTCGACGCGCGGGCTGCGAACAGCGGCCGGCGACACGCAAAATAATTGAAGGAAGTTGACGGTGAAGCGGACTTATCAACCGAGCAAGCTCGTGCGCAAGCGCCGGCACGGGTTCCGGGCCCGGATGGCGACTGTCGGCGGGCGCCGGATCATTGCAGCGCGCCGCGCGCGGGGCCGCAAGAAACTCTCCGCTTGAGCCAAGGCGTGCGGCGCTGACGGCCGCGGCGATGTTCGCCGCGCGCCTTGGCGCGCCGCAGCAGCAAGGCAGGCGCATCGTGCAGGAGGCTCCTTCTCCGGCAGCGCCGGCGCGGCTGAAACGCCGGGCGGATTTTGTTCGCGCCGCCAAGGGCAAACGCTTCCACGCCAAGGGTTTTACGCTTCAGGCTGTGGAGCGGCCCGAAAGCGACCGCGCCACTGCCGCGCCGCGATTCGGCTTCACCGTCACCAAAAAGGTCGGCGGCGCCGTCGTGCGCAACCGCATCCGGCGGCGGTTCAAGGAAGCGTTGCGCACGGCAGAGGCCCTTCCCGCGCGGCCTTGCCGCGACTATGTAGTAGTCGCCCGCATCGAGGCTCTTCGCCTCGCCTTCGCAACAATGCAGGTTGAACTGATCCGGGCGATCGACAAAATCGAATCCAGCCAATCGAAGCCCGACGGACGCTCGCGCAAACGCGGACCAAACCGCGAGGCGCCGCAACAAAGCCGCCCGCAAGGGAGCGGCGGCGTCTGATTCCGCGACGGTGGACCGCCGCCGGCGGCCTCCATTCTGTATATGGTCACATCGATCCGGTACTGAGGCCGGACCCCTGGCGCAAAGGCGGCTAGAGCAACATGAATAAGGATTCGAGGAATCTCTATCTTGCGATCGGCCTGTCGTGCCTCGTGATCGTTGGCTGGAGCTATATCTTCGCGCCGAAACAGGCCGACCGGGCGCGCCTTGCCCAGACGCAGAGCCAAAATGCGCCGGCCGGAACGCAGCCGCAGTCTGCTGCGACGCCGCAGGACGCCGCCAATTTTTCGCCGCTTGACGCCCTTCCCAAGACCCGCGCCGAGGCGCTCGCCGCCTCTCCGCGGCTAAAAATCGATACGCCGGCGATTTTCGGCTCGCTGTCCCTAAAGGGCGCGCGGCTCGACGACGTTTCGCTCAAGGGCTATCGCGAGACGGTCGACCCGAACAGCCCCAACATCGTGCTGCTGTCGCCGCAGGGGGCGCCGGACGCCTATTACGCCGAGGCTGGCTTCGTCCCGGCGCCCGGCGAGGCGGTCGCCGTGCCGCGCTCCGACACAGTCTGGACGGCTGATCGCGATGCGCTGACCCCGGAGGCGCCGGTCACCCTGACCTATGACAATGGTCAGGGCCTTGTCTTCCATCGCCAGATCGCGGTCGACGACCGCTTCATGTTTACGATCAAGGACAGCGTCGAGAACAAATCCGCCAAGCCGGTGACGCTCGCCTCCTATGCGCTGGTTGCGCGCCACGGCCTCCCGAAAACCGTGAATTACGCGGTGCTGCATGAAGGATTTGTCGGCGTCATCGGCGACGCGGGCGTGCAGGAATTCCATTACGACAAGATCGAAAAGGAAGACCACGGCTATAAGACCTTCTCCGGCGCTGGCGGCTGGCTCGGCTTCACGGACAAATATTGGGCCGCGACCGTCATTCCCGACCAGGCGGCGCCGATCGAAGCGCGCTTTTCGGCCAATTCGACGCCAAGCGGCATTAAAACCTATCGCGCTGATTTTGTCGGCCCCGTGCAGACCATCGCTCCCGGAGCCACGACCGAGGCGATGAGCCGCGTCTTCGCCGGCGCCAAGGAAGTCCATACGCTCGACGCCTATCAGGCCGATCTCGGCATCAAGAAATTCGAGCTCCTGATCGATTGGGGCTGGTTCTATTTCATCACCCGGCCGATGTTCCGGCTGCTGCATTTCCTTTATTCGCTGACCGGCAATTTCGGCGTCGCGATCCTGCTTGCGACTGTGATCGTCAAGGGTCTGTTCTTCCCGCTCGCCAACAAGAGCTATCTGTCGATGGCCAAGATGAAGGCGGTCGCGCCCGAAATCGCGGCGCTGCGGGAAAAATATCCCGAAGACAAGATGAAGCAGCAGCAGGAGACGATGGCGCTCTACAAGCGCGAGAAGATCAATCCCGTCTCCGGCTGTCTGCCGATGCTGATTCAGATCCCGGTGTTCTTCGCGCTGTACAAGGTGCTGTTCGTCACCATCGAAATGCGGCATGCGCCCTTCTTCGGCTGGATCCACGATCTCTCGGCGCCTGATCCCACCAATCTGTTCAATCTGTTCGGACTGCTGCCGTTCGATCCGACGCAACTCCCGCTGATCGGTCATTTCCTCGCCATTGGCGTGTGGCCGCTTCTGATGGGCGTCTCGATGTTCGTCCAGATGAAGGCCAATCCCGAGCCCGCCGACCCGATGCAGAAGCAGATTTTCACCTGGATGCCGGTGATCTTCACCTTCACCCTCGGCGGCTTCCCGGTCGGCCTCGTCATCTACTGGACCTGGAACAATATTCTGTCCGTCTCCCAGCAAACGCTCATCATGAAGCGGGCGGGGGTGAAGGTCGAATTGTTCGACAATCTGGCGTCGCTGTTTCGCAAGAAGGTCACGAGTTGAGCGACATTGACCCGGCTCCCGTTGCGGCGCTCGCCGACTTCAACGAGGTCGGCCGCAAATTATTCGCCGCCGAATGTGATTTCCTCTGGGCGGCGAGCTCGGTCGCCAGCCTGCCGCCGCCGGGCGCGCCGGAAATCGCTTTCGCCGGCCGCTCCAATGTCGGCAAATCCTCGCTGCTCAATGCGCTGACCAACCGCAAGAGCCTGGCGCGCACCTCGCATACGCCCGGCCGCACGCGCGAACTCAATTTCTTTGGGCTTGGCGGCGGCATCGACGACGCCAGGCTGCGGCTCGTCGACATGCCGGGCTATGGCTATGCCGCCGCCTCGAAGGAGCAGATCGCCTCCTGGACGCAGCTGATGCAGGATTATCTGCGCGGCCGCGCGCCGCTCTTGCGCGCCTTCGTGCTGATCGACGGGCGCCATGGCCTGAAGCCGCCGGATTACGAGATGATGGATCTGCTCGACCGCTGCGCCCTCTCCTACCAGATCGTGCTGACCAAGCAGGACGAGGTGAAGGAGGCCGACGCCGCGCGCCGCATCGAGGAAACCCTGAAGGCGATCGAGAAGCGTCCGGCCGCCTATCCGCAGGCGATCTTCACCTCGTCGCGGACGGCGGACGGCGTCGCCGAGCTGCGCGCCGCCATCGCCAGGCTGCTGGCCGAGCACGGCCATTGACAGGTCGCCCGAGCTCGCTCTGCGTTGAGCTTGTCATCATTGGCGGATAGATAGGCTTCGATCTCAGAGCTGGGCAAAAGAACGCATGACCGACGCAGGCGCATCCACAGAGCAGCAAAAGGCGCAGGAGCAGGCCGCCATCCTGATGCAGGCGCTGCCGCATATGCTGCATTACGACGACGCGACGGTCGTCGTGAAATATGGCGGCCATGCGATGGGCGACGAAACGGTCGCGCGGGATTTCGCCCGCGACATGGTGCTGCTTGAGCAGTCCGGCCTCAATCCCGTCGTCGTGCATGGCGGCGGGCCGCAGATCGGCGCCATGCTGAAGAAGCTCGGCATCAAATCCGAATTTTCCGACGGGCTGCGGATCACCGACAAGGAGACCGTCGAAATCGTCGAAATGGTGCTCGCCGGCTCGATCAACAAGCAGATCGTCGGCTCCATCAACGCCGAGGGCGGCCGCGCGATCGGGCTCTGCGGCAAGGACGGCAATATGGTGATCGCCCATAAGGTCGCGCGCACCAGCGACGGCGTCGATCTCGGCTTCGTCGGCGAGCCGGCCAAGGTCGACGCCACCGTGCTCGAACAGGTGCTCGGCCGCGAGCTGATCCCCGTGCTGGCTCCGATCGCGCAAGGGGTCGATGGCGAGACCTATAACGTCAATGCCGACACCTTCGCCGGCGCGATCGCCGGCGCGCTCAAGGCGAAACGGCTTTTGTTCCTGACCGACGTGCCCGGCGTGCTCGACCGCGACAAGAATCTGATCAAGGAGCTGCGGGTTGATCAGATCCACGCCCTGATCGCCGAAGGCGTCATCACCGGCGGCATGATCCCCAAGGTGGAGACCTGCATTTACGCGCTCGAACAGGGCGTCGAGGGCGTCGTGATCCTCGACGGAAAAACGCCGCATGCGGTGCTTGTCGAGCTTCTGACGGACCATGGCGCGGGAACGCTGATCACGCGGTGAAGCACGAAGACCACCCCCTGACGCCGGATGAGACGGCGGCGGCCATCGACCCGCTGGGCCCCTCTTTGCGGCGGCGCGCGCGCGTCGCCGATCTGTTCGCGCAGAAGGACATCTGGGTCTTCGATCTCGACAACACGCTCTATCCCGCCGACAGCGACCTATGGCCGAAGATCGACGCGCGCATCACTTTGTTCATGTCGCATCTCTTCGGCCTCGACGGCATGTCATCGCGCGCGCTGCAAAAATATTATTATGAGCGCTATGGCACGACCCTGCGCGGCCTGATGGAGGAGCACCGCATCAGCGCCGAGGAATTTCTCGATTTCGCGCATGATATCGACCGCTCCGGCCTAAAACCCAACCATTCGCTGGCGAGCGCGATTCTCGCGCTGCCCGGCCGCAAGCTGATCCTGACCAATGGCTCGCGCGACCATGCGCTGCGCACCGCGCAGGCGCTCGGAATCGACGAAATGTTCGAGGATATTTTCGACATCGTCGCGGCCGACTTCACGCCAAAGCCCGCCGCTGAAACCTACGAGCGCTTCTTCGACAAGCATGGCGTCGACCCCGCCCGTTCGGTGATGTTCGAGGATCTCGCCCGCAATCTGATCGTGCCGCATGCGCGCGGCATGACCACGGCGCTGGTGGTGCCAAAACCCGGGCAGATCGACCACCGCGAGGCCTTCGAGATGGTGAGCGAGGCGGCGCCACCGCATATCGACTTCATCACGGCGGACCTCGAAGCCTTTCTCGTCGACATCGTCGCCGGCGCGAAGCCGAGCGCCTAGAGGCTCCCCACCCCTCCGAGAGACTTAGGACCGTTGCCTCAACGGCGCGAAAGCTGTAACGGCTCTAGCCGACGCCCCAGCAAACCGAAAGTCCCGCAAATGACGCATACCGCCCTCGAAACGATCATCGAGGCCGCCTTTGAGGACCGCGCCAATATCAACGCCCAGACTCAGGGCGATGTGCGCAAGGCGGTCGACGCCGCGCTTCATCTGCTCGACGCCGGCAAGCTGCGCGTCGCCGAGAAAATCGCCGGCGAGAGCGGCCCGCAATCCTGGCGCGTGCATCAATGGCTGAAGAAGGCGGTGCTTTTATCCTTCCGCCTCAACGATATGGGCGAAATCCCGGGCGGGCCGGGCGGCGCGACCTGGTGGGACAAGGTCCCCTCCAAATTCGCCGGCTGGGGCGCGAAGGAGCATGCGGCGGCGGGCTTCCGCTCTGTGCCGAGCTGCGTCGTGCGCCGCTCGGCCTATATTGCGCCGGGCGTCGTGTTGATGCCCTCTTTCGTTAATCTCGGCGCCTATGTCGATCAAAATACCATGGTCGACACCTGGGTCACGGTCGGCTCCTGCGCCCAGATCGGCAAGAATGTGCATCTCTCCGGCGGCGTCGGCATCGGCGGCGTGCTGGAGCCGTTGCAGGCCAATCCGACCATCATCGAGGATGATTGCTTCATCGGCGCGCGCTCGGAGATCGTCGAGGGCGTCATCGTCGGCGAGGGCGCGGTGGTCTCGATGGGCACCTTTATTTCCGCCTCGACCAAAATCATCGACCGCGCCACCGGCAAAATCCATATCGGCTATGTGCCGCCCTTTTCCGTGGTGGTCTCCGGTAATCTGCCCGGCAAGCCGCTGCCGGACGGCTCGCCCGGCCCCTCCCTCTATTGCGCCGTGATCGTCAAGACGGTCGACGCGCAGACGCGGGCGAAAACGGCGATCAACGATCTTTTGAGAGATTGATGCAAAAGAGGCTCGCGGAATTTCTGGCGCAGTTCGGCTTCCGCACGGACGCAGGGCTGGTCGACGCCTGGACCTGGCGCGCAGGCTTTGGCTTCTTGACCGTGCTCCTCATCATCCTGACCACGATCTGGCGGCTGGTCGAGCCCTACGCCTATCGCGAGCTGACGCCGCAATCGAGCCTGATCGACTGGCGAACGCTCGCGACCTTCGTCTATCTGCTTTTCTATTCGCTCGGCGTGATCTTCATCGGCATCAGCCTTTACAATCTCTCGGCCAAACGGCTGCGCGCGAGAGGCTTGCCGACAGGGCTCGCCGGCCTCGTTCCGCTTGGCGTGCTGTTTTCCGGCGCGGCGCATTGGCTGCAGCCGCGCGTCAGCGAGAATCTGTCGCATTGGTATGTCGTCGGCGTCGACGCGCTGCTGGTGGGGGCGGTCGTCTGGACCGTGCTCGAGCTGGGGTTCCGCGAGCCGCGCGCGCTCACGCCCGTCGAGCCCCGCGTTTGAACATCCTGCGCCAAATGCGCTAAGACACGCTTATCGCTCCCAGAGCAAGCCGCGCCATTGAGCCCACGATGACCCATCCCGCCCGTCTTGAAACGCTCGCCGATTTGCGGGTCGAGATCGACTGCATCGATTCGGAGCTGCACCAGCTCCTGATCAAGCGCGGCGAGATCATTCATCGGCTGATCGAGGCCAAGGCGCGCCAGGGCGGCGGCTTGGAGGGCAGGTCTGCGTTCCGCCCCGGGCGCGAAGCCGACATGATGCGCGCGCTTGTCTCCCGCCACAGCGGCCTGCTGCCGCTCGACACGGTCGAGAGCATCTGGCGCATCATCATCTCGACCTTCACCTATGTGCAGTCGGCCTATGCCGTCCACGCCGACGTGTCGGGCGGCGATGCGCGGATGCGCGACTGTTGCCGCTTCCACTTCGGCTTTACGGTCCCCTATCAGCCACACGCGGACGCCGACGCCGTGACCGAGGCCGTGCTGCGCTCGAGCGGCGACCTTGGGCTCGTGCCGGTCGCGGCCGGCCCCGCTTCGTCCGGCTGGTGGCGGCGCCTTAAGGACTCGCGAGCGCCAAAAATCATCGCCCGCCTGCCCTTCGTCGAGCGGCCCGATCATCCGGCCGGAACGCCGCTGTTTGTCGTCGCCCATCCGCTCGCCGAGGCGGCCGTGCGCGACGTCATCATCTATGATGTGTCGCTGGGCGGCGCGGCGATCCCGCCACAGGTCCGGCTGGAGCAGATTGAGGCGGACATCATCGCCGCCGCGGAAGGGCCGCAGGCTTCGCTCCTCGTCTCAGCGCCCGGCGCAGTGAGCCGCGCCGAGTTGGCCGACGCCTTCGCCGTGAGCGAGGCCGCGGTCGTCGAGATCGGCGGCCACGCGGCGCGCTGCAAGGCGGCCGAGGCCCGGCGCGACCCCGCCCCTTTTGCCGTCGCGCAATGAATCACGTCGGAGTTTTGCGGTAAAATGACCAAGACCGAAGGCGCCGCGCGTCCCCTGCCCGTTCCCGCGGTGTTTCGCATCGACCCCTATGTGCCGGGCAAGAGCTCGGCGCCGGGCGTCGGCAGGATCTATAAATTATCGTCCAATGAGACGCCGCTCGGACCTTCGCCGCGCGCGAAAGAGGCCGTCCGCGCCGCCGCCGAAGGGTTGGAGGCCTATCCCGAAGGCACCGCCCGCGTCCTGCGCATGTCGATCGGCGCAAAATTCGGACTGGAGCCGGAGCGGATCGTCTGCGGCGCCGGCTCCGACGAAATCCTTCACCTTTTGGCGAGCGCCTATCTCGGGCCGGGCGATGAAGGCGTTTTCACCGAACATGGCTTTCTCGTCTACAAGATCGCCATCCTCGCCGCCGGGGGGGCCCCCATTGTGGCGAAGGAGACGAAGGTCACCGCCGACGTCGACCAGATCCTGGCCAAGGTCGGACCGCGGACGAAAATCGTCTTTTTGGCCAATCCGAACAATCCGACCGGCACCTATCTGCCGATCGCCGAGGTCGAGCGGCTCGCCGACGCGCTGCCCCAGAACGTGCTGCTCGTGATCGACGCCGCCTATGCCGAATATGCGACGCAGGCTGATTATGCGGCCGGCGAATCGCTGGTTCGCGCGCGCGAAAACGTCGTCATGACGCGCACCTTCTCGAAAATCCACGGCCTCGCCGCGATCCGGCTCGGCTGGTGCTATGCGCCGGAGCATGTCTGCGACGCCATCAACCGCATCCGCGCGCCGTTCAACACCAGCACGGCGGCGATGGCCGCCGGCCTCGCCTCGCTCGCGGACGCAGCGCACATCGAAGCCTCCATCGCGCACAATGATCAATGGCGCGATTGGCTTTCCCGCGAGATCGCGGCGCTCGGCATAGAGGTGACGCCCAGCGCGGGCAATTTTCTGCTGCTGCGCTTTCGCGGAGCCGAGGAAGCCCGTGAGGCGGACGCTTTTCTCACCGCGCGCGGCCTGATCCTTCGCGCTGTCGCCGCCTATGGGCTGCCCGATTGCCTGCGCCTTACCGTCGGCTCCGAAGAAGCCAATCGCCTCGTCGTCGCCGCGCTCGCGGATTTCATCGCGACGCGCACAAAGGGCTGACGCATTTGCCGGACGGTCTTGGGCCCGCGCTGGAGGCGCCCCTTTTTGAAAGCGCGGCGATCATTGGCGTCGGCCTGATCGGCTCGTCGCTGGCGCGGATCGTCCGCCGCAAGGGGCTTGCGCGCCGCATCATCGCCTTCGACTCCAACGCAGCGGTGCGGCGGCGCGCTTTGGAAATCGGCCTCGCCGATCATGTCCCGGACACGCTTGGCGAGGCCGTCGCCGGCGCCGACCTCGTCGTGCTCTGCGCTCCCGTCGGGGCGATGGAGGATATTGCGCGCGATATGGCGCCGCATTTGGCGGATGGGACGATCGTTTCCGACGTCGGATCGGTGAAGGCCGCCGTCATCGCGGCGCTCGCCCCGCTGCTGCCGCCGAATGTTCATCTGATCCCGGCCCACCCTGTCGCGGGAACGGAGGAGTCCGGCCCGGACGCCGGCTTCGCCAGCCTGTTTTACAATCGCTGGACGATCGTCACGCCGCCGGACGACGCCGATCCGCGCGCGGTCGCAAAACTCATCGCCTTGTGGAAACATGCCGGCGCAAACGTTGAAATCATGAGCGCCGCACATCACGATCTGGTGCTGGCGATCACGAGCCATGTGCCGCATCTCATCGCCTATAATATCGTTGGCACTGCCGCCGATCTCGAGGAAGTGACGCAATCCGAGGTCATCAAATTCTCCGCCGGCGGATTTCGCGACTTCACCCGAATCGCGGCCTCCGATCCCGTCATGTGGCGCGACATCTTTCTGGCCAACAAGGACGCCGTGCTGGAAATGCTGGGCCGCTTCAGCGAGGATTTGACCGCGCTGCAACGGATGATCCGGCGCGGCGACGGCGAGGGGCTTCAGGATCTGTTCGCCCGCACGCGCGCCATCCGGCGCAGCATCATCGATCTTGGCCAGGAAACCGCCGCGCCCGATTTCGGCCGCCGCGCCAAGGCCGACACGGAAGGCTGACGCCGAAAAATTGCAGCGTTTTTCGCCTGGATCGGTCGATCCGGGATCGTCGCGATGGGGCGATTTGGACGAAGCCGGCCGATCGTGCTTAAAGCTGCCCTCGAAAGAGGCCGGCCTGCCGGCCTCTTTCCGCTCTCTCGACCCATACCAAGAAACTTTGGAAACGACGCCCATGCGCCATCGCTTGATTCTGTCCCTGTTCGTCCCGCTCGCCTGCGCTTCTGCGGCGATTGCGCAAACCGCCGCCCCTGCCCCCGCCGAGGCCCCGCGCCAATCCGCGCCGTCGGCGGCCGAGCCCGCAAACGCGCCGCCCCCGAGCCGGAAAACATTTGGCGATTGGACCGTGATCTGCAATCCGCAGCCCGGACAATGCGAGGCCGATATCGTGCTGCAGCCCGAAGGTCAGCTCCCGCCCGTCGCGCGTCTGGCTTTCGTGCGCGACAGCGCCGACAAGCCGACCCGGCTCGTCGCAATCGTGCAGGCCAATTTGACGCTTCAGCCCGGCCCCGAAGTCATCGTTGACGCCGGCAAGGCGAATCTTTCATTTTCGTCCTGCCTGAATAGCGCCTGCCTTGCCGACGTGCTGCTCACGCCGGAACAGCTGGCGGCGTTCCGCGCCGCAGGGCGCAACGGCATGATGACGATCACCAACGCCGGCGGCGAGCAACTCTCGACCGCTATATCCAGCAAGGGTCTGGCCGAGGCGCTCGACGCGCTTTCGCCGAAGGCCGGCCAGTAAGATCGACGGTCTGAAGACAAAACAAAAGCGGGGCTTGCGGCCCCGCTTTTTTGTCTTTCGGCTCGCTCCGCTCCGGCGTCAATGCTGCATGAAAAAGCGCAGCATTTCCCGCGAGGCGTCGGGTCCATTCGGATCGGTGAAGGAGCCGGTGGAATGTCCGCCCGACCAGGCGTGACCCAAATCCTCGAGCGCCCAATACTCCACCTGCGGCACGCCCTTGGCGTCCGCGATGATGGTGCGCTCGAAGGAAACGCCGTCCTTGCCGGCCCCGCGTTCGCGCGTCTCGACGGCGCCCTTGATCCCGGTGCTGGCGAAGGCGACGATCAGATCGGCGTTCGAGGGGTGCACGGTTCGGTCGGCGCCGCCCTGGAACACGATGGTGCGGACATTGACCTCCGGCGGCGTCGCGCCGGTGGTCGAGGCGCCGTGCCGCATCGCGTTGAAAGCCGAGACGACGTCGGTGGCCGCGCCGCAAGGCAGGCCGGAATGGATGCCGACCGCCCTGAAAATATCCGGATAGCTCATGCTGAGATTGGCCGCCATGGCGCCGCCGGCAGAAAGGCCCGCAACGAAGACGCGCTCAGGATCGACCGAAAACTCCGCCATGACCTCGCGAGCGATGCCAGCGATGATCGCGGTTTCGCCGGAGTCGCGCGCCTGATCCTTGAGATTGAACCAGTTCCAGCACCCCATATGGTTCGAACTGCCGGATTGCTGCGGATAGGCGACCAGAAAACCATCTTCCTCGGCAAGGACGTTCATGCGGGTGCCGCGCGCGAAATCATCCGGGTCCTGCTTGCAGCCATGCAGCATGACGATGAGCGGCATTGCTTTGCGTTTGCTCTTGGCGGCGCTGCTGGGAACGAACAGCTTGTAGCTGCGCGATCCGGCCGCGCAGGTGAAAGAGCGCGCGACAAACTGAGCTCCCGCGGGCTTCGTCTCCGGGGCCGCGTCATCGTCGGTCGGCTCCGCCCATTCGAACCCCGGCGCGAAGCCGTGGCGCAGCTTGTCGAACATCTCCGAAAGAGGCGTCGCAGCGCTGGGTAGGCGTGGTGAAAGATGTTCCGGCAAAGGCGTCGCGGCGATCGCTTTAGGCAGGTTTGGCCGCGCTCAGGGTTTCGGGCGCCGCGCCCAAAGCCCGTTGAATGACTTTCGTCGCCTCGACCAGATTTTGGCGCGATGTCAACGCAGTGGCCTTGCGTAGCGCGCTGTCGAGAGTGATCTTCATTGCTTGGTCCTTTTGGAATTGCGGTCAGCAGTCTCATCCGCATCTCAAATTTTCGCCGACACGCGATCAGCGAATCCGATCCGCAAGCGTCATCTTGACCACTTTGCTCGCCTGAAGCGCGCCATGGACCGTGATCGACTTGATAGTCGAGAGCGCGAGGTCGCATGGAACGTCGTCGGCGATGATGGCCAGGCCGATGACTTTGATGCTGAGCATCTCGCCGGCAGCCTTAACCGTTTCTAAATCCTCCCTGCTATAGTGCCTCAGACCGATTTCGAGGGTCTCGCGCACGATTGTTTGCTTCACGTCGTCCGCATGCAGCCGAAGCTGATTGCGGATGGCTGTGCGGATCATGTCCGTCCGGTTGGAATAAAATCCTTCCCGCACAAGCAGATCGATATGGCCGAGATCGACATAGCCGAGATTGATCGTGATCTTCTCGCTATCGCAGATCTTGTCGCGTAGGCGGTGTATTTCCGCACCCATGTCGTTCCCCATCTGTATGGATGGTATATGGATGGTATTGGGCGGGCTCGCAAGTGCGAAAAGAATGTCGAGGGTCACAATTGCGGGAGCGGATCGGCTGCTCCGGATAGGATAAGCCAGCATTTATGACAAATGTGTCAACTTTTGTGCACTGCAAAATTTTCATCTGGGGCTACAACGCCGCGCAGCGCCGAACGGCCGTGAGGCAGACTGACGCAGCTCCGTTTCAGTCAAGGAGGCGCGGCTCAGGCCGCCCGGCGGCCTAAGTTTTCATGTGGGGATTTTTGCAAGGCGGCCAAAAGCCCGGCGAGGCAGGGCTGCTTGGAAGCGCCGATCGCTCGACCCGAGCGGCGAGCGTTCCCAAACAGACCCTAAGCGCCTAGCCCTCTTGCGCGGGCGCGGTCCATTTCAGGACCGGGTTGCGCGCGGCGCGGGTTTCGTCGAGGCGCCGGCGCGGCGCATCATGCGGCGCGCCGACAAAGCGGTCGAGTTCGCCGTCGAGCGCGGAAAAGGCAAGATCGCGCAAAGTCGCGATGAACAGGTCGAGCGAGGCCTTCGATTCCGATTCGGTCGGCTCGATCAGCATCGCCCCATGCGCGACCAGCGGGAAATAGATCGTCATCGGGTGATAGCCCTCGTCGATCATCGCCTTGGCGAAATCGAGTGTGGACAGCCCCGTCGGCTTCAGCCATGCGTCGTCGAACAGCACTTCATGCATGCAGGGCTGGTCGCCGAAGGGCTGCGTCATCAGATCGCTGAGGCTCGCCCGGATGTAATTTGCGCTCAGCACGGCGTCTTCGGAGGCTTGACGCAATCCGTCCGCGCCATGCGACATCATGTAGGAGAGCGCCCGGACGAACATTCCCATCTGGCCATGGAAGGCGGCCATGCGGCCAAAGGATCGCGAATCGGCCTCGACATGTTCGACCAGCCGCAGCCCGTTCTCGCCCTCTTGGACGAAGGGGACCGGCGCGAAGGGCGCGAGCCGGGCCGACAGCACGACGGGCCCGGCGCCGGGGCCGCCGCCGCCATGCGGGGTCGAAAATGTCTTGTGCAGATTGATATGCATCGCGTCGACGCCGAGGTCGCCAGGCCGCGTCTTGCCGACGATCGCGTTGAAATTCGCCCCGTCGCAATAAAAATAGGCTCCGGCTTCATGCATCGCTTCGGCGATCGCGACGATATCGCTCTCGAGCAGGCCGCAGGTGTTCGGATTGGTCAGCATGATCGCGGCGACGTCCGGTCCGAGCAGGCCTTTCAGGGCCGCAAGATCGACGCGTCCGTCCGCGCCGCAAGGCACGGTGCGCGTTGCAAAGCCGACCAGCGCCGCGCTCGCCGGATTGGTGCCATGCGCCGATTCCGGCACGAGCACGATCCGGCGGGTCGCCGCCTCTCCCCGCGCGGCGATGGCCGCCTTGATCGCCATCATGCCGCACGCCTCGCCATGCGCGCCAGCCTTCGGCGACATGGCGACCGCCGGCATGCCGGTCATCTCCATCAGCCAGCGCGACAATTCGGAGATCAGCTCCAGCGCGCCGGCGACGGTCGATTCCGGCTGCAGCGGATGGATGTCGCCAAAACCCGGCAGGCGGGCCATCGCCTCGTTCAGCCGCGGGTTATGCTTCATGGTGCAGGAGCCGAGCGGATAGATGCCCGCATCGATCGAATAGTTCTTTTGCGACAGGCGCACATAATGGCGCATCGCTTCCGGCTCGCTGAGCCCCGGCAGGCCGATCGGCTCCTCGCGCTCGAGGGCGCCGAGCCGCGTTTCAAATGGCGCCGGCTCGTCGATATCGACGCCGGTGACGTTCGGGCGGCCGATTTCGAAGATCAGCCCCTCTTCGAGGCAAAGGCCGCGATTGGAGGTGAAGGAGCGGGGACGCCCTGTCTCGGTGGCCGAGATCGGATGTTCGGGTCTGTTCATCTTAGGCGATCCCTCTGAGAGCGGAGGCGAAGGCGGCCCGGTCTTCGTCAGTGTTGATTTCGCTCGAAGCCACGATCATCAGATCGTCGAGGTCTTCGCCCGGCCACAGGCGCGAGGCCGGCACGCCCCCCAGAATGCCCTTTTGCGCCAGATGTTCGACGATCTCGGCGGCGGGTCCGGGGACGCGCAGGGTGAATTCATTGAAAAAACTGCGGTTCAGCACCTCCACGCCATAGATCTGCGCGAAGCGCCCGGCGAGATCGACCGCATTGGCGTGATTGACGCGCGCGAGCTGGCGCAGCCCCGCCTCGCCGAGCAGCGTCAGATGCATAGTGAAGGCGAGGCAGCAAAGCCCTGCGTTGGTGCAGATGCTGGAGGTCGCCTTGTCGCGCTTGATGTGCTGCTCGCGCGTCGACAGCGTCAGCACGAAGCCGCGCCGTCCATCGGCGTCGACCGTCTCGCCGCAAAGGCGCCCCGGCATTTGCCGCAGATATTTTTGCCTTGTGGCGAAGAGGCCGACATAAGGGCCGCCAAAATTGAGGCCGTTGCCGATCGACTGGCCTTCGCCGACGACGATATCGGCGCCCATCGCGCCCGGCGGCTTGACGAGGCCGAGCGAAACCGCCTCGGTGAAGACGGCGATCAGAAGGGCGCCATGCTCCTTGCACGCGGCAGCAAGCGGCGAGAGGTCGCGCAAATTGCCGAAGGCGTCCGGCGTCTGGACCACGACGCAGGACGTCTCTTCGTCGATCTCGGCGGCAAGGTCCTCCGCGGCGAAGACGTCGGGCGGCAGGCTCAGCGCGTCATTGTCCGTCATCTTCGAGACAGTGCGCACGACGTCCGCATAATGCGGATGGAGGCCGCCGGACAGCACAGCCTTGCGCCGCTTTGTGACGCGATGGGCCATCAGAACGGCCTCCATCGTCGCGGTCGAGCCGTCGTACATGGAGGCGTTGGCGACATCCATCGCGGTCAGCGCCGCGACCTGGGTCTGAAACTCGAAGATCGCCTGCAGCGTGCCTTGCGAGATTTCCGGCTGATAGGGGGTGTAGCTCGTCAAGAATTCCGAACGCTGGATCAGATGATCGACGCTCGCCGGGATGTGATGCTTATAGGCGCCGGCGCCGATGAAGAAGGGCGCCGAGCTGGCCGGCGTGTTGCGCGCCGCCATACCGCTCAAGAGGCGCTGCGTCTCCATCTCGCTGCGCCGCAGCGGCAGATCGAGGTCGCGCGAAAGCCGGCTTGCTTCAGGGATTGACGAAAACAGCGCGTCGATCGAGTCGACGCCGATCCGCGCCAGCATTTCGGAGCGGTCTTCAGAATTCAGGGGCAGATAGCGCATGGAGTTCCAATCGAAAGTTCGATCTTTGGTGGTCGCGCGGGTTTTGCCGTGTCAGGCGATGGTCTTGATGAAAGCCTCGTAGGCCTCCTCGTCCATGAGGGCGTCGAGTTCGGATGGGTCGGCCAGCGTCAGCTTGAAGAACCAGCCTGAGCCGTTCGGATCCTCGTTGACGAGGCCGGGCTTTTCTTCGAGAGCCGAATTGACCTCGATAACCTCGCCCGAGGCTGGCGCGTTGACGCCGCTCGCCGCCTTGACGCTTTCGACGACGGCGGCCTCGGCGCCCCGCGCCAGGACGGCGCCGATGACGGGAAGCTCGACGAAGACGACGTCGCCCAATTGCGACTGAGCGAAATCCGTAATGCCGACGACGGCGCCGTCCGGGTCAGGCCTGATATATTCATGGTCTTTGGTGTAGCGAATGTTTGGCATTAGGCTCCCCTGACATAGGCGTGCGGCATGAAGGGCGTCGCGGCGATCCGCGCCGGCGTCGGCTTGCCGCGCACGATCAGATTGACCGGCGCGCCGACAACGGCCTCCGCCGCGGCGACATAGCCCATGGCGATCGGACGCCCGAGGCTCGGGGCGTAGCCGCCCGAAGTCAGCCGGCCGATGGCGCGTCCATCCGGCGTTTCGATTTCCGCGCCTTCGCGGGCGGGCGCCTTGCCATCGAGAATGAGGCCGACGCGGCGCCGCTCCGGGCCGCGCGCCATGACTTGCGCGAGGCGCGCAAAGCCCGGAAAGCCGCCTTCGACGCGCCGGCGTTTGGAGATCGACCATAAAAGCCCGGCCTCGACCGGATCCGTCGCCCCGTCGATGTCGTGGCCGCAGAGGCAAAGCCCCGCCTCGAGGCGCAGCGAATCGCGCGCGCCGAGCCCGACCGGAAACACGCGCGGATCACTCAGCAGCGTCCGCGCGAAAACTTCCGCCTTGGCGGCAGGCAGGGAAATCTCGAAGCCGTCTTCCCCTGTGTAGCCCGAGCGGGAAATCCGCAGCCGGACCCCATCGACTTCGAATTCGGCGGATCGCATGAAGGTCAATCGCGAGACCACCGGGACGATTTTTTCGAGGACCTCCGCGGCTTGCGGTCCCTGCAGCGCCAGAAGCGCGAGCTGCGGCAGCGGCGTCAGAGCAAATCCCGGCAGCGCGGCGCTGATATGGGCAAAATCGGCGGCCTTGCTCGCGGCGTTGACCACGAGAAACAGGCGCTGGCGGCCGCCTTCGTTGGCGAGGCGCGTCACCATCAGATCGTCAAGGATATGGCCGTTGGCGTCGAGCAGCTGCGTGTAGCGCATCTGCCCCGGATTGAGCGAGGCGATGTCGCCGGGCGTCAGCCGTTCGAACGCGCGCAAGGCGTGGGCGCCCTCGAACAGCGCCTGTCCCATATGCGAGACGTCGAACAGGCCGGCCTTGGCGCGGGTGTGGAGATGCTCGGCGATGACGCCCGGCGGATATTGCACCGGCATTTCATAGCCCGCGAAGGGGACTAGGCGGGCGCCGAGCTCGAGATGAAGATCGTAAAGGGGGGTGCGCGCAAGGGGAAGGGGGGCGGACTGAACGGACATGGGTTCCTCGGATAAGGCTCGAGCAAAGACGCAGCTCGACGAATCGAGCCTGGCCTTGCCCCCTCTGTCCGGGAACCTGAGAGCGTTCCCCCGCGCTGACCCTCAAGAGAGCGGGCGCCTGCGGGGCTGCCTCCTTCGGTGAGCCTTTCGCGCATGAAAGGCTGCTTTCCAGAGCGTCAACTCTCAGCGGTCCGTGGGCCTGAGCGTTTCCGGGGCGGTTGCGCCTTCGGCGCCGGCTCGGCCTAAAGCCAAACCGGACTCTTCCGCTGAGAGGAAATTGACGTTCCAGATATCGGCGCGCGGCGCTGCACTGTCAATGGTGCGCCGCCACAAAAGCCCTGAGACTTAAGGCGTATTGGCCGCCGCAGGACGCAGAAATCGCCCGGGCGCCGAGGCTATTTGCCCTTGCCTGCCGCCTTCTGGGCGCCCTCGTCGATGCCGACCTTGATCGTGTAATCGTCTTCCGTGTGATCCTGGATGAAGGGGACGAGAAGCGGTTCGGTCACCAGCGTGAACTCCGTCACCGCCTCGCCCTGCGGGATCGTCGCCGCCACATGATAGAGCTTGGTGACAATCGGATCATTGTCCTTGGTGTTGATGATCGCGACCCGGAGCGGCACGGAAAAGCTGGCCGGAGCGCCGGCCGGCCCGAGCAGCACCTTGCCGGCGACGCCGATTTTCAATGCGAGCTGGTCGCCTTGCAGCGCGCATTCGCGGACGACGTCGCCGAGCGAATATTGATAGCGCAGATTCATATTGGTCGGCGGCGAGCCGGCATAGGTCTGCGCGGCGGCGGTGCCGTCGAGAATGATGATTTCGGGGCAGAACAGATGGCGACCGCCGGACTGCCGCGAATTGCCTTCGGCCTTCTCCTTCGACCCATGATAGGTGAAGAACTCGCCCCAGTTGAAGCTGCTGAATCCGTCCAAAAGGCCGCCTGCGGCGAAGGCGCCCTCGGCGAATGCGCTCACTCCGAGCGCGGCGACGGCGACGCCGAGCATTGCGCCGCGAATGTTAGTGCCCAGTCGCATGAAAGACCGCTCCTCACGTCTTGTGAGGCCCTGCTCTACATCAGTGCGGGCGAAAGCTCCAGACAGGGATTTTTCCGATCGTGGAGGAGCCCCGCGTTCAGAAACGGCCGAGCGGGTCGCCGGGGGCCGCGAGCGGCACGGTCAGAGCCTTCGGCGTGCGCGTCCAGGTATCCGCCGCGCCGAATACAGTCTTCAGGATCGAGGGCGCATTGGAGAGGCTGACGAAGATCATCAGCGGCGTCAGCGAGGCGAGCGTCGCGACATAGCGGGTCGCCGACCCACGCTGCAGCAGGATATAGGGCGTCAGCGTCATGCCGATGGCGACCATGGCGATCAGCGCGCCGATCACATTGATCACGGGCAGATAGGCGGTGGCGTCGCCGGAGCGCAAAAAGATGCTGGCGGTGAGCGCCCCGAGAGCGACGGCGGCGCAGGGATAGAAGGTCTGCACCAGGATGAGGAGCAGCGCCGAAGCCTTGCGGCGCAGGGTCCAGTCCGACGTCCACACTTGCTTCAGAAGCTTGCGCGCGACCTGAACAAAGCCGTTCGACCAGCGCCGCTGCTGCACGCGCCAATGCTTGACCTTGTCGGGAACGAGGCCCGGCACCGGGGGATCCATGGAAAACAGCCCGTGCCAGCCGGCGATTTCGGCGCGCACCGTGAGGTCGAGATCCTCGCACAGCGAATCAGAGGACCATCCGCCCGCCGCATTGATGGCGGAGCGGCGCCACACGCCGGCGGTGCCGTTGAACTGAAACAGCCAGCCGGCGCGATAGCGCGTCGCCTGCTCCAGCACATAATGAGCGTCGAGCATCAGCCCCTGCGCGCGGGTCAGCCAATTGGAGCTGGCGTTGGCGAATTCGCAGCGCGACTGGATGAAGCTTGCTTTCGGATCGGCGATCAGCGCCGGCATGATCTTGCGCAGCCAGTTCGCCGGGGGCCGGAAATCGACGTCGAGCACGGCGATATAGGGCGCCGACGAATGGGCGAGGCCGGCCGCGAGCGCGCCCGCCTTATAGCCCGAACGGTCGCCGCGGCGCAGATGCGCGACATTGAAGCCGCGATCGTGCAATTCGCCGATCACCCGCGCCGCAATCGCGCTGGTCTCGTCGAAGCTGTCGTCGAGCAGCTGGATATGCAGGCGGTCGCGCGGCCAGTCGAGCGCGGAGGCCGAGCGCAGCGCGCCGATCACCGTCTCGGGCTCGTTAAAGACGGGGATCTGCACCAGCACATGCGGCAGGTCGGCGTCGGTGAGAATGAGATGGCGCAGCGGCCGGCCGAGTTTGCGGCCGCGCAGGCGTTCGAAAATATTGATGCCGATCAGAGCCAGAAATCCGCCGGCTACGAAAATCAGGCCGGCTACGGAGATCGCCAGGGCCGTGTCGCTGAGAAGCGTCAGAAAATCAATCAGAGTCAAAACACGCCCCCGCGACTGCCGTCTCCCATCCGCTTGCGTCGCCTCTTCGCGTGAACATGACGCCGTTCACGCTGCAAAACATCGAGCGCTTCGCTTTAAGAAATCGTCGAGGGGGTTTGGTTTTGCGTCACTTGCGCGTTGTGCGCCGACGCGGACCCTTGCTCGATCGACTTCCGCGGGTGGAAACTTTCGAGGATGAAAAGGCCCTAAACTGAGCTTTGGAACAACCAACAAATTGCAACAGAATGTTGCAGGAGTTGAGTGGTCTCAAAGCAGAAAATGTTAACATTACCAAAGCCTTAAAAGAGCCTCATTTGTGGCCAGCCGAAGGCTTTGAGACGGTTTTTTGAGGCGCTCCGAAGGGCTCGTTGGCGACAGCATAATCCATAAAACGCGCTTCAAGCTGACCGGCCAAGTCCACGCTCAAGCTTCTGAACTTAAGCGATTTCCGATCGATCTACGGCGCGTCGAGCGAGGACGCGCGCTCCTGCGTCTTCGGCGCGCGCACCACGATTCGCGACAAGATTTTGTCGACAAGGCGCGGCGGCAGAATGCGGCCGAATCGGGCAAGCGCATAAAGCGGCCAGGGAAAGGCGATCACGGCCTTGCGGCGATCAAGGCCGCGGCGGATGATCTTCGCGGCTGCAGCATCGCTGATCTCGAGCGGTTTCATGGCGTCGATGCTGTCGTTCAGCGGCGTTTTCACGAAGCCGGCGATGACGAGGCTGACGCAGAGGCCTTCCGGCTCCAGCCGCGCGCGCAGCGATTCCGCATAGGCGTGCACAGCCGCCTTGGAGGCGCAATAGGCCGGCGAATAGGGCAGCCCACGCAGGCCTGCGATCGAGCCGATGAAGGCGAGCTGGCCGGCCTTTCTGGCGCACATCGGCCCGAGCAGCGGCTCGGCTGTGTTGAGCACGCCAAAAAGATTGGCCGCCAGCAAAGCCCGCACGGCGTCCGGATCCTCAAAGCTTTCGCCCGGCTTGAGGCCCGTCGTGATGCCGGCGTTGGCGATGCAGAGGTCAAAGGGCGCGCGCCGATCCCCGGCGCCGATGAAAGCGGCCATCGCCGCCCGGTCGCGCACGTCGACGAGGCCCGTCGTCACTTCGGCGCCGCGCGCCCGCGCCTCCTCGGCGACGGCTTCGAGTCGTTCGGCGTTGCGCCCGATCAGCGCAAGCCTGGCGCCCTGTTGCGCATAGGCAAGCGCCAGCGCGCGGCCGATGCCGCTCGAGGCGCCGGTGATGAGAACGGAACGCGCGGTCATGTCAGCGCCGTGACCTCTTGCGCCCATCGTCAGAGCTGGGCGGGCCGGCTTGCGGGCGCCAGCGTCGCCTCGGCGAGGACGGCAAGATCGCCATTGGAGCCATGCGCCATCAGGCGCAACAGCAGTTCGGCCTCCGGCCCCGAGGTCGCGCGGACGATTCGGCCAGAGATGACAATGGAGTCGCCGACGGGCACCGGCCGCAGAAACTTCGCCGACATCCGGGCGATGGCGAGATCGGGCCGCCAGCGCTGCAGCGCGGGCTCAAAGCAGCTCATCATCAGCATGCCATGGATCGGCGGCGCCTTCAGGCCTGCGGCCGCGGCGACGTCGGCGTCAAGATGCAGCGGATTGTCGTCGCCCGAGGCCAGCGCGTAGCGGGCGAGATCCTCGGCCCGAACGGGACCAAACTCTGTCTTTCCGATCGAATCGCCGATTTTCGGCCCATCGCCGACGGACGCGTCCGGCGGCAGGCTCATGGCGCGGATTCCGCGGCGCCCGCCGTCAGCACCAGCCGCAGCACTGTCTCGAAGGCCGCGCAGGGCTCGTCGCCCAAGGTCGTGATCGAACCGGAAACGGTCAGCCGGTCAGGCGCGCTGGAGCGCTTGAAGATGAGATCGAGGCGGTATTCGGCGTCAAGGGCGAGCGGGCGCTGATAGGAGAAGCTTTGCGCCTCATGCACGGGCAGGACGCCGCCGCAGCCGATCATGCGGCGCAATGTCGGGCGAACCTCAGGCAACGTCAGCCAGCAGAACGGATAAGTCGCAGGAATTTCGGAGCCAGAAGCGCCGGCCTCGCTTTCCTTCTCCAGAAAAGCGGCGCGCCGGAACGCGGCGACGCTTTCAGCGTCGGTCCGGACGCGGAGGTCCGGCAGCCGCGCCAGCGTCTCCTCGTCGGCCTCGGCGATCGCCGCCTGCATCAGGCAGCCTCGGCGCGGCGCACGACGAGAGAAGCGTTGATGCCGCCGAAGGCGAAGGAATTGCTCATCGCGGTGCGAATCGGCATCGGCCGCGCCTCGTTCGGCACAGCGTCGACCGGACATTTGATGTCGGGCTCGCGCCAATTGATGGTCGGCGGCGCGATGCTATTGCGCACGGCGCCGATGGTGACGACGAGCTCCAGCGCGCCGCCGGCGCCAAGCCCGTGCCCGTGGATGGGCTTGGTCGAGGACACCGGCAATTGCGGCGCCCGCGCGCCGAACACCAAGCCGAGCGCCTCGGCTTCGGTGATGTCGTTCACCGTCGTGCCAGTGCCATGGGCGTTGATGTAATCGATTTCGTCGATGGCGACGCCTGCGTCGCGCAGGGCCTCGCTCATGCAGGCCGCGGCGCCCTTTGCGTCGGGACGCACCTGATCCTTGGCGTCAGCGGTCGTGCCATATCCTGCAAGTTCGACGAGCGGCACGGCGCCGCGGGCGAGCGCGATGTCTTCCGCCTCTAGGATAAACACCGCGGCGCCGGCGCCCAGAATCATGCCGTTGCGGCCCTTGGAGAAGGGACGGCAGGCGTCGGGCGTCAGCACGCGCAGCGCCTCCCAGGCGAGCAGCGCGCTATTGGTGATGCAGTCTTCCGTCCCGCCGACGATGGCGCGATCGATGACGCCCCAGCGAATCAGCTGCGCGGCAATGCCGATCGCCTGCGTCGCCGAGGAGCAGGCGCTGGCGACGGCGAAACAGGGGCCCGTCGCGCCATAGCGGATGCTGACGTTCGAGGGGGGCGAACTCGGGATCAGGCGCGGCACGGTGAGGGGGGCCGGGCGCCCCTGCTCCACCAGCGCAAGATAGAGCCCGTCCTCGAGCGTATGCATGCCGCCAACGCCAGTGCCGATGATCGAGGCCGTGCGCGGCCCCATCGGCTCCGCGCGTGAGAGACCCGCCTGAGCGACGGCCTCGTCGGCGGCCGTCAGCAGATATTGCGTGACCGGATCGCAGAAAGGCAGCACCGCAGCCTCGATATGCGCCGCGGGGTCAAAACCCTGCACCTGAGCGGAGATCTTGATGCGGCCGCGGTAGGGTCGGTTGAACTGCGTTTCGGAGACGCAGGAGCGTCCATCGCGCGCCGCTCGCCATAAGGCGTCCGCGCCAATGCCTGCTGCAGACACGGCGCCCATGCCGGTGACGACGACCCGCCTTTGAGTGTTCATATTTATGATTTTTCTTTGATGATATAGGCCGCGATGGCGTCGATCAGGCTTTTGATGTCCTTGGCCTCGTGGAACGGGCCGTCCATCGGAATATAGACGTCAAATTTATCTTCGATGGCCGTCAGAATCATCACGATGTCGATCGATTTGAGGTCGAGGCTTTCAATCGTCGCGTCGGGCGTGACTTTCTCCCGATCGATCATGCCTTCCTTGACGATGACGTCGATAATCTGATTGACGAGCTCGGTTTGATCGAGATCCTTCGTTTCCACCGATGACTCCCACGCCATGCGTCCAAAATTGCGCTTATCCAGAGCGCCAGACGTTCAAACTCGAACATCGGACGCCCAAACCCTTTGTTTGCCGCATCTTAGCGACGCCAAGCACCCCCGCTTGGCTGCACGATGCTCTCGGCCGACGCAAGATCTCAAGCGCCGCGAATGGATCGATCCCGCCGCGCCGGACAGAGCCGGACGGGGGGCAAATCGAACACAGTCGACGGTCTGGCGTCAACCTACCGCGCCGCTGGCGCGGCCCGGCGTTTGCGACGTCAGGCGCGCAACGAACCCGCGCCGCAACCTGAGCCGACTGGTTGGTTACGCCAAACGGAGGCGAAAATAAAGGGCGGCGGCCGGCGCCGTCGTTTTGTGGGTCGCCGGCTCAAGACAGAAGTCAGGGAATCGCGACCACGGGGGTTCCGACGCTGACCCGCCCGAAAAGATCGACGACGTCCTCATTCAGCATGCGGATGCAGCCATAGGACGCCGCGGCGCCGATCGACTTTCGCATGCTCGCCGTCGTGCCATGAATGGCGACCTCCGAGAGGGAGAGCGTCAGCGCCGCCGCGCCCATCGGATTGCGCGGAGATCCGCCCGGAATAACGGCGGGAAAATTGGGATGATCGCGGCGCACGTCCGCCGGCGCCGACCAGGACGGCCGCATGAACTTGCCCTGGATCGTGGCTTCGCCCTGCCAGGCCTTGCCGCTCTTGCCGATGGCGACGGGATAGCGGATCGCCCGCCCGTCGCCGGTGACGAGATAGAGTTTTCGTTCGCTCTGCTTGATGACGATCATCCCGGCCGGATAGGGCTGCGGGAAGGCAACGATCTCACGCGCAAGCGCTTCGGGTTGCGGCGGCAGAAGGAGGGCGGCAAACGCCGCCGCAGCCGCCGTTGCGAGTCGCGCAAGGAAAAGAATGAAAGAACCGGCGCGTGGAGAGATTGACCGTAAGGGTTGGTCGCAGCCGAAGCGCTTCTTGCTCATTGCCGCCTGCCGATGTTGCCGAATCGGACGTTCCTGGCTTGCGCCTCGCGCCCGATTCGAGGCTACCGGCAACATGGTTAACCAAGCCTAAAGAACCCCGAAAACTGCGGGCCAAAGGCGAGACTCGGCGTGTTAGAGGCTATTTCACCGACATTTGGGCGCGGCAAGCAGCGCGGACGCGAATTGCGCGAGACCGTTTCGACTCAGCATTAGGGCGTCAGACGCTCAGCATGAACGTCCAACGCCCTACTATGCATCTCAACGCCGCCGAGCGAGGCCGCCCGGCGGAGCAATTCTAGTTCGCGCGCTCGCGAATCAGATCGTCAACCACCGACGGATCGGCAAGCGTCGAGGTGTCGCCGAGAGCCGAAAACTCCTTCTCCGCGATCTTGCGCAGGATGCGGCGCATGATCTTGCCAGAGCGGGTTTTGGGCAGGCCGGGCGCGAAATGCACGATATCGGGCGAGGCGATCGGCCCGATATCTTTGCGCACCCAAGACACGAGCTCCTTCCGCAGCTCTTCGCTCGGCTCGATGCCGGTCATCAGGGTCACATAGGCGTAGATGCCCTGCCCCTTGAGGTCGTGCGGATAGCCGACGACCGCAGCCTCTGCGACCTTGATGTGGGCCACCAGAGAGCTTTCCACCTCGGCGGTGCCGAGGCGGTGGCCAGAGACGTTGATCACGTCGTCGACGCGGCCGGTGATCCAGTAATAGCCGTCCTCGTCGCGCCGGCAGCCGTCGCCGGTGAAATATTTGCCCGGATAGGCCGAGAAATAGGCCTGCACGAAGCGTTCGTGATCGTTGAACAGGGTGCGCATCTGCGCCGGCCAGGAATCGGCGATGACGAGATTGCCGCTGCAGGGACCCTCAAGCACCTCGCCGGCCGCATCGACCACCTGCGGCTGCACGCCGAAGAAGGGCTGCGTTGCCGAACCCGGCTTCAGCGCGGTCGCCCCCGGCAAGGGGCTGATCAAAATGCCGCCGGTCTCGGTCTGCCACCAGGTGTCGACGATCGGACAACGCTCCTCGCCGACAACGCGGTAGTACCACTCCCAAGCCTCGGGATTGATCGGCTCGCCGACCGAACCAAGGACGCGCAGAGTCTTGCGGCTGGTCGCCTTCACCGGTCCGTCGCCGGCGCCCATCAGCGAGCGGATCGCCGTCGGCGCCGTATAAAAGATATTGACCTGGTGCTTGTCGACGACGTCCCAGAACCGCGAGATGGTGGGATAGCTCGGAACCCCCTCGAACATCAGCGTCGTTGCGCCATTGGCGAGCGGGCCATAGACGATATAGCTGTGTCCGGTCACCCAGCCCACGTCGGCGGTGCACCAATAGACCTCGCCCGGCCGATAATCGAAGACATATTGATGGGTCATCGAGGCCCAGACGAGATAGCCGCCGGTCGAATGCACGACGCCTTTCGGCGCGCCGGTCGAGCCCGAGGTGAACAGAATGAACAGCGGATCTTCGGCGTTCATCTCTGCGGCCGGGCAGTCGGGGCTGGCTTTGGCGAGCGCCTCGTCGTACCAAACGTCGCGGCCCTCGGTCCAGGCGACCTTGCCTCCCGTGCGCCGCACCACGATCATGGTCTCAACGATGCCGTCGACTTTCTTGATAGCCGCGTCGGCGTTGACCTTCAGCGGCACCTTGCGTCCGCCGCGGTATCCCTCGTCGGCCGTGATGATGAGCTTCGATTTGCAGCCCTCGATGCGGCCGCCAAGCGAATCCGCCGAGAAACCGCCAAACACGATCGAATGGATGGCGCCGATCCGGGCGCAAGCCAGCATGGCGTAAGCGGCCTCAGGGATCATCGGCAAATAGATCGTGACGGTGTCGCCCTTGCTGATCCCATAGGACTTCAGGACATTGGCGAGGCGGCAGACTTCTTCGTGCAGCTGCTTGTAGGTGATGTGCTTCGATTCATTCGGGTCGTCGCCTTCCCAGATGATCGCGGTCTGGTCGCCCAGCGTCGCCAAATGGCGGTCGATGCAATTGGTCGAGACATTCGTCACGCCGTCTTCGAACCATTTGATCGAGACATTGTGCGGATCGAACGACGTATTCTTGACTTTGGTGTAGGGTTTGACCCAGTCAATCCGCTTGCCGTGCTCTCCCCAGAACTTATCCGGTTCCGAGACCGAACTCTCATACATTGACTTATACTTGGCCGCGTCGACGTAGGCGGATTTGCTCCACTCAGCAGTTACAGGATAGACTTTATCCGACATTTGCGTAATCCTCCCAGGCAGCGCGTTTTTGGGCGCCTTCCTCAAATCAGCTGGATCACTCATCAGTTTGGATCGGTCCAATCCAGACTCATGTGTGCGATCGATGGCAATCGTTTAGAGCGGGATGCGGCGGACGACCCTTCCCGCTGTTCCTTGTGACATTCCAGTATGCGCCTTCAGCGCCAATCCTCCAAAGCGGATCAAGCGTTTCTTCATCGAGGCGTTCGACGCCCCGGCATTTGTTTTTATGGGCAATCTTTCTGAACTTTGTCCAATGCCTGCGATATCCCCGAAAGGGAGTAGGTATCCGTCGTTACATTGCCCTTTACGGACGGCGCCTTGACGATCAGCTTCGAGCCTTTTTTCAGCGCCTCGACGAATTGCGCCTCTTCCGCCGGATTTTTGATCCAGGCGTTGGCGCCCTTGGCGACGAGATTGAAATTCGCGCCGCCGATGTCGGCTCGCGCGTCGGCGCCGTCTTTCACCGCAAAGCCCATGATGATCGAGACTTCGTTGCGCACCTTCTCGGCCGGCCGGTTCGAGATGAAGACGTAGGCCTGGTCGCGCTTCAAGGCTGCGGGCGCCCGCTCCTTCGGCGTCGCCAGCGCATAGCAGGTCTTGTCCTTGGCGCCCTCGGCGAGAAACGCGCCCCAATCGCCATAGGAGCCCACCTGCACCGGCTTGCCGGGTTTCTTGGCCTCGCCCGGTTTCGCATCGCCCGTCTTGGCGCCCGATTTCTTGGCGTCGGATTTTTTTGCCTCATCCGATTTGGGATCGGTCTGCCTCGCCTCCGTCCAGCGTCCCGCGGGAGCAACGCCATACGAATCCAGCTCCTGGCTGGAGCGGGATTCGATCGCCGCAAGGCAGAGGGACGGCGCAAAAAATCCGGCGAGAGCAAGCGCCGCGCCGGGAAGGAAACGAAATATCATGGCTCGCGGAGGCTCCCTACCGATCGTCGGCTGCAATGGAAAGGCGATCGCCACGCTTATAGGACGGGAGCTTCACAGGCGAAAGAGAGCAAAGCGGGCGCCGCAAAAACTATTGCGCGGCCAAAGCCGGGCAAGCCCGGATCAAAAACCCGGCGCCTTGGCGGCGCCGAGGATCACGCCCGGCCGCTGCGGCGACCCTTTCTGCACGAAAATCACATAGCCTTCGCCATCTTCGCGCACATCGGGGGCGTGGAAGGTGGCGGCGGCGCCGCTCCAGACCCCGATCTCATCCATGGCGCGGACGACATTCGTATAGGTCACATTGCGGCCCGCATTCTCGCCGCGGCCGATATGCACGGTCCGCGAGCGCATCACGCGCAGCGCAAGCACCACGGCAGGTCCCCCCTCGCCGTCGCCGACCTCCACGACCAGCGCGCCATTGGCCTGCGTCAGCCGCACCGGAACGCTCATCGCGCCTTCCCTGCCCCGGCTCAAAGCGATCGCCGACTCGATCTCCTTGCGGTCGCTGCCGACGGCGCCCAGCATTCCGTCGACGATCATCTGCGGCGTATAGGCGTGCTGATCTCCGATGGCCGCCGCATAGGCCCTTTGGCGCGCGGCGAAAACAGGCGAGGCCATCGTATCCTTCCAGCCGATGTAGTCCCAATAGTCGACCGGGAAAGAAACGGCGACGACGTCAGGCTTTCGCGCGAGAGTTGCGAGTAACGCATCGGCGGGCGGACAGAAAGAACAGCCCTGGCTTGTAAAAAGTTCCATAGCGTAAGCAACGGCAGGCGGAGAAGCCGCCGAGGCGACGCCGCTGCCGCTCGCTACAAGGATAAAGACTGCGCGCAGGAAGTGTCGCGGAATAGCGCCGTAAAGAGAGATCAAGGGTAAGCTTTCCACAAATCCCATTGATCAGGCCACTGTCTATCGAAGCTTTGCAAAGCGGGAGGATGAATTGGCGGGACTCTAGACGACGGCGCAACCCACGCCAGTCAAATCCTGTTTACCGTACAGCCTCCGCGAGCACAAACCGCATGATTGCGACGCCGCTTTCTTCGGCGCGCCGGATCGTTTATTGGCTTTCGGGAGCGACCTTTTCTGGCTGGAGCCCCGAGCATGACCTTTTTTGAGAATGCCGCGCAATATCTTTCCGCAAGATGGTCGTTCAGACAGCCAGCGCGACGGATCCTGTCCGCGCTGGCGCTCGTAACGCTTGGCCTCTCTCTTTCGGGCTGTGGCTACAACACCATTCCGACCCTTGAGGAACAGGCCAAAGCCAGATGGGCCGAGGTGCAAAACCAATATCAAAGACGCGCCGACCTTGTTCCCAATCTGGTCGCGACCGTTCAGGGCTTCGCCAAACAGGAGCGCGAAACGCTGACCGCCGTCGTCGAGGCAAGGGCCAAGGCGACCTCGGTCACGATCGACGCCTCGCAGCTGACCGATCCTGAGAAAGTGCGCCAGTTCCAGGCGGCGCAGGCGCAATTATCCGGCGCGCTCGGCCGCCTGCTCGCCGTCAGCGAAAACTATCCCGAACTCAAATCGAACCAGAACTTCCTTGCCCTGCAATCGCAACTCGAAGGCACCGAGAACCGGATCGCCGTCGCCCGCCGCGACTACATCGAAGCCGCGCGCGAATTCAACACCGCGCTGCGGACTTTCCCGACGCTGCTTTGGGCAAAGACAGTGTTCGCCGGCAAGCAGCCGCTGGCGCCCTTCGCCGCGAGCGACGCCGCGCAGACTGCTCCGCAAGTGAAGTTTTGACGCGATTTTTATCCTTTGAGGTCGAGCGGCCGGGCGTCTTCCGCCCAGCCGCCGCCTTGACTCTCACTCCGGGATTTTCCCGCCGCCTTCGCGCCGCGCCCGCCTTGCTCCGCGCCTTTCTGTGCCTTGGAGCCTTTCTTTGCGCGGGCCTTGCGCTCGCTTTTAATTTTCCGGCGCTCACGGGGCGCGTCGTCGACGCGGCCAATATTATTCCGGCGCAGACCAAAACCGCGATTGAACAGAAACTCGCCGCGCTCGAGGAGAAATCGGGCATCCAGCTGGTCATGGCGACGGTCCCTTCGCTGGAAGGCGACGAGATCGAGCCCTACGCCAACGCGCTCTTCCGCGAATGGAAACTTGGCGAGCGCGCCAAGAACAATGGCGTGTTGATGCTCGTCGCGCCCAATCAGCGGAGAGTCCGGATCGAGGTCGGCTACGGGCTCGAAGGAACGCTGACCGACGCGCTGTCTCGAATCATTATCGCCAACGCCATGGCGCCCCGGTTCAAGACGGGCGATTTCGGCGGCGGCATTGAGCGCGGCGTCGACGACGTCATCACGGTGCTCACCACAGATTCAGCCGAATGGGAAAAACGGCCGGATCTGCGGCTCGACCGCAGCCAATCCGGCGCGGATTCCATCGCACCCTGGCTGGTTTTCGGCCTGTTCGTCCTGATCGTATTCCTCATTCTGCGTACGCCGCGCGCCGGACGCGGGGCGGGCGCCGCGGAAGACCCGCGATGGGGCGGCGGCCAGCCGGCGCAAAACCGGAGCTCTCAAGGCAACGCCGCGTTCTGGCTCAATATTTTATCCGCCTTGATCAATATATTGGCCGCGTCGGGTCGCGGCGGCCGGGATGGCGGAGGCGGTTTTTCGGGCGGAGGCGGCTTTTCCGGAGGCGGCGGCTCCTCCGGCGGCGGCGGCGCATCGGGGAGCTGGTAATGATTTTGTCGCGTGACGACCAGCGCCGAATTAACGCGGCCATCACCGCCGCCGAACGACAGACGAGCGGCGAGATCGTCTGCGTTCTGGCGCGGAGTTCGTCCGATTATCTCGCCTACGCCGTCGCCTGGTCGGCGCTGATCGCCCTCGCCGTCCCTTGGGCGCTGATCGCGACGACGGAATTTTCGGTGCAGCGCATCCTGCTGATCCAGACGGTCGTCTTCGCCGCGCTCTATCTGATTTTTTCGATCGCCCGGCTGCGCCCGCTGCTGGCGCCGCGCGCCCTGCGCCGCCAGCATGCGCATCGAGCTGCGCTCGAGCAATTCGTGACGCGCGGACTGGCGCGCAGGGACAATCACGCCGGCGTGCTTATTTTCGTGTCGCTCGCGGAACATTACGTGCGCGTCGTGGCGGATGACGGCATCGCCGCGAAGGTCGACAAAGCCGTCTGGCAAAGCGCGGTCGATCAATTGTTGCAGGCCATCCGCGAGGGAGATCTCGCCGCGGGCTTCATCAAAGCCACCGAACAATGCGGGGCGGTGCTCGCGGAGCATTTCCCGGCTGCGGAGAGCGGCGCCAATTTGCCCGACCGGATCTATGAGATCTGAACCGGCCAGCGATGTCGCGGCTGTTCTGAAGCCGGGCGCCATCTAAAAGTCGGCAATTTTTGCGAAAAGCGCCTCGACAGTCTTGGAATCGATCGCGTTCCAGGTTTGGTTTTTTTGCATCCAATATCGCCGTGATCCGGGAGCATGCATGATTTTATCCGATGAGGATCAAGCCCGCATCAATGCGGCGATCGCCGCCGCCGAGCAGAAGACAAAGGGCCAAATCTTCTGCGTGCTGACCCCGTCGTCCGAGGAATATGCGATCTATGCGCTCGCCTGGTCGGCGCTGATCGCGCTCGTCTGCGCTTTCGCGCTCGCCGCGACAACGCATCTTGCGCCGCTGCCGCTCATACTCATACAGATCTTCCTCTGCGCCGCCCTCTATATGGTGTTGTCATTCTTTGGCCTCGCGCCTCATTTCGCGCCCTACGTCCATGTCCGCCTTGAGCACGCGCATCGCTACGCGATGGAGCAGTTCATCTGCCATGGCCTGACGCGCAGGCAAACTCCCGCCGGCGTGCTGATCTTCGTATCCCTTGCGGAAAATTACGTGCGCGTCATCGCCAGTGAGAGCATCGCGGCAAAAGTCGACAAACCGCTTTGGCGGGGAGCGCTCGACTCGCTCTCCCAGGGCACGCGCGACGGCGATCTTGCGACCGGTTTCGTCAAGGCGATCGAGCAATGCGGCGCGCTGCTCGCCGAGCATTTCCCAGCGCAAGAGGGCGACGTCCCCGTCAAGCATGAACTCTATGTGCTGGGCCGCCCCAAGCGGCGCATCCTGGCGCGTCTGCTCGCCCGTTTTTTACCGGCCGCGCGCGGCGGCGAGCACCGAAACGCTGGCCCGCCCGTCCGGGGCTAGGCCGGCTTTCGCCTGAAAGTCGCTGATCGCCCGCTTGGTCTTGGTTCCGATCACGCCGTCCGCCTTGCCGTCGAGATCATAGCCGCGCCGCATCAGCAGCGCCTGCAACTCGCGCCGGTCGGCGCGCGAGAGGCCGGGATCATTGGTCGGCCAGGGCGTTATCGGTCCCTTGCGGCCTTTCAGCCGGTCGGACAGGAGCGCGATCGCCAACGCATAGGATTCGGCGGCGTTATAGGAATAGATCGCATCGAAATTGCGCGTCACGAGAAAGGCCGGTCCGTTCGGCCCCGCCGGCAGCAGCAGGCCGGCGTTGGGGCCGGAGCCCAGCGGCGAGCCGTCAACTTTGACGAGGCCGCGCGCCGCCCAATGGCCAATCGGCTCCTTGCGAGTGCGGCCGGACGGCCCCGCATAGCCCTGCGGCAACCGCACTTCAAACCCCCACTCGACGCCCGGCGTCCAGCCGCCCTTGCGCAGATAGGCCGCGGTCGAGCCGAGCGCGTCGGGAACCGAGTTGATGAGATCCCTGCGTCCGTCGCCATCAAAATCGACGGCTGTGCGCAGGAAGGTCGAGGGCATGAATTGGGTGTGGCCGAAGGCGCCCGCCCAGGAGCCGACGAATTGCTCCGGGACGATGTCGCCATGATCGAGGATCTTGAACGCCGCCGTCAGCTCCGTGCGGAAATAGGCGGCGCGATAGGGGCCGCAGGACAGCGTCGCAAGCGACTGGATGATCGGCCGTTTGCCAAAGCTGCGGCCGAAATCGGACTCGACGCCCCACACCGCGACGATCGTCGCGGCGTCGACGCCATAGCGCGACTGCGCGGCGGACAGCGGCTGCGCCCATTTGCGCATTTGCGCGCGCCCGTCCTCGACCCGCTCGTCGTCGACGAGGCCGGCAAGATAATCCCAGATCGGCGTCTTGAATTCCGGTTGCGCCTGCGCCAGGGCGAAAATATCGGGGTCGGCCTGCAGCCCGGCCGTCGCCTTGTCGAAGGTCGCGGCGCTGACGCCGCTGGAGAGAATCCCCGGCCGCAGGCCGGCGAGGCATTCCTGCAGCGAGGCCGCCTGCGAGGGAGTCGCGCCGGCGCACACGAGCCCCAGCGCAAACCGAAGCGAAAACAACGATCGCCGAGATGCGGCGCGGTGGGCCGGCAATGTCATGAACGCCAATCTATCAGGGACGCGCGCGAGACGAAAACAGTTTCCGCCCGCGGCGGTTTCAGGCGGGGAAGGCGCCGGTCATTCGATTTCGATTCTGACGGATGCGCCAAGGCGAGCCGCGCCGCCAGATTCAATTCGCGCGCACGTTCTCGACCGTCAAAAGCCGCTGCACCTCATTGACGAGATCCTTGAGGTGGAAGGGCTTCGACAGCACCTTCGCCTGCGGCGGCGCATTGTTGTCAGGGTTGAGCGCAACCGCGGCAAATCCGGTGATGAACATGACCTTGATGTCCGGGTCGAGTTCGGTGGCGCGGCGGGCGAGTTCGATGCCGTCCATCTCCGGCATCACAATATCGGTGAGCAGGAGTTCGAACGGCTCCTCGCGCAGCCGGCTGTAAGCCGAGAGGCCATTGTCGAACGCGGCGACCTGATAGCCGGCGTTCTGCAGCGCCTTGCCAAGGAAGCGGCGCATGTCGCCATCGTCTTCCGCGAGCAGGATCTTGCCAAGCTGAAGCTTGGATTGAGTGGGGAATTGCATGTCGTTCATGGGAGCCTCGCAATGGAGCCCAAGCAAAGGATCATTTGGTAAAAATCCCATAAAAAAAGCGGCCCGCATCGCGCCGGCGGCGCCGTTTCCGCGATCGCGCCGAATTTTTTGGCCCGCGCGTGACAAATTTGCCCGCCGCAAACCGCCGACTCAGCCATTTTCCGGACGCCTCTCTCCAAGCTGCGCCGGATTACGAGCGATTAATATGGACAGCGCCGTAGGTCCTTGGCAAATTGGTCCTCTGCCCGCCAGGACGCCGCCGCGCATCCGCCAAGGAGCCTTGATGATCTTTGAGACCTCCGGCCGGAATGACGACGTCGAGCCGGAGTTCGGAACCGGCTACAAAATCATTGAGCCCGAGACGCTCTGCTGCCCGCTGGTGTTTTCATCGCCGCATTCGGGCGACATCTATCCGGAGAGTTTCCTCGATCGCACGCGGCTCAGCGCGTTGCAGCTGCGCCGGTCCGAGGACGCTTTTGTCGACGCGCTTTTCGCCGATTGCCTGCGCATCGGCGCGCCGATGATCAAGGCGCTGTTTCCGCGCACCTATCTCGACCTCAATCGCGAGCCTTACGAACTCGATCCGCGCATGTTCGAGGGACGGCTGCCGTCCTTCGCCAATACGCGTTCGATCCGCGTCGCCGGCGGACTTGGGACGATTCCGCGCGTCGTTGGCCAGGCGCAGGAAATCTATGGCCGCCGTCTGTCGCTTGCGGAAGCCCTGCGGCGGATCGAGACGCTTTACAAGCCCTATCATGCGCGTCTGACCGCCCTGATCGAACGGGCGGAGCTTGGTTACGGCCTCGCGGTGCTGATCGACTGCCACTCCATGCCGTCGGGAGGCGCGGGACTTCACGCGGCCCACGCGGCCGAGGCGGGCGCCGCGAAACAGCGCGCCGATTTCGTGCTCGGCGACCGGCACGGCGCGAGCTGCGCGGCGATCCTTACCGAGGTCGCCGAGGCTGAATTGCGTAGTCTCGGCTTCACCGTCGCGCGCAACAAACCCTATGCGGGGGGCTATATCACCGAGAATTATGGCGCCCCCGGCGCCAACCGCCATGCGTTGCAGATCGAGGTCAGCCGCGGCCTCTATATGGACGAGCAGAACGTCACGCGCTCGGAGCGGTTCGCCGAGATTCGCGCCGGCCTGAGGCGGGTCGCCGAGGCGCTCGCCGTGACGGCGGCGACCCAGCTCGTAGTCCATCGCCTCGCGGCCGAATAGGCGCGTTGCGGGATCGCGCGAGCGCCAGGCGCAACGCTCAGGGCAGCGCCTCAAACCCCTCGCGGAAGCCGGCGAGCGCGAGCGGAATGCCGACGCCCTCCTCCGGCGTCTGGAAGATGATGAAGGTGGCGTTGGTTCCGCTTTTCATCTGATCGACCAGCTTTTGCTCCATCACCACCTCGGCGACGCAGCCGGTCGGCAGGCAGCGCACGAAGCCGGCGCGGCCGACGTCGGCGTCGTCGATCTTGAGCCCGAGCCCTGAAGGAAGCAGCACGCCGAGCGGCGCGATGACGCGCAAAAGGCGGCTCTTGCCGTCCGCGGTCTTGAGAACGATCACCACCAGATTGATATTGGGCTTGTCTTCGGCGGCGACGCTCTGCAGCAGGGCGCATTGCTCCTTGGCGGCGCCGGGCGGCGTCTCGCAGCGCATCTCCCAATCGCCATGTTTGCTTTTCACGACGCCCTGCGCCGAGGCGGCGCCAAATCCGGTCAGGAGAGCCGCGGCAGCAAGGGCCCCGGCCCGCGCCGAGGACAGCGCGGCGCGCAAAAGCGTGCTGGGGGCATGCGATTGAAATTCCTCGTCGGCGTCAGCCATGCTCTCTTTGAACCTTCCGTTGCCTTAAGATCCGCTTCGCCGCAGCTTGCCGCACGAGTCCCGGCTGCCTAGCAAATCGGGTCGGGCTGTCAAGTAAAGCCGCGCCGCGAGCCGCGACGCGCGCGCCGACAGACGGCGCCCAAAAGCCATTGAAGCAGCGCGGGCGAGACGCCTATCGCGCTGTTTCGCCGCATGGACTGCGCGGCCGGGATGATTGCGCGCAACCCGGAATTATGTTTTTGAACTATTCTCAGGGACCCCCTTGCGGCGCCTCTGGACGAGTTCGATTGGAAGTGGTAGGCGCGGTAGTCAGCCGCGCAATCGGAGCCTCGATCTTGATGAGATTTGCCTCCCCGTCCGCCCGCCGCCTTCTCGATTCCCGCTCTTTCCTCTTCTCGGGCGCGGCGCTGTTTACGGCGCTTGCAGCGGCTCTTTCAGCGGCCCCCGCACGCGCTGACGGATTTCCGCGGCCCGGTCAAATGACGTTCGAGGAAGCGGTCACGCCGATTGCTCACGAGATGCACGCCTTCCACGACTTTATCCTGTTGCCGATCATCGTCGGCATCTGCCTGTTCGTGCTGGCGCTGCTCGGCTGGATTTATATCCGTTACAACGAAAACAAAAACCCGGTCGCCACCACGACGACGCATAATTCTCTGCTCGAGGTCGCCTGGACCGTTCTGCCTGTGATGATCCTCGTCATCATAGCGATCCCTTCCTTCCGCCTGCTGACGCATCAACTTGTGATCCCGCCGGCCGACATCACCGTCAAGGCGACCGGCAAGCAATGGTTCTGGACCTATGATTATCCAAAGGATCAGGGCGGCGGCTTTTCCTTCGACTCTTATCTGATCCCCGAGTCGGATCTAAAACCAGGCGACATCCGGCAGCTCTCCGTCGACAACGAAGCAGTCGTGCCAGTCGGCAAAGTCGTGCATATGCTGGTCACCGGCGCCGACGTCATCCATTCCTTCACGATCCCCTCCTTCGGCATCCGCATCGACGCCGTGCCGGGCCGGATGAACGAAACCTGGTTCAAGGCCGAACGCGAGGGAATCTACTACGGGCAATGCTCGAAGCTGTGCGGAAAAGATCACGCCTATATGCCGATCGCGATCCGCGTCGTGAGCCCAGAGACATATTCGGCTTGGCTCGTCTCCGCCGCAAAGAAATTCGCCGCGAATAATTCCGAATCCGTCAAACTGGCGAACAACGCCACATCGGCCGGCGACGACCGCGAAACGCGGTAAGACAAAAATATTCCGAGGGAGGCTTTCCGTTGGCGACCAGCACGACAATTCATGAAGAGCACGGCCACCCGACGGGTTGGCGCCGCTATCTTTATTCGACCAATCACAAAGACATCGGCACGATGTATCTCATCTTCGGGATCATCGCCGGCGTCATCGGCGGCGTGCTCTCCGTGCTGATGCGCATGGAGCTTCAAGAGCCCGGCATTCAGATCTTCAACCATCTTGCGGTGTTGCAGGGCGCCGACGCCGACACGGCGAAGGACCTCGCCAAGAACCTCTACAACGTCACCATCACCATGCATGGCATCATCATGATCTTCTTCATGGTGATGCCCTCGCTCATCGGCGGCTTTGGCAACTGGTTCGTGCCGATCATGATCGGCGCGCCGGACATGGCCTTCCCGCGCATGAACAATGTCTCCTTCTGGCTGCTGCCGGCCTCCTTCACGCTCGGCGTCATGTCGATGTTCATGGAAGGCGCGCCGGGAATGCTGGGCTTTGGCGGCGGCTGGGTGATGTATCCGCCGCTGTCGGCGAACACCGGCCACCCCGGCCCGGCGATGGACTTCCTCATCCTGTCGCTGCACCTCGCCGGCGCGTCGTCCATCCTCGGGGCGATCAATTTCATCACCACGATCTTCAACATGCGCGCGCCCGGCATGACCTTGCACAAGATGCCGCTGTTCGCATGGTCGGTGCTCGTCACCGCCTTCCTGCTGCTCCTGTCGCTTCCCGTGCTCGCGGGCGGCATCACCATGCTGCTGACCGACCGCAATTTCGGCACCACCTTCTTCGATCCCTCGGGCGGCGGCGATCCGCTGCTGTTCCAGCATCTGTTCTGGTTCTTCGGCCATCCCGAAGTCTACATTCTGATCCTGCCCGGCTTCGGCATCATCAGCCACATCATCTCGACCTTCTCGAAGAAGCCCATCTTCGGCTATCTCGGCATGGCCTACGCCATGGTCGCGATCGGCGTCGTCGGCTTCGTCGTTTGGGCGCACCACATGTTCACGGTCGGCATGTCGCTCGATACGCAGCGCTATTTCGTCTTCGCGACCATGGTGATCGCGGTGCCGACCGGCGTAAAAGTGTTCTCCTGGATCGCCACCATGTGGGGCGGCTCGGTCTCCTACCGGCCGCCGATGATCTGGGCGACCGGCTTCGTGCTTCTGTTCACGATCGGCGGCGTGACCGGCGTCGTTCTCGCCAACGCCGGCATCGACCGCGCCCTGCACGAGACCTATTACGTCGTGGCGCATTTCCACTACGTGCTTTCGCTCGGAGCCGTCTTCGCGCTGTTTGCGGGTTTCTATTACTGGTTCCCGAAAATGTCGGGCTATCTCTACAATGAGACGCTCGCCAATGTGCATTTCTGGCTGATGTTCATCGGCGTCAACCTCACCTTCTTCCCGCAGCATTTCCTCGGCCTCGCCGGCATGCCGCGGCGCTATATCGACTATCCGGACGCCTACACCCTGTGGAACCGGATTTCGTCCTTCGGCTCCTATCTGTCGATCATCGGCGTCGGCCTGTTCCTTTACGTGGTTTACGACGCCTTCGCACGCAAACGCCTCGCCGGCGACAATCCCTGGGGCGCCGGCGCGACGACGCTCGAATGGACTTTGTCCTCGCCGCCGCCGTTCCATACCTTCGAGACGCTGCCGCGCATCACAGCGTCTTCGGACCATTAAGAACGCCGCGAGCGTTTGAACAATGCGCGAGGGCGCGACGAGCAAGCATCGCTTTTCGCGCCCTTCAAGAAAAGCCAGACGGCTCCCGTAAGAGCCGGCGACCCGCGCCGGCCGTCATGACGGGACCGCAATCTGGCGATGTTTGGGGAGAACGCTTGAGGCGTTTGCGCGACCGGCGCGGTCGCGCAATGCCGCCTTCCGAGCCTAGCCTCAACGCGAAAACGCTAACCTCGAAGCGGTCTGGTTTATGAGTTTCGTCAGCGACAGCAATACAGCCATCGACCAGGCCGCCATCTCGATCGCGAGCCCGGCGGATTATCTCGCGCTGATGAAGCCGCGGGTCATGTCGCTCGTCATTTTCACTGCCTTGACCGGCGTTTTGATCGCGCCGACCCATGTCAATCCGATCATCGGCTTCGCCTCCTTGCTCGCCATCGCCGCCGGCGCCGGCGCGTCGGGCGCCCTCAACATGTGGTATGATTCTGACATCGACGCCATTATGCGGCGGACGCAGAAGCGTCCCATCCCGGCAGGCCGGGTGGCGCGGGAAAGCGCGCTCGCCTTTGGGATGGTGCTCGCGCTTTTGTCGGTGATCACGCTCGGATTCGTCGCCAATTGGGCGGCCGCGGCCCTTCTCGCCTTCACAATCTTCTTTTACGTCGTCATCTACACGATGTGGCTGAAGCGCTCGACGCCGCAGAATATCGTGATCGGCGGCGCCGCCGGCGCTTTTCCGCCGATCGTCGCCTATCTTGCCGTCGCCGGTCAGGTCAGCCTGCCCGCGCTCGCGCTGTTCGCCATCATTTTCGTCTGGACGCCGCCACACTTCTGGGCGCTGGCCCTCGTCAAGGCCGGCGATTTCGAGCGCGCCGGCATTCCGATGCTGCCGAACGTCAAGGGGCCGGACCGCACGCGGCGGGATATTCTGCTCTACACGCTGCTCCTCGCTCCGATAGGCATGACGCCCTATTTCATCGGCTTCGCCTCGCCGGCCTATGGCCTTCTTTCCTTTGGCCTGGGCGGCGTCATGATTCTTCATGCGGTGCGAGTCTATCTGGCGCGCGAGGGAGATCAGGCAAACCGCGTCGCCATGCGCATGTTCGGCTTTTCGATTCTCTATCTTTTCCTGCTTTTCGCGGCGATCGTCGCCGAACGCATTCTCGCCCTGCTGCCGATCTCTAGCGCGACGCCGTGGTGAGCCGGCGCCGAAGGATGAAACTGTGACCGACAAGGCGCAAACGCCAGTGATGACGGGCGTCAAACTGACCCCCGAGCAGGAAAAGAGCCGGCGTCAGCGCAATCTGGCGCTCGCCCTTGCGATCGGCTTTTTCGTCGTGCTGTTTTATGTCGTGACGGTCGTCAAGCTCGGCCCCGCCGTGCTGGAACGGCCGTTCTGAGATGTCCATGAGCGCTTCGCCCGACCCGAAGTCGAACCTGCGCAAGGGACGCCTGATCGCGGCCGCCGCCGCCGCCGCCTGCCTCGCCATGCTCGGCCTGTCGTTCGCCGCCGTCCCGCTGTACCGCATGTTTTGCGCTGCGACCGGTTACGGCGGCACCACGCAGGTCGCGAGAACGGCGCCGGCGAACGCTGGCAAGCGCGAGCTGACGGTGCGCTTCGACGCCAATGTCGCGCCGGGACTGAACTGGAGCTTTGAGCCCGAAACGACGCAGATCAATCTTCGCACCGGGCAAACGGCGACCGTTTACTTCAAAATCGTCAACCGCTCGGACAAGCCCGTCTCGGCGATCGCCGGCTATAATGTCGGACCTGACAGCGCCGGGCTCTATTTTAGCAAGATCAGCTGTTTCTGCTTCAATGAAATGACCCTTGCGGGCCATGAGACGGCCGAGCTGCCGGTCGTCTTTTTTCTCGATCCGGCGCTCGAGGCGGAAAAGTCCCTCGCCGACGTCGACACGATCGTTTTGTCCTATACGCTTTTCGGCCAGAAGCCGAAGGGCAAGTTGGCCGCTGGAGAGAGCCCTTCCGGCAAAACGGGCAAGCCGCTGTGAGCGGCGAGTTAGGCGCGCCAGAGGCAAGATTAAGGAGCGGCGCATCGCGCGCCGTTGACGGCAACAGGCTCGGCTGAGCCTTTTTTGAAGCGGGAAAAGGGTCACATTCGATGTCGGACGCCCACGCCAAACCCAATCATGACTATCACCTCGTGGACCCGAGCCCGTGGCCGGTCCTCGCCTCCATCGCAGCGCTGTTCCTCGCGATCGGCGGCATCGTGTGGATGAAGCATCTGAGCTTTGGCGCCTTCGCCCCCGGCGGGCTGATCTTTGGCGTCAGCTTCATTGCGCTCGTCTTCATCGCCGCCTCATGGTGGTTCGACGTCATCAAGGAATCGGGCGCCGGCTACCACACGCCGGTGGTTCAGATCGGCCTTCGCTATGGCATGATCCTGTTCATCGCCTCCGAGGTGATGTTCTTCGTCGCCTGGTTCTGGGCGTTCTTCGATTCAAGCCTGTTCCCCGGTGAAGCGCAGGAATATCTCCGCGCCGAATTCACCGGCGGCGTGTGGCCGCCGAAGGGCATCGAAGCCATCGATCCGTGGCATCTGCCGCTCTTGAATACGCTGATCCTTTTGACTTCCGGCACGACCGTCACCTGGGCGCATCACGCTCTGCTGACGGGAGACCGCAAGGGATTGAAGGCGGGCCTTGCGCTCACCATCGCGCTTGGCGTCGTGTTCACCACGGTGCAGGCCTATGAATATATTCATGCGCCCTTCGCCTTCAAAGGCTCGATCTTCGGCGCCACCTTCTTCATGGCGACGGGATTTCACGGCTTTCACGTGATCATCGGCACGATTTTCCTCACCGTCTGCCTTCTGCGCGCCTTTGTCGGACAGTTGTCCCTGCGCCATCATCTCGGCTTCGAATTCGCCGCCTGGTATTGGCATTTCGTCGACGTGGTGTGGCTCTTCCTGTTTTCCGCCATCTATGTGTGGGGCTCGTGGGGCGCCGCCTTCGAGCATTGAGACCAGAGAAATCAGCAAAAAGGGCGGCTTCGAGCCGCCCTTTTTTAGACCGGCTCAATGAGCCCGTCGAGAAAAGCCGCCACCTCTGGAGAGCTTCGCAAGGCGGCGAGATCCGCCTCGGTCGGCAGCTGCGGCCGGTCGCGCGCCGCATTGACGAGGCAGAGAAAGCCGAGCGGCGCGTCGCGGCCGGCGCGGAACTGATGCCACACCATCGGCTCGATGGTCACGAGATCATGTGCGCCGAGCGCATATACGGCGTCGCCGACGAGGCACAACCCGCTGCCGCGTAGCGCCATCACCGCATGCATATGCTCGTGCCGCTCCAGCGTCGAGAAGCCGCCGGGCTCGATCTCGAAATAGCGTAATTCGCCGGCAAGGCGCGGATCGGAGGCAAGCGTTTGCCGCGAGATCGCCCTGAAGGGCGCCGTCGCGGCGTCCTTATAGGGGCGGCGCTCGACGCCCTCCCAGCGAAAAGCGCCGTCGAATTTTCGCACGGGGGCGCGGGACAGAGGATCGTCGCTCATCATCATGACTTGCCTGCTGCAATCGAAGCGTCTGCTCCGCGGAACATAGGACGGAGCCCATCTAAGCCCGATCCGATCCAAAGAGAAAATAGCGCTCAACGATAATGATGGCTGGCGACGGCCTCGACGAAGCGGCGCGTTTGCTCCGTCAGCGCCTCGCGCGGCGCGCTGAGCAGCGCCCCGCCGATCAGCAGCATGACGTCCCGCCCGTAGCGATCGAGCAGTTCCGGCGTGCGCTCGACGCTCATGCCGCCGGCAGGCGCCGGAATGCTCGGCTTAAGACCGTCATCGCCTGACAAAAGCGCGGCGGCGATGGCTTCGCAAACCGCCGGCGAATAGCCGAATCGGCCGCCATAATTGGGGAAAATGGCCACGTCGGCGCCAAACAGGCGAAACAGCCGCGCGAAAAGAACGGGCGAGATTGCGCGCCCGGTCATCGTCGGATGCGCCAGAAAAGCGAAATCGGGAAATTCCACGCGCAGCGCCTGAAAATTGGAGCAACCGGCGATCATCGGCGCAATCAGCGCGGCGTCGAGCCCCTCGCCGCGCGCCGCCAGAAGCTGCTGCCGCATCTGCGGATAGGAGCCTGAGAGACTTGGCGCATAGCGGGTGCGCCCTCCCGTCCGATCGCGCGCTTTGCGCACCGCGGCGGCGCAGGCGGCGATGCGCGCCTCGAAGCGCGAATAGGTCTGGTCGGCAAGGCCGTGATCGTCCTTGAGAAAATCGAGGCCGCCCATGGAGAGAGCGAAGGCGAGTTCGGCAAGTTCCGCCGCAGGCACGCCCTGCGGTTTCAGCGCCGAGCAGGTGAGCGCCCGGCCCGACGCGCCAGCCTCCGCGCGCAAGGCGGCAAGCCCGTGCGAGGGCCCGCCGAACGCGGCTGCGAGCGGCGCCGGCAAAATGGCGTCGACAAGCAACACATCCTCAAGCAGCGAGCTGTTGCCAAACAGCATGTTGAGCAATTGGCCAGCGTCGTAGCCGATCGTAGCAGCGGCGAGCTCAATGCGCGCCTCGAACCAGCCGCCGCCGCAATCCTCGATCGCCGCGACGCGCCCGACGATATTTTCACGCACGAAATCATCGCGCACGGCGGCGAGCGGCGCTTCGACGCTCTGTTCAAGCGCAATCGCCTCGGCGCGCGCCTCGACCTCGGCGGCGCCTGCGCGCAGCCTGTAGACGGCGGTGATCCAGCCGCTCAAATCCCGCCCTCGCCCAATTTTATCAGTCGCCTTTATCTCAAACCGATCCAGGCGAGAAACGGAACCCTCTCCTCGCCTTCAGCCCATCGCGGCCGGCCCTTGACCGGGGTGACGCCGATATAGGGCGACGGGTCCGCGTTCAATAGAGTTTGCGGCCTATGGCGAAGATAGGCGTCGAAAAAGGCGAGAAGATAGTCCTCCCGGATCGCCTTGACGCGGGACGGGTCCGCGAAGAACCAGCTCAGCCAATTGTCGCGGCCAAAGGCCCGGTCGTTGAAATTGGCGTGGACCGCATTGCGGAACCAGAAGCCGTATTTATCCGGCGATTCAAATAGCCGGCCATGCTCGCGCACCAGATCATCCTGCGCTTTGGCATAAGCGCGCGTCGCCGGATCGGGCGATGCAAACGCCTTGGCGTCGGGAAGCGGCTCATCATCGAAAAGCATCATATAGGGCTTCGCAATCCCGCCTTCGAGCGCGGGACCGAAGACCCAGCCGTCGAGATTGACCGCAGCGACGACGCGCGGATCGAGAATGGCCGCGTTTGCGGCGACGCTGCCGCCGAAGGAAAAGCCAAAAAAGCCGACGCGGTCGAAAGCGACATATTTCGCGAAATCGCCCTTGGCGCAGTCGGTCAGAATGTCCAGCGCCTGAAGCGCGACTTTCGCCTCGCCGATCGAATGCTCCGCGCCGCGCCGCAAGGTCGCCTGATAGGCGGCCTCGGACGAATAATCGAAAAACGACTGCGGCTGACCGGGCGGCGGCGTCCAGTCCAGATGGTTGATCGCGAGCACGACATAGCCATGGCTGGCCATCGCCGCGGTGGACGAATTATCGTCCCCGGCGTTTGCAAAGCCCGGAGCATAGAGCAGAAGCGGAAAGCGCCCCTGCGGGCCAGGATCGGCGAGGCGCGCGCGGGAGAGCGCCGCGCAATCGATTGGCGCCCCGCCGGACGCTTCCAGCTTCGCATCAGGCGCCGCCGGATACCAGATCCGGGCAAGGATCGGCGCGGAGGTCGCTTCCCCCTGCGCCTTCGGCGCCAGCGCGACAAAAGCCTCGCCGACGCGCAGGGGGCCTGAGGGCGAGGGCGGCGGCGGAGCGAAGGCCAGTCGCCAAAACGCCTTGGCGACGCGCGGAGCGGATGGTCCGAACATGACCGCGCCAAGGGCAAGGGCGATCGTCAATAGGGCGATCAGCGCTCGGGGAGCCTTGTCGGAGCGCCACGCCAACAACAGGCCGGCGAGCGCGATGACGAGCACGATCGCGCCGAGGATGAAGCCATAGCGACCCATCAGCTGGTCGAAGCGCAGATCAAGATATTTCATCATGGAGACATCTGCCGGGAAGGGCGGGCGGGAACCGTGAGCATCCAGCGGCGCGAGGGAGAGAGCCCGACGACGATGGCGCCGCATAACGACATTGCAGCCGTTTTACAAAAGCTGAACGACTTCGGCGAGCCATGCGCGAAAGACGACGCCGACGCCGCGCCTCAGTCCTTGGAAGAGCGGGCCGGAGCCCTGTACTCGCTGTCGATCTTTTCGAGTTCCGGACGCAGATAGCCGGCAATCTCACGGGCGCCCTCCTCGCGGAAGATGTCCTGATGCCATCCGGGGATCGAGTGAATGGCCAGCTTCTTGACAAGGCCGGACCAGCCCATGTTGGGATCGGCAAAGCGCGTCACGATTTCATCGCTGTTGAAAGCAATGACGTCCGAGGAAATCGGCTGAATCTTATAGGCGTTGCGCGCGACTTCGAGCGAAAACAAAAAGCGCCATTCCTCATGGTCGATCACCCGGCGCAACAATTTGTCGCCGTCGACAAGTCCGAGATAGGCCAGCGCCTCGAGCAGACGCGATTTCCGCACGATGGTGAAGCTTGACAGCATCTCGGCCAGCGACGCCGCGCCCGTGCGGACAGTGTCGATCCGGTGGCGTAATGTATGAAGCCGATAGTTGAATTGATAGATCAGCTTTCTGTACAGGGGCAGTGAGGCATGGTAGCCGGGCGCCCAAATATCCGAGAGGATCAGCAACGGAACTTCTTCGCCCGCCGCAATCAACTGCTGCGCGGATTCATAGGCGATCGCGCCCGCGACGCAGAGGCCGCAGAGGATGTAGGGTCCATGCGGCTGCGCCTCTCGAATGACGCGGACATAGTCGACCGCGATTTCTTCGAGCGTGCGCTCCGGAGGCTCGTCGCTCCCCGGCTCGATGAGCGGAACGCCGATAAACGGCCGGTCCGTGCCGATCTGGCGCGCCAGATTATAGTAAAGCACCGAATGGTTGATGGCGATGATCGTGGTCTTGTGGCCAAGAGGCTGGATCGGCACCAGGCGCTGGGTCGGCTCCGCGCTGCGCAGCTCTGGCAGCCTCGAAGCGAATTCCCGCAACGTCGGCGCGAGGAACAAGGTCAGCGGATCGAGCTTTACGCCGAATTCCGCAAAAACGCGCGACATCAGCCTGACCGTGAGCAGGGAATGGCCGCCAAGCTCGAAGAAATTCGATGCCGGCTTGATGGCGTCAACCTTGAGAAGATCGCTCCAGATCTTGCCGAGCCTCATTTCCACGGGGGTGAGCGCGGCTTCCGTTGCAGCCGGGACCGGCGGCGCAAGCGAGGGCGCGGGCGCCGGCAGGCCGCGCAGATCGACGTCTCCCCGAGCGGTGCGCGGCAAGGCCAAAAGGACGCTGATCCCCGCGGGCCTCGCCGCTCCCGAAGGCAGGATGGCGTCGAGATGGGCGGTAAGGATTCCGGGCAATGATTCGAGCGGCGCGCGCGACTCCGGGCGCGGCGCGATATAGGCGCAGGGCTGTTCGCGGCCGGCGCTGTCGGGCTTTAGCGCGACCGCCGCCTCCTTCACGTCCGGATGCTGAAGCAGCGCGGCCTCAATGGCGCCCAGTTCATCGCCGCGCCGGCGCGCGTCGATCAGATCGCGCGACGGCGGCGTCAGATCGGAGAGCTTCTGTTGCGGACGCCCCACCGCGAAGTCGAATGTCGCGAGCAGGAAGTCGAGCAGCTTCTCGGCCGTCTCGCGCTGGAATAGGTCGGGATTATATTCCATGGCCACGCGCCAGCCGCTCGGCCAATGGACCAGGAAAAAGAAGATGTCATAGAGCGAGCCGGCGGACAGCGAGGGCAATCCGAGCAATTCGAAATCGCCGTAGCGCTTGTGATCCATCACATCGCGCAGAACGGTGAAATTGAGCGAGATCAGCGGTGCGCGGCTCGGATCGCGCGGCGGATTGAGGAGTTCGACCAGTTTGTCGAACGGCATGCGCTGGTTGATCAGCGCGTCCTGCACCGTCCCGTTGACGCGTTTGAGGAACGCCTCGAAGCTCGGATCGCCCGACGCATCGAGGCGCATCACGAGATTATTCACGAACATGCCGATCATCGGCTCGAGGTCCGGATCGTTGCGATCGGCGATCTGGGTCCCGAAGACGATGTCGGATTCGCCCGAAAAGCGATGCAGCATCGCCCCCATCACCGCGCAGCCGAGGCTGAACAGGGTGAGATTTTGGCTGCGAGCAAAAGCCTCCATCCTATCCCCAAGCTCTGCGGGAAGGGTGGCGGCGAGGATTTCGCCATTGTAGGTCAGCGCGGGCGGTTTCTCGTGATCGGGGACAAGCTCGAAATAGGGAGCGCCGCCAAGCTGCTTCTTCCAGTAGCCGGCCTCTTCCTCGAATTCGCCGCTCGCCAGATATTCCTTCTGCCACAGGCAGTAGTCGCCATATTGAAGGGGCAGCGGCGGCAGATCGGCCGCGCGTTTGGCGGCGATGGCCGCAGCGGTCGTTCCAAACTCCTCGGCGAGCACACGAATCGACCAGCCGTCGAAAGCGATGTGATGCACCGTGACGAGCAGAAAGGCGCGCTCCAGCGACAGACGCAGGAAGGTCACGCGGATCGGCGGCGCGACCGAAAGGTCGAAGGATTTGCGCGCCTCGCGTTCGCCGAGCGCCAGCGCCTCCCTGGTCTGCTCGCTCTCGCTAAGCATGCTGAGGTCGATCACGCTCAGCCGAAAGGCGAGATGGGCAAGCGCCTCCTGCATCGGCTCGCCGTCTTCCTGCTCGAAGACGCGGGTGCGCAGAATCTCATGTCGATCGACAATTGCCTGGAAGGCCTGCTCCGCCGTTGCGGGCGTCAGTCGACCGGTGACCTCCCAACGCAACGCCACATTGAGCGCCGGATTGCCGGGATTGACCGCATTGAGGAACCAGAAGCGCTTCTGGGCGGACGAGCAGGGAAAGACCAGCCCTTCGACAGGGCTCATCGTTTCCGCTTCCGGACGCTGCACGCCGTTATCTGGCATGCAGTCGAATTCCTCTTCGCTTCTTGGCATCGTCACGCGGACGTTTCCTTAATCTGTGCTCCTCGCCTGAAGCTTTTAAGGGACGGCGCGGCGGATGGCGCCTTAGCTGCGGAGACGGATTTATCGCCAGCCGCCCCGGCGAGCTCCGCAATGGTAGGAAAGCGCATCAGATGGCGCGCCTCCAGACCCAAATTTTCCGCCATCATACGCGCGGCGATGCGGAACAAATGGATCGAATCGGCGCCCAGCGCGAAAATATTGTCATTGACGCCAATCTCGTCGAGCTGAAGCACCTCGCCCCAGATCGCCGCGAGCTTCGCCTCGAGCGGGGTGCGCGGCGCGGTGACGATGCGTTTGTGTTCACCTGATCCGACCTCCGGCTGCGGCAGCGCCTTGCGGTCGAGCTTGGCGTTCGGCGTGAACGGCAGGGCGTCGAGCCGCATCCAGAGCGCAGGCGCCATATAGTCCGGCAGCCGTTGCGCGGCGTAGGACGAAAGCTCCTGCGCGAGTATCGGCTGCGCCGCCACATAATAGCCGACGAGACGAGGGGTTCCCTGCGGCGGCGTCTGGACCGCGGCGGCAAAGGCCGACACGCCGGGACATTGCCGCATCGCCGCCTCGATTTCCTCGAGTTCGATGCGGAATCCGCGCAATTTGACCTGCGCGTCGACGCGGCCGAGGACTTCGATGCTTCCATCGGCGAGGCGACGCGCAAGATCGCCCGTGCGATACAGCCGCTGCGGACCGCTGTCGTCGACGGCGATATTGAAGAAAGCCGCTGTGTCGAGATCCGGACGGCGGAAATAGCCGATCGCAAGGCCAAGGCCGCCGATGAACAATTCGCCGACGACGCCGGGGGCTGCAAGTTGATGCGCCTTGTCGAGCACATAAAGCCCGGTGTTTGCGACCGGCTCGCCGATGGTGATCGGCGCCGGCGCCGGCTTGACCCTGCCGATCGAGGACCAGATCGTCGTCTCGGTCGGGCCATAAACGTTCCACAGCTCGCCGTCATTTGCGAGCAGCAGATCGGCGAGATCGCGCGGCAGCGCCTCGCCGCCGCACAGCATCCGCAGGCCCGGGCGCGGCTTGAACCCCGCCTCCGTCAGCATCCGCCAGAGCGAGGGCGTCGCCTGGACGATCGTCGTTTCGGGCTTTTCGATCAGAGCGGCGAGGCCAAAGCCGCCGCGCACGTCGTCTCGGCTGGCGATGACGACCGTCCCGCCGGTGATCAGCGGCATATAGAGCTCCAGCGCCGCGATATCGAAAGAGATCGTCGTCGCCGCGACGAGCGTGTCGCGCGGGCCGGCCTCGAGCTTGCGCGCAATCGACCACAGGAGATTGGCGACGGAGCGATGGGCGATCTCGACGCCTTTCGGAACGCCCGTCGAGCCGGAGGTGAAGATCACATAGGCTGGCCGCGCGCCATCGGAAGGAAACGCCGGCGCCGTTGCAGGGCGCGCAGCGATCGCCGCGGCGTCGGCGTCGAGCCGGACGACAGGCGTCCCCGAGGCCATTGCGCCCATGAAGGCGTTGTCGCTGACGATGGCCGACACCGCCGCATTGTCCAGCACCAGCCGCAGCCGCGCCGCCGGGTGGCTCGGATCGAGCGGGACATAGGCGCAGCCCGTCTTCATGACCGCCAGCAGAACGACCAGCATGTCGAGCGAGCGTTCGGCGGCGACGCCGATGCGGGCGGAGGAATCCTTGACGACCGCGGCAAGATGATTGGCGAGCCGGTTGGCGCGTTCGTCGAGCTGGCGATAGGTCAGCGCGGATTCGCCAAAGCGCGCGGCGACGGCGTCCGGCGTCTTGGCGGCCTGCGCGGCGAAGAGCTCATGCACCGGCCGCAGATCGAGATCGTCCGCGGCCGTGTCGTTGAGGCCTTTGGTCAACCAGTTGCGCTGTTCGGCCGACAACAGCGGAAGCGCCGCGATCGGACGCGCCGCGTCGTCGGCGACGGCGCCGAGGAGGCTGCGGTAATGACCGATCCAGCGCTCGACAGTCGCCTCGTCGTAGAGGTCGGTATTGTAGTCGCAGTCGATGCGCAGCCCGCCGTCCTGTTCGGTGACGTTGAAGAAGAAATCGAAGATCACCGCGGCCTTGGGATTGGACTGCGCCTCGACCTCAAGCCCCTTCAGGTGGATCTTGTCGCCGAGCTTTTCGAGATTGAACTGGACCTCGACGAGCGGGCGCCGCCCGGCTTCGCGCGGCCGATCCATCTTGCGCACCAGCGTGCCGAGGGTGAAGCTCTGATGCTCATAGGCGGCGAGAACGCCTTGGCGCGTCGCCGCAAGGTGCTCGGCCATGGTCGCGCCGTCGCTCCAGCGCGCGCGCAGCGGCAGGAAATTGACGCAATGCCCGACGAGGCTGTCGGCTTCGGCGAGCGACTGCCCCGCCGCGGGAATTCCGACGACGACCTCATTCTGGCCGGCAAGGCGCGCAAGCATCACTTCGAAGCTCGCAAGCAGCGCGACAAAAAGCGTGCAGCCCTGTTTCGCCGTCGCCTTGCGGAAGCGCTGCGTCAGATCGGCGTCGATCCGGCGCGTCAATGTCGCTCCAGCGAAGCTTTTCTGCAAGCGGCGCGGCCGGTCCGTCGGCAGTTCGAGCGGCGGCGGCGGCGGCGTGAACTGCGGCAGCCAGAAGGCGTCGACTGCCGCGCCTTCGCGTTTCTGCCGCGCGCGCTCCTCCGCGCCATAGCGCAGGAACGACATGGGCGGCGGCAAATCCGCCGCGACATCGGCGACGATCTCCTCGTACAGCTTCGTCACCTCGTCGATGATGACGTTGAACGACCAACCGTCGCAGACGATGTGATGCGCCGTCAGCGCCAGAGCGTGATCGTCCGCGGCGAAGCGAGCAAGGCTGGCGCGGATCACCGGCCCGGCGACGAGATCGAAAGGCGTGCGCGCGTCCTGCGCCAGAGCCGCCCGCCATGAGGCTTCGGCCTCGGCCCGCGGCAAATCAGACAGATCGCGCGGCTCCAGCGTCAGCGTCAGCTCGGGCTGGATCTGCATACGCGCGCCGTCCGCCGTGAACACGGCCCGCAAGGCGTCGTGCCTGGCGATGACCTTGTTTAGGGCGGCCTCGAGCGCGTCGCGGTTCAGATCGCCGCGAAGCCGCAAGGTGACTGATTCATTGAAGGCGCAGGACGCTTCGTCCGAAAGCTGGGCCGAAAGCCAGATTTCGGTCTGCGCTTCGGTCAGCGGACCATCCGTTTCGGGCTCGGGGCCAAGCCCCGCGGGCGCCGGCAGGAAGTCCGCCTTTTGCATCGCAGTGACGCTGTCCTCAAAGGCCCGGGCGATCGCCTCGACGTCGGCCTCGCTGTGGGCCGTTGTGAGGAAGCAGGGATAATGCTCCTGGATATAGACGCCGCGCTCGAGCATGAGCGGATAGAACAGGCCCGCATAGCGGGAGATATTGCCGAAATTGAAGAAGAACAGGCTGCCGAAACTCTCGATCTGGAGATCGACGCCGCGCTGGCGCAGGAAATCGCTGAGGCGCTGAACCAGTCCCGCCGTGCGGGCCGAGACGGCCTCCTGCAGGGCCGGGCCTTTTTCTTTCAGATGATTGAGCACGGCCCAGACCGCCGCCATCACAAGCGGATGGCGCACGAAGGTGCCAGCGAAGAAGGTCATGCCGGTTTCAGGGTAGCTGTCGTCGCCATAGCGCCATTGGCCGCCGTCGAGCGCGTCCATGAACGCCGCCTTGCCGGCCAATATGCCGACCGGCAGGCCGCCGCCGACGACCTTGCCATAGGTCGCAAGATCGGCGCGGATGCCGAACAGATGCTGCATCCCGCCCGGATGCATTCGGAAGCCGGTCACGACCTCATCGAAGATCAGCGCCGCCCCGGATTTTTCCGTGATGGCGCGGATTTCTTTCAGGAACTCCAGCGGCCGCAGATCGGGATGGCGGCTTTGCACCGGCTCGACCAGCACGGCGGCGAGGTCGTCGGCGTGGGTTCTGATCCAGTCGAGCGAGTCCGGCGCGCCATAGGGCAGCACCACCATGTTCTCGACCGATTTATTGGGGATGCCGGCGGCGGCGGGCATGGCGCGGGCGACGCCCGAGCGTAGCGCGCCCTTGACGAGAACCTCGTCGAACTGGCCATGATAATCGCCGGTGAAGGTCACGATCGTCGACCGGCCGGTCACGGTGCGCGCAATGCGCATCGCCGCCATGACCGCCTCGGAGCCGGTGTTGCAGAAGGTCACGCGCTCATTGCCGGTCATTTCCGAGAAGAGCGCCGCCACCTTGCCGGCAAGATGGGACTGCGGTCCGATCGCGAAGCCCTGTTTCAGCTGCGCGGCGACGGCGTCGACGACGAAAGGCGCGGCATGGCCGAAGAAGGTCTGGCCGTAGCCATTGACGAGATCAATGTAGTCATTGCCGTCGACGTCATAGATGCGCGAACCCGCCGCGCGGTCGCTGACCACGGGATAGACGAGATCCTTCCATTCCGGCCGGAAGCCGGCCGCGGCGCGCGGATCGGCGAGCACAGGGCGGTATTCCGCCGTCATCCGTTTCGACGAGGGCGAGCGCGCGTTGAAGCGCTCCGTCAATTCGGCGAGCGCGCGCTGCTGAATTTCATTCATGTCGGCCGCCGGCGCGGAGCGGGCCGCGGCCAGGAGCTCGAAGCGGGATTTCGGCTCATCGCCGGACGGAGCGGCTGCGGCGGAGGCGGCAGCGGCCAGGCTCGGCGCGGGCGTGGGAGCCCGGGCGGCTGGGGCCGGCGCAGCGACAGCAGCGGCAGGCGACGCTGCCGCCGCGGGCGCGCCACCGAGAGCAGCGAGTTGATTGGCCATCAGCCGGCTCATCGTTTCGAGCTGATCGCGAATGATCTGCTCCACGCCCGAGGCGCCGGCGCCGAGCAGCGGCAGGGAAGAGGCCGCGGGCGTCGCGAAGGCCGCAGCCGCAAGCGGCGCGGCGGCGGGCGCTTGCGCGGCGGCGACAGCGGGGGCTGGCGCGGACGGCTGATAGGCGGCGCGGATCTCCGGCGGCAGCACCTCTTCGATATGGGCGGCAAGCGCCGGAATGGTGGCGAGATCGCCCAACAATTGCCGGAACGTCAGCTTGACCTTGAAGTCGCGCTGGAGCTGTTGCGTCACTTGGCTGAGGAACAGCGAATCGAAGCCCATTTCGAGGAAGGTCGCGTCAGGCGCGGCGTCGGCGACGGATTCGCCGGACAGACTCTCGAGAAGATCGACAAGATGTTTTTGCAGCTTCTCGATGGTTCCGGCGGCCGCGGGGGCTGAATCGAATTGCGATGTCGTCATGGGTGCTGCAGCCATTGGCGGAAAAATCTCATGTGTCGGAAATGCCGGAGAGGCGCCGGCGGCGAGCGACGCCAAAACTTCGGGCTCGCGCGGCGCGATGTTCGAGACCGCCGCAGCCGCATGCGCGACAGGCGGCGCCTCAAGCCAGTGGCGCGCGCGCTCGAAAGGATAAGTCGGCAGCGGAACCCGCAGCCGCCTTTCGTTCGAATAGACCGCGCGCCAGTCGATTGCGACGCCGGCGCACCAGAGCTGAGCCGTGGCGCGCGCGAAGACCTCCATATCGGACGCCTCGCGTGAGGCCTCGGGCAGCGAGGCGACCACGGCGTCCGGCGCGTTCCCCGCGCCGCATTGCCGCGCCAGCGCCGACAAAGCGAGGCCTGGCCCGGCCTCGATCAGGATCGGATCGACCCCCGCGGCGTCGAGCAGGGTTTTGAGGCCCGCGGCAAAGCGCACCGGCTCACGGCAATGGGCGGCCCAATAATGGGGCGAAACCGCCTCCTCGGCCGTCAGCCAGCCCCCTGTCGTCGACGAGATTAGCGGCGCAGTCGGCGGCGAAAGCTTCACGCCTTCGACCACTTTCCGCAGGGCGTTCGCGGCCGGCTCCATCATGGGCGAGTGGAAGGCATGCGACGTGTGCAGGCGCCGCGTCATGACGCCTTGCGCGGACAATTGCGCGTCGAGCGCAGCGATCGCCTCATCCGGCCCGGCGGCGACGCAGAGCTTTGGCCCGTTGACGGCGGCGAGCGCGACATCGCCCTTCAGATAGGGGAGCAGCTCCGCTTCCGGCAGGCGCACCGCCATCATCGAGCCAGACGGCATCTCCTGCATCAGCCGGCCGCGCGCGGCGATGAGGCGCAGCGCGTCCTCATGCGAGAACACGCCGGCGAGGCAGGCGCCGACGAATTCGCCGACGCTGTGCCCGATCATCATCTGCGGCGCGACGCCGCGCTGGCGCCAGAGCTCGGCCAGCGCCAGACCCACGGAGAACAGAGCGGGCTGCGCGAATTCGGTCGCCTGCAGCGCCTGCGCGGACAGCCGCCCAGGCTCGTCGCCATAAAGGAGCGCGCAGAGATCGGCGTTCAGGATCGGCCGCAGGATTTCGGCGCTGCGCCGCATGCTGTCGGCGAAGGCCGGCTCGGTCTCGAACAGACCGTGCCCCATGGCCGGATATTGCGCGCCCTGCCCCGGGAACATGAAGGCGATCTTGCGCGGCTCCGCCTTCGGGACGCCGAAGACCAGGTCCCGCCCCGATATCAGCGCGGCCGAAGCGGCGGCCGCATCGTCGGCGACGATCGCGGCGCGATGGGCGAAGGCGCGCCGCCCGACCGCCATCGTAAAGGCGACGTCTGCGAGCGGCGCCTGCGGCTTTTCGGCGAGATAAGCCGCGAGATTCTCTCGCGACTTTTCGAGCGCGGCGGCGCTGCGCGCGGAAACGCAGATGATCTGCGTCGGCCGGCCTGACGCCTCCGAGACGGCGAGGGGCGCTTCTTCCAGCACGATATGGGCATTGGTGCCGCCGACGCCGAAGGCGCTCACGCCGGCGCGGCGCGGCTCCGCCTCCTGCGGCCAGTCTCGCCATGTCTTGTTGACATAGAACGGGCCGCCCTCGAAGGCGATGTGCGGATTGGGCGTCTCGAAATGGAGCGTCGCCGGCAATTGCTTCGTTTTGAGCGCGAGCGCCGTCTTGATGACGCCGGCGACGCCGGCCGCGGCGTCGAGATGGCCGACATTCGGCTTCACCGAGCCGAGCGCGCAGAAGCCGGTGTCGTCGGTGCTCGCGCGGAACGCCCGGGTGAGGCCGGCGACCTCGATCGGATCGCCCAGCGGCGTCGCCGTGCCGTGACATTCGACATAGGAGATCGAACGCGCCTCGACCTCCGCGTTGGCGAGGGCGGCGGCGATGACCTCCCACTGCCCGTTGACGCTTGGCGCCGTGAAGCCCGCGCGCGCCGCGCCGTCATTGTTCAGCGCCGTCCCGCGGATAACGGCGTAGATCGTGTCGCCGTCGGCGATGGCGTCTTCGACCCGCTTCAGCAAGACGACGCCGGCGCCGCTGCCGAACACCGTGCCGTCGGCCTTGGCGTCAAAGCTGCGCACATGTCCAGTCGGCGAGACCATCGCGCCTTCAAGCGCGAGATAGCCGCGCTTTTGCGGGAAGGTGATCGAGACGCCGCCGGCGAGCGCCATGTCGGATTCATACAGGAGCAGGCTTTTGCACGCCTCGGCGATGGCGACAAGCGAGGTCGAGCACGCGGTCTGGATCGTCATCGCCGGGCCGCGCAGGCCAAGCTTATAGGAGAGCCGCGTCGCGAATACGTCCGGCAGCGCGCCGATCAGTTCGCCATAGCTGCCGACCTGATAATTGCTGGTGAACAGCTCCACCGCCGCGCGGTCTTTCAGGACGTTGCGCAGGAAATAGGTGCTCATGCTGCAGCCGGCGAAGACGCCGATGGCGTCCTTGTAGGTGGCCGGATCGTAGCCCGCATCCTCCAGCGCCTGCCAGGCGCATTCGAGGAAAACGCGATGCTGCGGATCGGTCAGTTCCGCCTCGCGCGCATGCATTGCGAAAAAGCCCGCGTCGAAATTCTCGACGCCTTCGAGGATCGAGCGGGCGCGTACGAAATTCGGATCGCCCCGCACGCTGGGGTCGAAGGCGTCCTCAAGCTCGGCGTCGGTGAAATGGCTGATCGATTCGACATTTTCGCGCAGATTGCGCCAGAACGCGGCGACATCGTCCGCGCCCGGAAACCGACCGGCCATGCCAATGATAGCGACACCCGGCGGCGTCTCGACGGCGACGTTCTCTTTCATGCGCCCCGCCTCAGTTGACGGAGACGGCGCGGCGGCGCGAGGCGCGTTTTAGAGCCTCCGCCTGACGCTGCTTGCGGAGAGAGAGTTCGTCCAGCGCCTGTCTGTCCGCGGAGGCCGCCTCGATCGCGCCCTCCGCCGCCGGGACCGCGCGGCTTTTGAGATGGGCCGCGAGCGAACGGACAGTCGTGAATTCGAACAGCGCGGTCATCGGCGCGTCGATGTGAAATTCCTTCAGTATTTCTTCCTGCAAAGCCATTACGTCCAGCGACGCCCCTCCCAGATCGAAAAAATTGGAGTCGAGGCCGACCGAGCCGACCTTCAGAATTTTGCTCCAGAGGGCGGCGAGCCGCCGCTCCACGTCGTCGGCGGCCAAAATCGCCGGCGCCGCGGTTTGTTCGTCTGCGCCGCCAAGCTCGGGCAGAGCCGCGCGGTCGACCTTGCCGTTTGGCGTTCGCGGCAGTTCATCAAGGATCATGAAATGCGCAGGAACCATATAATCAGGCGCAATCTCGAGCATGCTATGACGCAATTCTCCGAGTTCAAGCGTCGCGCCGCCTTGAGCCGTGACAAAAGCAATGATTTGCCGCTCGCCATCTGTGCGGGATCGCACAAGCGCAGTGGCGTCGGCGACCTGCGGCAAGCGCCGGATCAGGGCTTCGACCTCATCGACTTCGACGCGCTTGCCGCGAATTTTCACCTGGCGGTCGACGCGGCCGATAAATTCGACGATTCCATCGGCGCGCTGGCGCACGAGATCGCCGGTCCGATACATGAGGCGCCCCGGCTCGCCGCAGAAGGGATCGGCGAGGAATTTCTCGGCCGTCAGCTGCGGACGATTGAGATAGCCGAGCGCGACTCCCTCGCCGCCGGCGAAAAGCTCGCCTTCTTCGCCGGCGCCGGCGCGGGAGAGGTCCGGGCCGAGCACATACACGTCAGTGTGATCGATCGGGCGGCCGATCGGGATCGCAGCGTCCGGCGCGATATCGCGGGGAATTTCGTAGCAGCAGGTGAAGGTTGTGTTCTCGGTCGGGCCATAGCCATTGACGAGGCGGCAGTCCGGCAGCGCGTCGAGCGCGCGGCGCACATGGCGCGGCGATAGGACGTCCCCTCCGGCGAGGAGCAGCCGCAGCGGCTTCAAGATCTCGATCTGGCGATCGACGATGGCGTGGAACAGGCTGGCGGTCAGCCAGGCCGCGGTGACGCCGTAGTCTTTGATCGCGGCGCCGAGTTCGGCGAAGCTTGGATGATTCTCTGCGACGATGGCGATCGCGGCCCCATTCAGAAGCGCGTTCCAGATCTCGAAGGTCGAGGCGTCGAAGGCGAGCGGCGCGAATTGCAGAACGACGTCGCGGGACCCGAGATCGGCAAAGCTGTTGAAGGCGAGCCGCGTCACGGCGCGATGCGGGACGACGGCGCCTTTCGGGCGGCCGGTCGTGCCGGACGTATACATGACATAGGCGGGACTCTCGCCGCTTGCCGCCTCCGGCAGCGGCGAATCGTCCTCGTGCGCGATCGCCGCCGCTTCCGCATCGATCAGGATCGTCGGCGCAGTCCAGAGATTGGCTGCGCTCGCATTCGAAGTCATGGAGGCGGCGGAGACAACGACCGCTGGCGCGGCGTCCGCCGTGATGAAGGCGAGATGGTCGGCCGGATAGGACGGATCCAGCGGAGCGAAGGCGGCTCCCGTCTTCAGCGCGCCGATCATCGCGATGATCGCCTCCGGCGAGCGCGGCAGATAGAGGCCGACGATTGATCCGGGCAGAACGCCTTTGGCGGCAAGATAGCGGGCAAAGCGGTTCGAGCGGCGATCGAGCTCCGCGAAGGGAATGGTCTTATGCCCATCATATAGAATGGCCGGACGATCGGCGTAGTTGTCCGCCGCCTCCAACAAGAAAGAATGAATCGTGCGGCGGCGATCGAAGCTTGGCGCGGGGGATGCCGGTTGCGGCTGTCCGGAATGGTGTGAACTCACTTCAGGTCTCCATTCAGGAATGACGCTTCTGAACCCGCTTAAATCCGCGGCGCAGGCGCCAAACAGCCGATTTCATGTCTGCAGCTTTGAATTTAAAGCGAATGTTCAACTTCCAACGCCACCGCGAACTTAATAACTGTAGCGCGATCCGGCAAAGCGATTTTTATTAATGTGGCAAAAATGCGAACGATAATGCAGGTATTTCGAGCGGGCTTAGCCTCTCATCTACCGCCGCGCGCAACGACACATGCCTCCTTTAACGCTATCTATGAACAGATCGGCGCGATGCAATGTCGATAACGGCGATCGCGTCGCCACGAAGGTTAGGCGGCCGGGTAGGTCCTGATTGCGCCGAGGAAATCTTGGCCGCAACGGATTCGCCGCAAAGGTCTGTTCGATCTAAGAAATTCGCCGCCTCAACAATGACGCCGTTTATCGCGGACATTCGCGAATTGGCGAGTGGAAATCTTATGTCTGGTCTCCTGCGAGACTCTTGCGCTTAAAATGCATCCTTGCGCCATTCCCTCCAGCGGAACGGTGACGCTTAATCAATCCGACGAGCCAAAAGCCGCCCATCTCTGTCATCTGTTCGGCGCGACGCCTTCCGCGCGACAATTGCTGACCGCGGATAGAATAGCTCCATTACTATCATAGGTTTGCCGGATTCACAATCGCTCCCCGCGCGCTCCGCCGCTTTGGTTTCAGCGCGCGCCTGACGCTTTTGTGCTATGGAGCCGCGCCGTTCCGCGGCAGGATTGGATCTTGCCGCGCGACGGCTTTTCTTTCGAGGTTTCAATGATTGAGCAAGCCGCTAACCGCCCGCCATCGGTGCTGTCCGTTGGGCTCAAGGGGCGTTGCCCGCGGTGCGGGAAAGGCAAGCTCTTCAAAGGGATTCTTGAACTCGCGCCCCGCTGTGGGGTCTGCGGGCTCGACTATGGCTTCGCCGATTCCGCCGATGGCCCAGCGGTCTTCGTATCGCTCCTCGGCGGCTTTCTCGTTCTTGGCGCGGCGCTTTGGACCGAACTCGTCTATGAGCCGCCGATGTGGGTTCACCTTGTGCTGTTTCTGCCGCTCACCCTCATCGTCTGCCTCGGCCTGGCTCGCCCGCTGAAAGGGCTGCTAGTCGCGCAGCAATATCGCACCAAGGCTGAGGAAGGGCGGTTCGACCGTTGACGGAGCAAAGGCCGCCGATTGGGCGCCGCAGCCTCGCTTTCGCCGCCGCCGCGACCCTTGCCGCCTGCGCCCTGCTCGTTGGCTTGGGCCTCTGGCAATTGCAGCGCCTCGCCTGGAAAGAGGAGCTGATCGCGAAAGTCGCCGCGCGCGCCGGCGCAGCTCCCGCGCCGCTGCCGCCGGAGAGCGACTGGGCGACGCTCAAGCCCGAGGATTACGAATACCGTCATGTGCGTTTCGAGGGCGTCTATGAACTCGACAAGGAGGCGCTGGTGTTTCGCGCCGCCGGCGGCGCGCTGCGCCAGCCGGGATATTTCGTGCTGACGCCGGCAAGGCTGGCGTCAGGCGCCGCTGTCATCGTCAACCGCGGCTTCGTTCCGCTGGCGCAAAGGGATCGCGCCGCGCGGCCGGAGCCGGCGAGCGGGTCGCCGCAGCCTGTCACCGGGCTGATGCGCCAGCCGGAGCCGCGCAATCTGTTCACCCCCGCCGACGATCCCGCCAGAGGCGAGTATTTCACCCGTGATCCGGCCCTCATCGCCGCGCGTTTTGGCCTGACCCGCGCCGCGCCCTTCAGCATCGACGCCGACCGCGGCGGGGCGGCGAGCGGACCCGAGGGCGGGGCGACGGAAATCGCCTTTCCCAACAATCATCTGTCCTACGCCCTCACCTGGTTTGGCCTCGCTCTTGGCCTTGCGGGCGTGTTTGCCGTTTTCGTCTGGCAGAACCGCCGGGCGATTCGCTAAATTGCGCCATATTCTCCTGATTTTCGTTGTCGCAGCGGCGGTTTCCGCCTCATGCTGCTTGCCCTGTCGATCTATGTTAGCTTGCTGAATTCGCCACGGCGGCGAGGTTTGGATCCATCATCTTGAAATATGTCTCAACACGCGGCGAGGCTGCTCCTCTATCGTTCACGCAGACGCTGCTCGCTGGACTCGCGCCGGACGGCGGCCTCTATCTGCCTGAATCCTATCCCCGCCTTGACGCGGAACGCATCGCCAGCTTCTCGGGAAAATCCTACACCGACGTCACCGAGGCGGTGATTTCGCCCTTCATCGGCGGCGAGATCGTGCCCGCCGCCCTGCGCGCCATGATCGACGACGCCTATGCCGGCTTCCGTCATCCAGCGGTGGCGCCGCTCGTTCAGCTCGACGATAATCTGTTCACGCTCGAGCTGTTCCACGGTCCGACGCTCGCGTTCAAGGATCTGGCGATGCAGCTTCTGGCGCGGCTCGTCGATCACGCCTTAAAGGCGCGCGGCCAGCGCGCCACCGTCGTTGGCGCGACCTCCGGCGACACAGGCGCCGCCGCCATCGAGGCATTTTCCGGCCTGTCTCAGGTCGAAGTCTTCATCCTCTATCCGCATCAGCGCGTCTCGGAGGTGCAGCGGCGCCAGATGACGACGACGGGCGCGCCAAACGTCCACGCCATCGCCGTCGAGGGATCGTTCGACGACGCGCAAAGCGCGGTCAAAGCGTTGTTCAACAATCGCCCGCTACGCGAAAGCCTCAATCTTTGCGGCGTCAATTCGATCAACTGGGCGCGCATCCTCGCCCAGACCGTCTATTACTTCACCGCCGCCGTGGCCCTCGGCGCGCCCCACCGGCCGGTCTCCTTCGTCACGCCGACGGGGAATTTCGGCGACATCTTCGCCGGCTGGATCGCCAAGCGCATGGGTCTTCCGATCGACCGGCTGGTGATCGCCGCCAATTCCAACGACATTTTGCCGCGCGCCTTGGAGAGCGGAGCCTATGCTGTGGGCGAGGTTCACGCGACGCAATCGCCCTCGATGGACATTCAGGTGTCGTCGAATTTCGAGCGCCTCCTGTTCGAGGCGCAGGGCCGCGACGGCGCCGCCGTCCGCGCCTGGATGGCGCAGCTGTCGCAGTCGCGCGGCTTCACCATCGATCCGGCCCCGCTGAAGGCGATTCGGGCCGATTTCGACGCCTTCTCCGTCAGTGAGCCGGAAACCACTGCGGAAATCGCCCGGCTCTGGCGCGAAAGCGGCTATCTCGCCGATCCGCACACCGCCGTCGGCCTTGGCGCCGCCCGCCGCGAGATCGCGACAAGGGGCGCAGCGACGCCGCTCGTGGTGCTCGGCACCGCCCATGCGGCGAAATTTCCCGACGCGATCGAGGCCGCGACTGGCGTCCGGCCGGCCTTGCCGCCGCATCTTCACGGCTTGCTTGAGCGCGCCGAGCAATTCTCGATCATTCCCAACGATCAGGGCGCCGTCGAACGCTTCATCCGCGACGCGGTCGCCGAGCAATCCGCACAGGCCGCCTCATGAGCGCGCGCATCACGACCCTGCCCTCCGGGCTGCGCGTCGTCACCGACGCCATGCCGCATCTTGAGACCGCCTCGCTTGGCGTGTGGATCGGCGCCGGCTCGCGCCATGAATCGCGCAGCGAACACGGCCTGTCGCATCTGCTCGAACATATGGCTTTCAAGGGCACCAAGCGGCGCTCCGCGCGCGCCATCGCAGAGGAGATCGAGGCCGCGGGCGGCGACCTCAACGCCGCGACGAGCACCGAGCACACTGCCTATTACGCCCATGTGCTGGCGGAGGACGCGCCGCTTGCGGTCGATATTCTCGCCGACATTCTGACCGAAAGCACCTTCGACAAGGAGGAGCTGGAGCGCGAGAAGGGCGTCATTTTGCAGGAGATCGGCGCCGTCGACGATACGCCGGACGATCTTGTCTTCGATCTCTTCAACGCGACCGCCTTTCCGGGCCAGCCGATCGGGCGGCCGATCCTCGGCACGCCGGACCAGATCGCGAGCTTCGGCCGCGAGGCGATCGGCGCCTATCTCGACAGCCATTACGCAAGCGACGCGACCGTCATCGGCGCCGCCGGCGCGATCGATCACGAGCAGATCTGCGATGAGGTCGAACGGCGTTTTTCAGCGCTGGCGCCGCGCGCCGCCGCGGCCGCCGCGCCCGCCGCCGTCTATCAGGGCGGCGAAATCCGGCTAAAGCGCCGGCTCGAACAGGCCCATATCGTCATCGGCTTCGAGGGGCTCTCCTATGCCTCGGAGGAATTCTACGCGCTGCAGGTGTTCGCCAATGCAGTCGGCGGCGGCATGTCGTCGCGCCTGTTCCAGGAGGTCCGCGAAACGCGCGGCCTCGCCTATTCGATTCACGCCTTCCATTGGGGCTATTCCGACACCGGCCTCTTCGGCTTCTATGCGGCGACGAGCGCCAAGGACGTCGCGGAATTGATGCCGGTCGCGCTGGACTGCCTCGCCGAGGCCGCCTTGTCGCTGAGCGAAGACGAGGCGCGCCGCGCCAAGGCGCAGATGAAGGTCTCGCTGCTGACCGCCCTCGAATCGCCCTCGCCCCGCTGCGAACAGATTGCGCGGCAGGTGATGGCGTTCGACCGCGTGCTGTCGCGCGAGGAAATCATCGGCGCCATCGACCGGCTCGACATTGCCGACATCCGCGCCGCCGGAGCGCAGGCGCTGCGCTCGAACCCGACCGTCGCCGCCATTGGGCCGGTCAGCAAGGTCCCCGCGCCCGATCGCGTCGCGCAGAGGCTGCGCGCCAGTTGAAGGAGGCATGACCGTGGCTCTGTTCCGGATCGGCCCGAACAATGAGAATGCGCAATTTTTGCGCGGCGAGGGCGTATATCTCCGCCCGCCGGAGATGCGCGACTTCGAGGAATGGTCGGGCCTGCGCGAGCGAAGCCGCGATTTTCTGACGCCATGGGAGCCGACCTGGCCGGCCGACGATTTGACCCGCACCGCCTTCCGCCGCCGCGTCCGGCGCCATCAGCAGGAAATCGACAGCAACGAATCCTTTGCCTTCCTCGTCTTTCGCGATGATGACGTGCTGGTCGGCGGCCTGACCGTCGGTCAGGTCAAGCGCGGCGTCGTCCAGGCGGCGACGCTCGGCTATTGGATCGGCGAGCCTTTCGCCAACCATGGCTTCATGACTCGAGCCGTGCGCGCCGGAGTGATTTTCGCATTCGGAACGCTCAGGCTGCACCGGGTCGAGGCCTCCTGCCTGCCGCATAATATTCCCTCGACGCGGCTTTTGGAGCGGGTCGGATTTACGCGCGAAGGCTATGCGCGGGCCTATTTGCGCATCAACGGGGTTTGGGAGGACCATCTGCTGTACGGCCTCGTCGAAACCGACCAAACGCCGGCGCGACCGCGTCAGGGCCGGCTGTGAAAAGTCTCGCGCAAGGAACGCGGGGTTTTATGGCGCAGGGTTTTGCAGCGCTGGGCCGCTGCCTTTTCCTGCTCTGTGCGCTCGCGCTGACGCTGGCCGGCGCGCTCGGCCCGGCGAACGCGATCGAATCGGTGCGCGTGCCGCTCGATTCGCAAGTGATCGACCTGACCAAGGCCGTCGAAAGCTATAATTCCGATGGCGACCGCCTGCTCGTCTCGACGGCGCCGGGCTCGGACGGCATCGTGCGGCGCATCGAAGTCCGGGCGCGCGAAGAAGGGACGCGACCCAACTGGATCGTGTTCGCGCTGACCAACGACACCAGCGAGCAGATTGAACGGCTGATCGTCGCGCCGCATTTCCGGCTCGTCGGCTCGGGCGTGATCTGGCCCGACCTCGGGGCGACGCGCATTTCCGCGATCACCGCCAGCCAGGGCTTTCCGCCGGAGCGTGAAGACAGCGAAGACGCCGACGTGTTCCGTCTGACGCTCGATCCCGGCACCACCATCACCTATGTCGCAGAATTGCGCACCCCGAACCTCCCGCAGCTGCACCTTTGGGAGCCCGACGCCTATAAGGACCGGATGACGAGCCTTGCCCTCTATAAGGGCATCATCATCGGCGTCGCCGGCCTGCTCGCCCTGTTTTTGACCATCGTCTTCGTCGTCCGCGGCGCCGTGATTTTTCCCGCAGCCGCCGCCCTCGCCTGGACGGTGCTCGCCTATGTCTGCATCGATTTCGGCTTCTGGGGACGGATCATTGGCTCGGAGGGACAATCGGACCGCATCTGGCGCGCCGGCACGGAATCGATCCTCGCCGCGACGCTGCTGGTGTTTCTCTTCGCCTATTTGAATCTCAACCGCTGGCATGTGCGCGCCTCCCATGTCGCCGCCATCTGGCTGATCTTCCTTGCCGCTCTCGTTGGGCTTTCCGTCTATGACGCGCCGGTCGCCGCCGGCGTCGCGCGCATTTCCATCGCGACGATCGGCGCCGTCGGCTTCGTGCTGGTGCTCTATCTTGCGATCCACGGCTACGACCGGGCGGTGATGCTGATCCCGACCTGGTTCCTGCTGCTCGCCTGGATCGTCGGGGCCGCCTTCACCGTCACCGGCGCGCTGACCAATGATCTCGTCTCGCCGGCGCTGATTGGCGGCCTTGTGCTGATCGTCATGCTGATCGGCTTTACGATCATGCAGAACGCCTTTGTCGGCGCCGGGCTCGCCCATGGCGCAGTGCCGGACGCCGAGCGTAAGGCGCTGGCCTTCACCGGCAGCGGCGACATCATCTTCGACTGGGACGTCAGCGCCGACCGCGTCTATGTGAGCCCCGAGGTCGAGGCCCAGCTCGGCCTTCAGCGCGGCGCCCTCGAAGGGCCCGCCTCGAACTGGTTCGACGTGCTGCATCAAAGCGAGCGCGACCGCTACCGCGCCTGTCTCGACGCCATGCTGGAACAGCGCCGCGGCCGCATCAACCAGGATTTCAGGCTGCGCGCGGCCGACGGCCAGCATTTCTGGTTCCGCCTGAAAGCGCGGCCGGTGATCGGCGCCGACGGCGAAGTGGTGCGGATTGTCGGCGTCCTCAGCGACATCACGGAAATCAAGACCGCCGAGGAGCGGCTGCTCCACGACGCGGTACATGACAACCTGACCGGGCTCCCGAACCGGGAGCTGTTCTTCGATCGTCTCGACGCGGCGCTCTCCCTCGCGCAGAGCGATCCGAAAATCCGGCCGGCGGTGATGAGCATCGACATCGACCGCTTCAAGCAGATCAATGAGCAGGTCGGCCTCTCGGCCGGCGATTCGATCCTGTTGACGGTGGCGCGCCGGCTCGGGCGCATCCTGAAGCCGCAGGACACGCTCGCCCGCCTGTCCGGCGACCAATTCATTTTGCTGATCGTCTCGGAATCCGAAGCCGATCAGATCACGGCTCTCGCCAATACGGCGCGCCGCGTGGCTTCGACGCCGGTCTCCTTCAGCGACAAGGAAATTCCCCTCACCGCCTCGATCGGCCTCGCCTTCTACGATCCGCAGCTCCACGGCAAGCGCGAGGACATGCTGAAAGACGCCGAAATTGCGATGCGCCACGGCAAGCGTCTCGGCGGCAACCGGATCGAGGTGTTCCGCGCCACCATGCGCTCGCTTCGCTCGGACCGTTTCGGGCTTGCCGCCGATCTCAAGCGAGCGCTCGACCGCGGCGAGATGAAAGTGGTGTTTCAGCCGATCGTCCGTCTTGAGGACCGCACCGTGGCCGGTTTCGAGGCGCTGCTGCGCTGGGACCATCCCCGTCTCGGTCGCCTCAATCCCGGCGAGTTCATCTCCGTCGCCGAGGAGACGGGAGTCATTATCGACCTTGGGATTTTCGCCATGGACCGCGCCGCGCGCGAGCTCGCCGTATGGCAGCGCGCGCTCGACGTCGATCCGCCGATCTTCGTCAGCGTCAATGTCTCGTCGCGGCAATTGCTGCGGCACGATTTGCTTCAGGACGTCAAATCGGTGCTTTCGCGCGTCGAGATCGCGCCTGGCTCGCTGAAGCTGGAGCTGACGGAAAGCCTCGTCATGGAGAATCCGGAATATGCGGCGCAAATCCTGACCCGCATCCGCGATCTCGGCGCCGGGCTCTCGCTCGACGATTTCGGAACCGGCTATTCCTCGCTCGCCTATCTGCAGCGTTTTCCATTCGACACCATCAAGATCGACCGCTCTTTCGTGCGCCAGAATGGCAATGGCGCACGCCCCGTCATTTTACGTTCGATCGTCGCGCTGGCGCATGATCTCGGCATGGAGGTCGTCGCCGAGGGGGCGGAGGCCGAATCCGACGCCATCGAGCTCTATCAGCTCGGCTGCGAATTCGCGCAGGGCTTCGCCTTTGGCCACCCGATCAGCGCGGCCGAAGCCCGAAAGCTTGTCGGCGCCGCCACAATAGCAGCCTGATTGCGCCGCCTGACCCGCGCCCGCCGCTTAGGCGTGGCCGAGATCCGAGGAGAGGCGGCCGGGATCGATGCCGATCTTTTGCAGCGCGCGCTCATATTTGGAGCCGAGCGCTTCGTCGAAGATCAGCGACGGGTCGGCTGGAATGTTCAGCCAGCCATTGTCCTGCATCTCGGCCTCGAGCTGCCCCGCCGACCAGCCGGCATAGCCGAGGGCGAGAATGGCGCGATCGGGACCGTCGCCCTTGGCGATGGCGCGTAAAATATCGATCGTCGCCGTCAGCGACACGCCGGCGTCGATCGGCAGCGTCGAATCGTCGATGAAAAAATCATTGGAGTGCAGCACGAAGCCCCTGCCGGTCTCGACCGGGCCGCCCTTCAGCACCTGCACCAGCTCCGCCTGCGCAGGCAGACGGATCATTTCATCCGCCTTGATGACGTCGAGCTGCACCAGCAATTCGGAGAAGGTCACTTTGCGCGCAGGCCGGTTGAGGATGATTCCCATCGCGCCTTCCTCGGAATGGGCGCAAAGGTAGATGACCGAGCGGGAGAAGCGGTTGTCGGACATGCCGGGCATGGCGACGAGCAATTGCCCGTCAAGAAAAGCGCCATGGCCCTGTTTTCCACCGTCGCGAGGCAATCTCGAACCCATGATTTCCGCCATATTCTGCTGGAACTGCTTCCAACGCTGGTTAAAACCGCGCCCTACTCCATCTTCGCACTCTTGCCCCCCTCCCTTGCGTGCTCCAGATCACCTCAATGTAGGTTGCGGCGCCGTCACATGCAAAATAGGTTGGACGTCGAATAGATCCCGCGATCGTATCGTTCTGATGCAAATGTCTTTCCAGCTTTTCAACGAGGCAACGCGACCAAGCCGCGCAGGCGGTTCGTCGCTGCTTCTCGCCGCCGCCATCACAGCCGGATGCTCGGCCGGATTCATGGCTGAATTACGGGCGGAGCCGCTGGCCACCGAGTGGGTCGGCGGGCCGAAATCCTCGGCGCGCCTGATCGCAACGCCCGGCGCGAACGCCGGCTCGTACCGGGCCGGCGTCGAAATTCGTCTGGAGCCGGGCGTCCTCACCTATTGGCGCAATCCCGGCGAGGCGGGGGCTCCGCCGGAATTCAATTTCACGGCGTCGGACAATGTCGAAGATGTGACAGTCCGCTTTCCGACGCCAAGCCGCATCGACGAAGGTGGCTCCGACGCCTTCGGCTATCGCGATGAGGTGGTTTTTCCGCTCGACTTCAAGCTGACCCACGCCGGGCGCCCCGCCCTCTTGTCGCTGTCCCTGAATTATGCCGTGTGCGGGCAGATCTGCATTCCCGTTAATGCCCAGGTCGAGCTGAAACTGCCCGCCGCGGCCCCAGGCGACGCGCGCGCATTGGACCATGAAGCCCGGCTCGACGCGGCGGCGGCGAAGGTGCCGCGCCGGCTCGGCGCCGAGGAGCGGGATGGCAAATTTCTTGTCACACGGGATCTGGGCGCAAGCCAGCCGACATGGCGGGTCAGCCTGCGCGGCGACGCGGCGGCGATCGGCGCGACGGATCTCTTCGTCGAATCCCCGCCCGGATGGTATTTCGAGTCGCGGCGCGGCGAAGAGCCGGGAGAGTTCCTGATCGTCGAGGTGGAAGTGCCGCGCGAGGAAAGCCTCGATCTTGCCCAAGTTACGCCAATCACAGTGACGCTGGCTGCGCCGCACGAGAGCTATGAATTCGGCCTCGAGCTCGGCGCTGGACGCGCCGCCGCGGAGCGAACGGAGGGGGGAAAAAATGACAATTAAAGTCGGGGATCGTTTGCCAAACGCGAGCTTCGCCGTGATGACCCCGGAGGGTCCGGCCGTACGCTCGACGGACGATATTTTTAAAGGCCGGCGGGTCGTTCTGATCGGCGTGCCCGGCGCCTTTACGCCAACATGCAGCAATGTGCATCTGCCCGGTTTCGTCAACAGGCTCGACGATTTCAAACAGAAACGCATCGACGCCATCGCGGTCACCGCAGTCAACGACGTCTTTGTCATGAACGCCTGGGCGGCCTCCAGCGACGCCGGCGCGCATATGTCCTTTCTCGCCGACGGCAATGGCGATTTCGCAAAGGCGCTCGGCCTGACCCTTGACCTGACCGAGCGCGGCCTTGGCGTGAGGTCGCAGCGTTATTCGATGGTGGTCGACGACGGCGTGGTGCAGCAGCTCAATGTCGAGGCGAGCGCCAGCAGGGCGGACGTCTCCGGCGCCGAAGCGATTTTGCATCAGCTTTAACGCGGGGCGGAGCAGAACCTCTTGCGTCCGCTGCAATCGTTACGGCGTGGCCGCTTTGCGGGCAGATAGAAACGGAGCCATGCCGAGCCGCGCGAGTGCGTCGGCGCGCTCGTTCAATTCGTCGCCGGCATGGCCCTTGACCCAGCGCCATTCGATCGCATGGGCTTCCGCCGCGGCTTCGAGCCTTTGCCATAGATCGACATTCTTGACAGGTTTCTTGTCCGCCGTGCGCCAGCCATTGCGCTTCCATCCGGCCAGCCATGTGGTGACGCCTCCTTTCACATAGTTGGAATCTGTGACGAGCTGCACGGCGCAGGGCCGCGTCAGCGCTTCGAGCGCCATGATCGCCGCCATCAGCTCCATGCGATTGTTGGTCGTGGCCGCCTCGCCGCCGCAAAGCTCCTTGAGGTGATCGCCGAACGTCATGACGGCGCCCCAGCCGCCGGGACCGGGATTTCCCGAACAGGCGCCGTCGGTGAAGATCACGACTGGCTTTGGCATCGACGCTTCCAATTCATATCAGGACGCCGAGTTCTCGCGCGTCGCCGATCGTCTGCAGCATTTGCAATTTGGCGAAATATTCGAGCGGATTCTTCGGATTGACGAGCGCGCCCGGGGGAACGTTGAACCAGTCGACGAGGCGGGTCAGCGCGAAGCGCAGGGCGGCGCCCCGGGCGAGCGTCGGGATGGCTTTCGCTTCCGCCGCGCTCAAGGGGCGCAGGCTTGCATAAGCGCCGAACATCGCCGCGCCCTTGTCGATGTTAAACGCGCCACCCGGCTCGAAACACCAGGCGTTGAGGCAGATCGCAAGGTCATAGGAAAGATCGTCGACGCAGGCGAAATAGAAGTCGATCACGCCGGAGATCTCGTCGCCGAGAAACAGGACATTGTCGGGAAAGAGATCGGCGTGGATGATTCCCCGCGGCAGATCCCGCGGCCAGTTCGCTTGCAGGAATTTCAGCTCGGCGGAGATTGTCGCCGCAAGGCCCGCTTTGACCTCGTCGGCGCGAAAGGCGATCGGCGCGAAGAGTTTTGGCCAGGCTTCTAGGTTGAGAGCATTGGCGCGCGAGCCCTTGAAATCGGCGGCCGCGAGGTGAAGCTGCGCCAGCGCGGCCCCGAGGCGGGCGCAATCGGCAATGCTCGGCCGGTTGCGGCAAACGCCTTCGAGGAAGGTCACGATCGCCGCCGGACGCCCGGCGAGGCGCCCGAGCGCCCCATCCGAACGCATGCGCACCGGCTGCGGACAGTTTAGGCCGCGCGCGGCGAGATGATCCAACAGCGAGAGGAAGAACGGCAGGCTCCCCTCCTCGACGCGCTTTTCATAGAGCGTCAGGATGTAGACGCCCGTTTCGGTCGACAGGACGAAATTCGAATTCTCGACGCCTTCCGCGATGCCCTTCAGGGCGCGGACGCGGCCGAGATTGTAATGCTCAAGAAAGGCGGCGAGGTCGGCGTCGGAGACTTCGGTATAGACTGCCATTGGGGTCCGCTGAAGACATTGAGTCCTGGCCACGGCCAAGGACGCCGCAAAGGGCTGCTTCCCTTGGGCGCGGGAGGCGCTCCGGTGTTAGAGAGAACGGGCCGCAAGGTCAATTTGAGCCGGGCCAAGTGAGCCGGGCCGCCCCCTGCCGCGACATCAGACGGTCTCGCCCTGGGGATTGAGCGCAACGGCGGCGAGTACCGCCGGCGCCTCGGGCTGGATGACGCCGCAGGACATGATCAGCTTTGCGGCGGCCTCCGGCGTGATCGCCAGTTCGATCACCTCGCGGGCCGGCACATAGAAATAGAAACCGGTGGTCGGATTCGGCGCGCAGGGCAGAAAAACTGAAACATAGGGCTCGCCGTTGGCAAGATGAGAGCCAATGAGAGAGGACGGCGGCAGGGAAATAAAGACGATGGACCAGGAGCCCTTGCCCGGAAACTCGATCATCCCGACCTTGCGAAAACTTTGCCCGGACTGCGAGAACAGCGTTTCGAAAATCTGCTTCACGCTTTTATAGATCGAGCGGACCACGGGCATTCGGGCGAGCAGCGCCTCGCCGATCTTGAAGAGGCCGAGCGCCGCGATGCTGTGGGTGGCGCAGCCGAGCAGCGTCAGGCCGAGGAATGCCAGGACGACGCCGAGTCCCGGCACGCGAAACGGCAAATAGAAATCCGGCACGACATTTTGCGGCAGCAGGCCGCGCACCCAGGCGTCGATGGTGTCGACGAACCACCAGACGATATAGGCGGTGACGGCGACCGGTCCGGCGACGACGATCCCGGTCAGGAACCAGTTGCGGATCTTTGCGCCGAACCCGGCCGACTTGGCGGGCCCCGGGCGGCCGTCCGAGTCGGCGTCGATGAGGCTTTGCAGCGGCGGAAGTTGCGTCATGCCTCGCTCATGGCTCCACAGCTGGACGTCGCTCGATTCGCCGACGCAAAAACGGGGCCGAGCCGCCTGCGCGAGAGCGCCGATGCTTCGGCCGGCCGTCGTCTCTCTATATCACAGACCTCGCAACGGCAGCGATTCCGGTCAGGGGACGCCGCCGAGCCGGTCAAATCTGGACATGAGGATAAGGGCGTTTCGGCTTGGGAGCAGACAAAATGGCAGCGGCGCCAGCCGCTCGCCTGCTATCGGCATGAGACGGAAACGCTCACGGCTCGAGCCTGAGCCGTCAGCGCCGGCGCCGACATCTCCTTCGACGCGGTCGCGCCCGTGAAAGCGATATGGTTGCCCTCAAGAAAGCCCGCGAGGAGATTTCCTTTAAGCGCGACGTTCACCTTTTGCGGCGCATCGCCGCTCGTCGCTACAAGGGTCTTGAAGGCGTCGAGCCTCGCCGAAACGACTCCGACAACATAGCCGCTCTGGTCGAAAAGCGGGCTTCCAGAATCGGCCGGCTGGACCGGCGTCGAAATCTGCAGGAAGCGGTCGTCGCCCGCAACGCCAGTGAGGCCCGTGATGCGGCCGAAAGAAAACTCGCCCGCGTTCAGCGGCGCGGGAGGGAGCGGAAAGGCAAACGCCTCGATCGTTTCGCCGAGCTGGACGTCGGAGCGAATATTGGCGACACCGTCCGGCTTCAACGGCGTTTTGAGAAGGGCAAGATCCGCGGCGTCGTCGCGAGCGACAAGTTCGGCTTGGACCGCGGCGCGTCCATTCTGCGCGACCGCGATGTTCGAGCAGGACGCGACGATTTGGGCGCTGGTTACAACAAATCCCTCGTCGTTCACAGAGAAGCCCATTCCGGGCATGTTCTCGCGCTGCTTTTGCGCCGTCTCTGGCGCCAACGCAGCCGTTGGCCTGACGCCGGCGGGGTCCGCCGCCGGCGCCAAGCCGACCGACGAGGGCAGCTGAGAGAGATCGGCGAATGGCGCGCCGCTCATCGAACTTGCGAGCGACCCAGATATTAAAGCTGCCGCGCGCTCCAGATGCAGATCGGCGGCGGACTCCAGCCAAAACAGCGAGAGCCAAATCACGCCCGGGCGATCGCTTTGGCAGCGAATGTAACTGTCGAGCCCATTGGCGCGCGACGACACGATGAAGAAGTCATCCGTCAAAATCTTGAAAGAGATCTGCCCGCCGTCGGCAATGACTTTCTCGACCACCGATTTATAGGCGTTGGCGAGATTGACGTCGCGGAGGTAGTCATAGGTCAGCCAAACCCGCTTGGCCGGATCTCGCCAGGTGAGGCCATCCTTGTCCCGCTCGGCCACCAGGCCAAGCCCCATCGGCGCCCAGATCTTGTAACCGCGCGATGGATGCGGGATCGCCCGAAATCCCCACATCTCGAACAGCGGCGCGCCAGCGCGAAAAAGCCGCGCGCGTAGATCTTCGTCTATGGCGCCGGTCGCCGAAAGCCCGTTGTCGCTTTGATACTGCGCCGTCGCTTCAAAAAGCTGGCGGCTGAAATTGGCGTCCGCGGTCACCGGCCAATATCCTGCCGCCGTCAGCAGGACTTTGAATTTGAGCCTTTCGCTGATCGGCAGCTGACTGAAGGCGCGCGCCGCCTCGACGTAGCCCGGCGTTGGCGGCCCCGCAGCGACCGGCAGGCTCCAGATCATCAGAAGCGCAACCGCCGCGAGTCCCTTCATGCTGTCCTCAAGCAAACCCATCAAGCCTGAACCCACGCGGAATCCGGCGCCTGTAAAAAATCAATACAGTTCAAAACTGATACTGTCTGATATCGATACAGTTGAAGATGAAAAACAGAAGGCTGCGCGAGCGGCTGATCCCCTGATCTGGGGGTGCGCGCTACAAAGCGAATGGAGGATCAGAGCGGAGGTTAACGGAGAGCGCCATTGTCGATCTGTATCGCAATTATACATATGTATTATTCTTATACAGATTGCGATGGAGAAGAAATTTTCTAGAGGCGCAACTCAAGCGGAGTGCATTTTATCCTGCCCCAGTTCCATTCGTAAGACTTAACGCGCCCCGACACGGAAACAACCTATCAATTCCCACGACTTTGGCAAAGAAAATTCGTCCTATAATCATAAACACATCATTGCAGCGCACAACAGAGCTGCCGCACTGCAACGGAAACGGCGGAGACGACGCGCTTCTCCCCCCTGCAGAAAATAGATCTCTACACAGGAAAGACAACAATCGACGGCGCGCTGCGTTGCAAAAAGCCCGCTCTATTGGCCCGCGTCGAGTTCAGTCTGACGCTTGTCAAATTTGCGGACAGATGGCTGGATTAAAATAATCCGAAGGAGCCGGAGAGCGCCAGCCAAGCATGATTAGAGAATTTCTACATCATATTGAAATAACATGTCTTTTTAAATTGGCTGGCATTCATCTCAAGCGCGGCGCCACACTTGCTGATAGGGTAGCGCCACATCGAGCCCATCTCAATCGCTCGATCGATAAGGCGCTGCAGATCAAGGTTGCTGGCTCTGCCGGCGTCCAATGTGAGCACCAAGGAGGAGACATATGGCATTAAGCACCGCGACGAAAGCTGCGTCGGACGCACTCGGAGCCAACCGCGCGCCGACAAGTGTAAGCCCTCAGGAAGTGCATAGGTGGTTGCAAAGCTTCAACTGGGACTTCGCGCAGAACCGGACGAAATACCCCACCAAGTACCACATGGCGAACGACACCAAGGAGCAGTTCAAGCTCATCGCCAAGGAATACGCGCGGATGGAATCGGTCAAGGATGAGCGCCAGTTCGGCACCCTGCTTGACGGATTGACCCGCCTTGAAGCTGGAAACCGCGTACATCCGCGCTGGGGCGAGACGATGAAGGTCGCCTCCAACTTCCTCGAAGTCGGTGAATACAACGCCATCGCGGCGTCCGCGATGTTGTGGGATTCAGCGAGCGCCGCCGAGCAGAAGAACGGCTATCTCGCGCAGGTCCTCGACGAAATTCGCCACACCCATCAATGCGGCTTCGTGAATTACTATTTCTCGAAGCACTACCATGATCCGGCCGGCCACAATGACGCGCGCCGCACGCGCGCCATCGGACCGCTTTGGAAGGGCATGAAGCGCGTCTTCGCCGACGGCTTCATTTCCGGCGACGCGGTCGAATGCTCGGTCAATCTCCAGCTCGTCGGCGAAGCTTGCTTCACCAACCCGCTGATCGTGGCCGTGACCGAATGGGCTTCGGCGAACGGCGACGAAATCACGCCGACGGTGTTTCTCTCGATCGAGACCGACGAGCTGCGCCATATGGCGAACGGCTACCAGACGGTCGTGTCGATCGCCAATGATCCGGCGGCGCAGAAATATCTCAATACAGATCTCAACAATGCGTTCTGGACGCAGCAGAAATATTTCACCCCTGTGCTCGGAATGCTGTTCGAATATGGCTCGAAATTCAAGGTCGAGCCGTGGGTCAAGACCTGGAATCGTTGGGTCTATGAAGATTGGGGCGGCATCTGGATTGGTCGTCTCGCAAAATATGGCGTCAATTCCCCGCCGAGCCTGCGCGACGCCAAAAAGGACGCCTATTGGGCGCACCACGACCTCTTCCTGTTGGCCTACGCATTGTGGCCGACCGGCTTCTTCCGGCTGTCGCTGCCGGATGAAGAAGACATGGAATGGTTCGAGGCGAACTATCCGGGATGGGACGCGCATTACGGCAAGATCCTGCGCGAATGGAAGGCTCTGGGCTGCGAGGATCCGAAGAGCGGATTCCTGCCGATCCAGTGGCTCGTCCAGAACGGCCATCAGGTCTATGTCGACCGCGTGTCTCAGGTGCCGTTCTGCCCGACGCTCGCAAAGTGCTCGGGTTCGCTGAGGGTGCATGAGTTCAACGGCCAGAAGCACTCCTTCAGCGATGATTGGGGCGAGCGCATGTGGTTGTCTGAGCCCGAGCGCTACGAGTGCCAGAGCGTCTTCGAGCAATACAGCGGCCGCGAGTTGTCGGATGTGATCGTCGAAGGACATGGCGTTCGCGCCGATGGCAAGACCCTGATCGGTCAGCCCCATGTCGCAGGCAGCAATTTGTGGACCGTCGAAGATCTGAAGCGGGCAAATTGTGTGTTCGCCGATCCGCTCGCAGGCTTCTAAAAAACAGCTTTCGTCGGATCGGCCCAGGTCGATCCGACGGCTTCCGATCGACGCCGAACAACATGGCCTCTGTCGCGCCATGAAATAATATCAACGGAGGAAACTATCTATGGCTATCGCCTCGACGACCAAGCGCGGGCTAACCGATCCTGACAAAGCAGCGCAAATTCTCGCCGCCGTTCCCGATCATGAACTCGACACGCAACGCCGGATGAATTATTTCGTGACGCCGCGCTGGAAGCGGCTCAGCGAATATGAAATCCTGACGCTCTACACGCAACCCAATCCCGACTGGATCGCCGGCGGCCTCGATTGGGGCGACTGGACCCAGAAGTTTCATGGCGGCCGGCCGTCCTGGGGCAACGAAAGCACCGAGCTTCGCACGACCGATTGGTATCGCCACCGCGATCCCGCGCGCCGCTGGCATGCGCCCTATGTCAAGGACAAAGCGGAAGAGTGGCGCTACACGACGCGTTTCCTGGAAGGCTATTCGGCCGAAGGAGCTGTGCGCTCGATCGATCCGACATGGCGCGACGAGATTCTCGATAAATATTGGGGCGCCTTGCTGTTCAGCGAATACGGGCTGTTCAACGCGCATTCGTCGGTCTCGCGCGACGCGCTGTCCGACACGATCCGTTCGACCGCGACCTTTGCGGCGCTCGACAAGGTCGACAATGCCCAGATGATTCAACTTGAACGCAATTTTCTGTCGAAGATCGTTCCGGGCTTTCCGGAGTCGACCGACGGCCCGAAAAAAGTGTGGCTGACCGACCCGATCTACCGCGGCGCGCGCGAGACCGTGGAAGAAGCCTGGCAGGGAATTCAGGACTTCAATGAAATCCTCTGGGCCGTGCATGGCGTCTATGATCCGCTGTTCGGTCAATTTGCCCGGCGCGAATTTTTCGGCCGCCTCGCGGCGCACTATGGCGACGGCCTGACGCCGTTCTTCCTCAATCAAACGCAGACCTACTTCCAGACCACAAAGGCTGCGATGAGCGATCTGTTCTTCTATTCGCTCGGAGACGATCCGGAATTCGGAGACCACAACCGGACCTGGCTTCGCGCCTGGACCAACAAATGGCTGCAGAAGACCGCCGAGGCCCTCCATGACTTCCTTGGCATATACGCGAAGGTGGACAAAGTTGCGGGCGTTAGCGACCCCGCCGCCATCAAGGCGGCCGTCGGCCGGGTCGTGAACGATTGGGTCGAGGATTACGCGAAGAAAATCGACTTCAAGGTCGACGCCGGTCAGCTCATCGCCAGCATTACTCGTGACGTCAAGTGAAGGTGTAGGAACATGACAGCAAAGAACGCATATAACGCTGGCATCATGAAGAAATCCGGCGAGGCTTTCGCGGCGGAGTTTTTCGCCGAGGAAAACCAGGTCGTTCATGAGTCGAATACGGTGGTCCTCGTGCTCATGAAAAGCGACGAAATCGACGCGATTGTCGAAGACATCATCATGCGCGAGGAAACGAAGCGCAATCCGACCCTCGTTGTCGAGGATCGCGGCGGCTTCTGGTGGATCAAGGCCGATGGCAAGATCCAGATCGATACGGAAAAGGCGAGCGACTTGCTCGGGAAGACCTACAGCATTTATGATTTTCTTGTGAATGTGTCGTCGACCATCGGTCGCGCCTACACGCTCGGAAACACCTTTACGATTACATCCGAGCTGATGGGCCTCGATCGCAAGCTCACCGACGTTTGAGCGATCGAAAGGGAGGAACAAGAAATGCCCAACTACAAAATTCATGAAAATCCCGTGCGGTCGGACTGGCTCGAAAAAATCGCCGAGCTGAAGTCGGTGAAGGACGCCACAGCCTTCATTCAGGATTTCCGCAAAAAGAATACCTCGCCGTTCCGCACGAGCTATGCGCTTGACGTCGATTATCTTTTTATCGAAGCGAAGATCGAGGAGCGGCTCGCCGTCCTGAAATCGTCGACCTTCTCCGCCGCCGATCTCTTCACGAAGGCGACCACGGGGGAGACCGCTCAGGCTGTCTCCGAAGACTGGATCGCCAAGATTGACGCGGAAAAGGACAAGTTCGCCGCCGAGAAAATCCTGATCACCTTCCGGCAGCTCTACAAGCCGCCGGTGCTCCCGGTGAATTTGTTCTTCAAAGTGGATACGTATCTTGGCAGCCGCCTGATGGAGCTGCGCAATACCGACTACTATGCGGATTCGCTTGACGACTTGCGCAAGAAGCGCGGCGTCAAGGTGTTGAGGCTCGGCAACGTGGTTTGACATTGCAGTGCGTTTTGGGCGCCGGCCGGTTTTCCCGCCGGCGCTCGGACTAAATCGGGGAGCGCTTTTGCAAGGGCTGCGATAATGAACGTTGATCAAAAAGAAGAGAATGTTTTGACGCCCTCCCCGATCGATCGGGGCTCATTCACACAACAAGCGACACGCGTGGAGATCTTCAGCGAAGGCCGATACCGCGCGTTCGTCCAGGATCTCGAATGCATGTGGCGGTGGGAGATCCATCGGGACGGCGACTTCGTTCAGGAGGGATGTTCGCTCAGCGAATCGTCTTCCCGGGAAGCTGTTGGCCACGTTGTGTCGTTTTATCAGCACCGCGATCGCGGCGACGTCAGCAGAGCAGACGCGCAGTATTAAGCCCTGCGGATCGGAAACGGGCGTTGCGGATCGCCCCGGGCGGCAGCCTTCGTCCGGCGTTCGAAGGCGGATCGAGCATTCGGGTGGACCTGGGGCGTGCACGTTTGCGCAAGAGGCAGAACGCCTGGCCGCCGGCGCGGGGGACGGCGCTGAACTTTTCTCATGAAACTGATCGCAAACGCGATCCTCCATTCGGGGATTTGGGGACGAAAACATGTTCAAGGTGCGCGCGATAACTGAAGATCAGCACGATCTGACCTTCGAATGTTCGCCGAGCGAGGACGTCATCTCTGCGGGTCTGAAGAGGGACGTAATTTTGCTCGCCTCCTGCCGCGAAGGCGGCTGCGCGACGTGTAAGGCGGAGATTGTCGACGGCGATTACGAACTTGGCGGCTGCAGCGTGCAGGCCCTCCCGCCGGATGAAGAAGAGGCGGGCGTGGTTCTGCTCTGCCGAACCTTTCCAAGAAGCGATCTCGTTCTTCAGCTGCCCTACACTTTCGATCGCATTTCCTTTCATAAGGTCAATACGGACTGGCAGGGCGAGATTGTCGCCGTGGAGCGCATCTCCTCCAATGTGGCGCGGCTGCAAATCGAGCCGAAAGATCCCGAGACGGGAGCCGCGATCAGCATTCCTTTCGTCCCCGGCCAATATGTCGATATCGAGATTCCGGGCTCTTCCGTCAGCAGATCCTATTCCATGGCGACGACGAGCACGCAGTCCCGGCTTGATTTCCTGATCCGTCTTTTGCCCGACGGGCAGTTTTCAAATTTCCTGACGATGGCGGCGAAGCCAGGACTGACCGTCAAACTGCGCGGTCCATTCGGGGCGTTCAACCTGCGCGAGAATGGCTTTCGGCCTCGCTATTTCGTCGCTGGCGGAACGGGCCTGTCTCCGGTCCTGTCCATGATCCGCTACATGCAGCAGGAGCAGCACCCGCAGGAAGCGAAGCTTTTCTTCGGCGTCACCCACCAGCATGAGTTGTTTTATCTGGAAGAGTTGAAGAAGCTGGAGGAATCGATGCCGAACTTCAGCGCCCATGTCGCGGTGATGCAGCCGGACGGCAATTGGCAGGGCAGCCGGGGTACTGTCGTCGATGATCTTCTCAAACATCTTGAAGGGACGAAAGCGGCGCCGGATATTTACATGTGCGGGCCGCCGGGAATGATCGACGCCACCTTCGCGGCTGCAGCAAATTATGGCGTGCCGAAAGATCACGTCTATGTAGAAAAGTTCCTTGCAACAGGGCAGAATCAGGCCGCAGAGTAGCAGACTTCCGAGGCCTTTCGCCTCTCAGGATGGCGCTTAGCTATGTACACCGTGGTCCAAATGCCGAAACACCTGAATCCGGAGACTATTGCGCCTGAACAGGACGCGGGCCTGTTCGGCGTCGATCGGCCGGGAGTCGCGTGGGATTGGATGATGCAGACCGGTCAGCCGCCCGAAGGCGACGACTGGGTGCGGCCGCAAGTTTCGGAAGCCTGGTACAGATGCATCGAAGAATACAGGCTCTCGCCGCGCACGAACCTTCTTCGTCCGCATGCGATCATGGATTTCGAGAACGGCGCCCGCGCGACCTCGGCGACCAATCTCGACGTCAGAACGGCACTGGCGACCATGGCGTTCAATCTGCAGCCGGCGCTGCGGGACACAAGCGTCAGCCTGCTTCTGGCCGACAGCGCCGGCACGCTCATTCACGCCCTCGACGCGGGCTCCAATCTCGGCCCGATGGGGCGTCGCCTGGTGCGGCTCGGCGAGAGCTGGAACGAGCTCATCATCGGCAACAATGGGTTGGGGACGGCCGCCGTGTTGCGCGAGCCTGTCGCTTTCGACGGCAAGGAGCATTTCTCGTCCATCCTGCATCCCTTCGCAACGGTTGGCCATCCGCTTTTCGCGCATGACGGAAGCCTCGTCGCCCTGCTTGGCCTCATTACCGATCAGCGTTCGTCGGCGCAGACGCTGCTCGGCTTCGTTCGGATCGCCGGCTATCTGGTCGAAACCAATTTGTTCGAGTGTCAGGCTCCCGGCGCCTTCATGCTGCGAATGCGCCTGAACAATATAAGCGCCGGTCTGACCGGCCAGGATTGTCTGCTCGACGGCCTCATCTCACTCGATGAACAGGGCCGGATCGTCGGCGCGACGCGCACGGGGCTCAATCTGCTCCGCGCCGAGCGTCATTCGGATATTCTTTCCAAGAAAGTGGAGGCGGTGCTTGGGGTCACGCTTGGCGATCTGCGCGCCTGCGCGCGCCAGGGCGAACCGATTGAACTCGAGATCCCACACGGCTGGCGGCTCAAGGCGGAATTCATCGTCAGGCGGCGCCCCGAGAAGGACATTGTTCAATCCAGCCGCGTCTCTACGGTCAAGGGGGGAAGCCGCGCCGCCCCGGGCGCGGCGCCGGGCCGCGGCGCCAAGGAAGGAAATGGGGAGGAATGGCGCGACGCCGTTCTCGAAGCCGCGCAGCAAAAAGCCATCAATCTCCAGAAACAGAAGATACCGATCCTGATCACTGGCGAGTCAGGCGTCGGCAAGGATCATTTGGTGCGGATGATTCACGCGCAGGGCATCCGCAAGGGGCGGCCGCTCGTGCTGGTGAATTGCGCGGCGATCCCGCGCGATCTGATTTCGAGCGAGCTGTTTGGCTACGTGCCCGGCAGTTTCACGGGCGCGCGCACCGGCGGCAAGGCGGGCAAGTTCGTCGAAGCGCATACAGGCGTTCTGTTCCTCGACGAAATCGGCGATATGGCGCTGGATCTCCAGACCGCGCTGCTCTGCGCGCTCGACAGTTCGGAAATCGTGCCGGTCGGCGGCTCGAAGCCGGTCCGGGTCGACGTTCAAGTCATCGCGGCGACCAACAGCGATCTGCCCGACTGCGTCAGAAAAGGCGCGTTTCGACGCGATCTCTACTATCGCCTGAACGGCGCGCAATTCTGGTTGCCGCCGCTGCGGGAGCGTCCCGACAAGCTCGGTTTGATCGAGCATTTGTGGGAGCTCGAACTTAAGGCGCAGGGAGTCGACGAGCGCAAGACGTTGAGCGCGGAAGTTTGGGATATTTTCGAGCGACATCCATGGCCGGGCAATATTCGCGAATTGCTCAATGTGCTGCGCTCCTGTTTGGCCATGACCACAGGCCGCGAAACCCAGGTTTCCGATCTCCCGATCGACTTTCTTAAGGAGATGAGCGCTTCGGCCCAGGGCGACGAAGAGGGAGAGGCCGCGCTGTCGACGCTTGCCAAATGGCGGCCCTCGCTCGAGGCCAAGGCGCTCGCCGACTGGGAGGCTGACGCGATCCGGTCGGCGCTCGCCAAGACGGCGGGCAATATTTCGGAATCGGCCCGACAGCTCGGGATCACGCGCGCGACCCTGTACCATAAGATGGCGCGGCTCGGTTTGCGTAAATGAGGGACAAGACGGCGCCATAGCTGGGAGAGAAAAATGGACGAAGACGTCGAACAATTTCTCGCCGCGATGGCAAAAAGCGCCGACGCCACAACCCATGAATTGGAGATCGAGGAAGCGGCGCTGCGCGCCCTGATCGGCGGCGCGCGCGCCGAGGAGCTGGAGCTGCTTTGGACGCAGCAGCTTGATCCCGCCGATGAAGAAGACATCAAGCGCTACATGGATTGGAACGACAAAAAGTTGATCTGGATCTGGCGCCGCCTCGAGCGTTCGCGCGAGCGGCGGGTCGCCGCGGGACGCGCCTATATGATCAACAGCCAGGGCACCGCGGCGCCGGCGATTTCCGCTCCAGCGAAAGCCGGCGCGCGGCCTCGCAAACCTCTTTAAGCCGGCGTCGCTGCGCCGCGCTTTTTTGACGCCGCCCTGAGCCGGCGGGGCTTTTCGCCGGCCAACCAGGCTGCCGGATGGAGCATGACGCCGAATAGCATCACGGCTTTCGGACCGGCATCATGCTCTAAACACGAAGGTCGATCACGGTCATGGTCTTGGATTTAGGCGAAATCCAAACGCATCGTGGCCCAACAAGGCTTTGCGCGTCGCCGCGCGAAGAGGCTGTGACGCGTTGCAAGCCGAATACAACACGCGCAACGAACAAGAACACAAGCGACGAAAGAGAACGCGGTCGGCGTTCCAGGTGAGGAAACAATGGCAAAAGATATTCGCTATGGCGACGCCGCGCGCCGCAGGATGCTCGCGGGCGCGAACCTACTGGCCGATGCGGTTCAGGTGACTCTCGGACCGCGCGGCCGCAATGTGGTGATCCAGCATCGCACCTCGGGGATTCTGCCGGTCGTAACCAAGGATGGGGTCACCGTCGCCCGATCGATCGCCGTCGACGATCGATTCGAAAGCGCCGGAATCAACATGTTCAAGGAAATGGCGGGCCGCGTTTCCAAGGAATGCGGCGACGGCACGACGACGACCATCGTGCTCGCCCGCTTCATCGCCCGCAAGGTTCTGCGGGCCATGAGCTCCGGACTTGATCCGAACGGGCTGCGGACGGGGCTGGAGCTTGCGACGCAGACCGCGGTCGAGGACCTGAAGCGACGGGCGAAGAGCTGCGCCGATGAGCGCTCGATCGTTCACATCGCCGCGACCGCGTCGAACGGCGACTTATCTGTCGGCGAGCTGCTGGCCTCCGCCTTCAAAAAGGTCGGCCCGAACGGCATCGTCAACGTCAGCCTCGGCAATGGGACGAGCGACGAAATCGCGTTTCAGGAAGGCGCGCATTGGGAACAGGGCTGGCTCTCGCCCTATTTCATGACGGACAAGACGCGCCGCATTGCAGAGCTGATAAACCCCTACGTGCTCCTCTACGATCGCCCCATCAAACAGTTCGACGAGTTGATCCCGATCCTCGATCAGGTGCGGCAGGCTGAAGGATCTCTGTTGATCATCGCCGACGACATCGAGGAAGCGGCGCTCGGCGGGATTTTGCTCAACCATATCCGTTGCGTCCTGAAGGCCGTTGCGGTGAAGCCGCCGGCCTATGGCGACCGCCGCAAGGAGACCCTTGCGGATCTCGCCTGCCTTCTCGGCGGTCGGGCGATCCTGGAGGACAATGGCGACGAACTGAGCCATGTAAAGCTCGCCGATCTCGGCCGCGCCAACCGCGCTGAAGTCACCGAGAGTGAGACGACCCTGTTCGGCGGGGCGGGCGACGCCGACAAGATTGCCGAAAGGGTGCATGCGCTCCGGTTCGAGGCGGAACGTCTGCAAAAAAACGATCGGGGCTCTCCCACGGGAAAGCTGCACGACCTCGAGGAATTCGACGAACGAATCGGCAATCTGTCCAGCGTCACCGCAACAATCCATGTTGGCGGCGGGACGGAAACGGAGATGAAAGAGCGTCTCCAGCGCGTCGAGAACGCAAGAAACGCCGTCGCCGCGGCGCTAGCCGAAGGAGGGCTTCCTGGCGGCGGCGCGGGGCTTCTGCGCTGCCGAAAAGCCCTGAGCGGCCTCTCGTCCACGGATATCGCCGTCAGGCACGGTATTCAGATCATCGCTGACGCGGTGGGCGAACCCTTGCGCCGGATCGCCGACAATTCCGGCAAGGACGCGCTGGCCGTGGCGTATGAGACGCTGGCCTCGAGCGATGAAGGCTTCGGCTGCGATGCGAGAACGGGACGGTTCGGCGATTTATTCGAGGCCGGCGTGATCGATCCGCTGCGCGTGACGCGCCTTGCCTTGCAGCACGCCACCATCACAGCGAGCACGCTCATGACGACGGAATGCGTCGTCGCCAATTTGCCGCCGGACGATCCGACATTCGGCTATACGGGAGAATGGGCGGCGGCGACGCGCGAAGATCCGCGTTTGTGAGATCCATGTGACGGCGCGATAAAGCCTGCGCCGCGCCGATATGTTCGCGGAGGCGCAGGCAAACTCGGCGCCGCGATCATGCAGCAGGGCGCGCGCGATGCGACGGCGCCCTGTTGTGATTCTGCCGGAATGCCATTCGCGCTTAATCCAAAGGTCGCCGTCACTGTGCATATCGCCTGCGAACCGCTCGACCGGACGCATCGGGTCCCTGTTCAGATGACATACGCTGTATAGAAAAGCGCAGGTCAATTCCCGCTAAATGCCTGTAGCAATGTTTTCGTCAACCTTTTTGCCATTGCAACGTATACATCTAACATACTGTTTAAGCGTGTGTTTTTTAAGATTCCGAGTCGATGTTCCGATTGCTGTTTGATCCTGCCGTCGACTGGCACGCCTCCTGCGATTGCTTTGTCAGCAAGGCGAACGCGAAATATGCGGGCGCCGAAATTCCGACAAAAGCGGGAGGCGCTTCAATGAGCAATACCAGGAGTTTTTTGTTTGTCGGGGCCGCCATCATGGCCGGGCTCCTTTGCCGCGAAGCGAGCGCGGAAGATCCTTCGCGCGCATTCATCGACCGCTTGTCCGGGGAGCCGTTCAGAACCAATAGCGCCGGTCCGGTTTCGACCAAGATCGAAACTAATCCTGCGCAAGCCTATATTGACAGGCTGGCGGGCGCCACGCAGGTCGCCGAACACCTTGGGCCCGGCACGACGGCGATCACAACCGACACGACACAAGACTTCATCGATCGCGTGGCTGCGCCACATGCTTTCACCACCCGCGGCGCAAGCACAGGCCGGCAACGCTCCGCAGCTGCCCATTGAGCCCTTTCTTGAACTGCCCGCATGAAGATCAATCGACCACATGAAGGCCGATCGTTCGCTACTCCAAAAAATACTTTCAATGCCAAGAAAAAAGAAAAATCAAAGGGACATGCGTCATGAACGATTCAAGGAGGCAGTATCTTGCCGGAACTCCGGCCCTATCCAAGGCTCAGATCGGCGTTTTTTTGAAGAGCTACGGTCTGCGGGCGACTCGTCAGCGTCGAGGCCTCGTGAGGCTGCTCTTCGGCAAGAACGATCGGCATGTAACAGCCGAATCTTTGGCTAATGAGGCCAGAGCCGCAAATACCCACACATCAATGGCCACAGTCTACAACGTTCTCAATCTGTTTGCGCAGGTGGGACTGATCCGCAGTCTGGCAATCGAGGGAGACAGGGCGATTTTTGACACGAACACAAGCGACCATTCTCACTATTTCTTTGAGGATACAAAGGAGGTTCGCGATATCGAATCGAGCGAAATGAACCTCGCCGCTCATATTGAGGCGCCAGACGGCTACGAGGTTTCAAGGGTGGATGTTGTCGTGACGTTGAGGCGAAAGGACGCGACGCCGCCTGCGCGGGCCGGTCGGTGACTCGTTCCAGTAGCGTATCGAATTCAAATTGAAGCGTAAGTATTCGCCTTCGGTAGATCGACCGGCGCGCTAATTGGCGGCGCTATTGGAGCCCGAACGGCTCAAACGATGCAGGCCGGTATCATTTCTGACGCTTTCCTTCGGACGTCCTGCGGAAGCCCCGTCCCGCAGGACGTCTTTTTTTGCGCCTAGCATGATGAGCTGTAAGTTTGCCCTTTAACGCGATGAGCCGCCTCCATGCGCGTCGCCGGGCCGCTACAATCGGCGAGGTCTTGAAGTCCGACATATCTCCATTTTAAACACTTTGCTTAAGCAGACGTCGGGCGCCTCCGCGCAGCCGTTCTCGGCGATGCGCCCCGCGGCGTCGAGGCGGCCGGCACGTCAGGCTCACACCCGATTCCCGCATGATGAACCCGGTGCGCCAAAAGCGGACCCACATGCGGTTGCGGATTAATGCTTTGCGAGACTTAGGATGTAAGCCGCGATGGAATCGGTTTCTTGTTGATCCAATATGATATTCGGCATGGTCGGATGGGACGACCGAAGGAAGACTTTGATCGCGAGTTCGCTTGTCGATGGCATGCGGCTGATGTCGACGAAGCTGGGGGCCTTTGAGTTCGCAGGTTGCGGCGTTGGAACGGGGCCAACCTGATGACAGGCGCTGCAGACGGTCTCGGCGAGCTGCCGCCCGATGGCTGGATCTGCCGTTTGGGCGTTGGCGTTCGAAAAGGAGACGACTGCGGCGAGAAGCGCCGTGGGTGAGTTGAATTTTATCATCGACCAGCTTCTTTTGCTCACTTCGGCTTCCCCTCGTTAAACACACGCGCCGATTTTCTTAGGTACGTCCGCTGATTTTGGGCGGATGCCTTTTCGAGCGCTCTCACGCGCGCCGAGACGCAGCGGCGCGCGAATCCATTTTACATCGCACGGGCAATAATTTCGTTACCAGATTGCGATTTAGTCTGGGGGCTGCGGGCTCGGAGATCGTAGCGCCTTTACAAATTCACGGACAGGGGAATACTCCCAAGGCCATTCCTGTTCCGGCGGCCGCTGCGGGCTTGGAATTCAGAGACGAAACTGCCAATCAGGACCGACGGCCTTCCGCCTGCGAAGCCGTTAGCCCGCTGCGGCCTTTCCGCCGCCGGACGACGCATGAGCCGCAGGGCCGTCGACGCAACAGCGCCCTGACGCTGAATGGCCTCGCAGACAGCAGGTCTGTATGGCTCTCTGCTTCAGTCTGGACGAGGAGACGAATGGCTACTTTGCGTTTGTAGGGGCGTGTTCTCCCGCGCCTTCGGGCGGCGGCGTGACTCAGGTTGGCGCGCGACGCTTGCACGTGCGGCAAACGAACCAAATTACGCTGATGCGCCGGAGCCGGCCGTTGGCGCCCGGGACCCCAGACGCCTCACTCGTCATTGCTCGCGCGCCGGCCGCTGGCTGGCGCGCGGACCACGCAAGGTCGATTCGCTTAAGCGATCTTGAGCCGATCGGCGTTGGCCGCGACGTGTTCGCGATATCGGCCAATGACTTCGTCGAAAGAGCCGCCCGCGATCAAGGTGGACATCGCCTCAAATCCAGCGTCGATCTTTTCGTTGATCATGAGGCTGGTTTCGTCGCTTGCCGAAGAGCCGCCCATGGCCAGTTTCAGTAACCGGAGGCCGATCACGCTGTTTGATTCGATCAAAAGTGAGGTGAAGGCGTGTGTAGACCTAAACATTGAAGCTGCTCCGGGCAGCCTGCATGCTGCAATGAGTGAAGTCTGAATGTGTCACGAAAGTTCCACTAAAGCACACCCCACGCGTTTCGGCGGCGCGTGGCGTGCTTGGCAGCGTCGAGCCGCCGGCGCCGGAGCATCGAGAGCGAGGCGCATGGAAAAATGGAGCCGGCGCGCAAACCGGCTCCATGTTCAAGGCAGGAATTTGCCGCAGCCTGCGCAGCGAGGGGAGGCAAGTCGAAGGCCGACAGCAAGGTCCAGATATCCAGGATGACAGGTAATCCACCGCCCGAGCTATAGCCAATATCGACTAGTTCGGCGCGGGCGCCGAGGTCGGGACACGGAGCGCATTCGGGTCCCAGCTTCAGCCGCCCTTCAGAAAACGATGTGGGTCAGCGAGAATCACATCCCGCACGGCCTCATGATATTTGACGTAGCCTGTACAGCGGCAAAGGTGACCGTCGAGCGCATCGGCAATGGTTTTCTCGAGATCGGCGCGGGCCACCGGCGTTCTCGCCAATTGCTCCAGCAGAACCTGACCCTCGTTGAGAAAACCCGGAGTGCAATAGCCACACTGGAACGCAAAATGCTCGATGAAGGCTTTCTGCAACACGGTCAGCTGGCCGTTCTCGGCGTGTCCCTCGATGGTGCGGATCGTCTTTCCGTCAAAGCTTGCCGCCGGCGCAATACAGGTGGGCTCGGTATGGCTTGTCCCGTCCGGCAGATCGACGATGACCGCGCAGCTTAAACACTGCGCGGCGCCGCATCCGAACTTGGTGCCCGTCATCCCCAAATATTCGCGCAGGAAATCGTTCATCGTCAGATCGTCGCGCACGTCCATGGGTCCGTGGGCGCGACCATTGATCGTCAGGGCAAGTTGCGTCATGCCAGCGCCTGTTTCAGCATGTCCTGCGTGACCGGCAGCGATTGGAAGCGGCGCCCTGTCGCGTCGAAGATGGCGTTCAGCAGCGCCGGAACGACAGGAATCATCACCACCTCAGCCATGCCTTTCGGCGGTTCGTTCGATGCGAGCGGGGGCAGAATCTCGATCTCGAGATCATGCAGCGGCAAATCGGATCCGCGCGCCACGACATATTGGCCGAGATTCCATTGCCCATTGCCGGGCCCGTCCTCAAACGGGGGCAGAGTCTCGAGCAGTGTGTAACCCACGCCCATCGCAAAACCGCCCTGCGCCTGCCCGAGCACCACCTCGGGAACGAGCACCTTGCCGCATTCCAATACGCTATAGGCCCTCGCGATGTGGAGCGCCCCTGTCGCGCGCTCGATCTCGATGCGAACCAGCGTGCCGCAAAGCGACGAAAAGGCCGTGCCGATCCGATTGTAGTCGGTGGGCGGAAAGGCGACCATCTTGCGATGGAGGCGCGTGAACTTGCCGCCTCCGTAGCGCACCGCCAGCGCGTCGATGTCGGCCGTCCAATCCTCGCCGGCGATGTTAAATACGCCCTGCGCCCATGCCCAGCGCGAAAAGGCGTGCGCCATGGCGCCTGTCACGCCCTTCTGGGCATGCGCCTTTGCGGCAATCGCCGACAAGGGCAGCGGGGAAAGCCCGGTCATGATCAAAGTCTCGCCCTGCCAGTAGGCCTCATCCGACTGCTTGGCTCTCGGATCGGTCGATTCGATGCCCCAAAGCGAGAGCGCGGCGGGCCAAAGTCCGAAGCGAAATATGATGCGCGCCGCTTCCGCGACGGCCTGAGTTCCGACATGGGCGCCGATCGAAGCGCTGGTCGCCGAACTGATCGCCGGCACCCAGCGCGGGTTTTTCGCCGCCTCATCCTGGGCCGTCTGGGTGATTGTGTAGGCGTCGCCGGACGTCGTGAGTTCGAGCGCGTCGAACACGTCGACCTGCGCCACCGTCACCTCGTCGGCAATGCCGCCGACATGCAGCGCGGCCCGATTGGCCAAAGCGGTTCCGATGCCGTTCCCCATCTCCACTGCGTCGCCGTGAATCGAAATGCGGCCGTTTGGATCGATCTCGATCGATCCGAGCGTACAATCCGCGCCCGTTCCGTAGTCCTTGGCGGAGCAGGCGACGCCGACGCCGACGACGAACCCTGGTTTTGGACGCGCCTTCTCTTCAACACGCGTTCGCCAGATCGGATGTTTATCGAGCTTGTCGAGGATTTCCTGGGTGCGCACCGAGACCGAATAAGGATTGCCGGTCATTGTCCGGCCGCCGGGTCGCAACGCGTTGCGCCGGCGGAACTCGATCGGATCGATCGGAAGCGCGGCCGCCGCCTCGTCGACCAACACCTCAAGCGCGGTCATCGTTTGCAGCGTCCCATAGCCGCGCATGGATCCGGCGGTGACGCCACGCGAATGAACGGCGACGGTGGTCACGTCGACCTTGGGAATATCGTAGATCCCGATCGCGCCGGTTGCGGCCACAACGGCGACGCTGATCGAATAGTTCATCAGGCCGCCGCCATCGAGGACGTGGTCGGCCGCGAACGCCGTGATCAGTCCGCTTGCCCGATCGACGCCGATCTGCGACCGCATCTTGATCGCGTGGCGTTTGACGCCGCCTTGAAACTGTTGAAGGCGGTCATGCGCGAGGCGAACCGCATGGCCCGGATAGAACATCGCCGCCAGCGCCACGTAGAGCGGAAACGGCGTGTGGTCGCGGCCGCCAAAGCCCCCGCCAATATAGGCGAATTGGGCGTCGATGTTTTTCGGCTTGAAATCGGCCTTCGCTTCGCCGAGCAGGAACGCGAGCGCCTCAGTCGCTTCGAACGGCGATTGCACGCCCAGCACGATTTCCAGGTTCGCGGCATGCGGGTCATACCACGCAAGCCCGCATTCGGGCTCGAGGAACATCGGATCCACCGACTGCGTCTCGAATTGACGGTCGAGCGTCAGGACGGCCGGGTCATCGCCGGCAAGCCGCGCGCGGATCGCCTCGCCATAGGTAGCGCCCTTGACATATTCACCGCCCTTGGCGACCGGCATCGGCTTCCAGATCGGCCGCCCAGAGCTCTCGAGGAGGCCGGGGCTTATCCAGCCTTCCTGCAGCGGCGAATAGATATCGGGGGCGTCCGGCGTCGCGCCGGCCACGCGGGTGAAACGGAACGCGCCATAATTTGGGACGTCCACCGGGCCGGTTTCAGCGCCGAATTTTAGGAAATCGCCGTCGCGCAAAACGAGCCGCGCTCGATCGAAGGCGTCGAACGTCTCGAAAATCAGCAAAGCCGCCGGCTGGCCGAGATAAGACGGGGTCTTGCCCACCGGGCAGAGGAGATCCCCGGCATAGAATTCCGGCGCGCGCGCGCCAATTCGCGCGAGATCCTCGGCCGTCACCACGACCGAAGGCTGTGCATCCTTGCCCAGCCGCGTCAGGTCGAAGCCTACATAAACATGGGTTGCGTCCGCTGCGCGCGCCAGGAGAGCATGCGAGGTGTTGGCCGGCCAACCGGGAAGATCGGAGGCCCGGAAGTCGGAAGCATAGAGCTTGGCGCCGGTCGCCTTGGCGACGCCGTCGACGCGCCCGGCCGCCGGCTTCCAAACGCCTCTTCCCGGCAGCGTTTCATGCGCCAGAAAAGCGGATGAGTCAGCCAGGGCGAGGCGCGAAACGCCAAGCGTGATGCCGCTGATGGCGGCCAATTTCAGGAATTTTCGTCGCGAGGCCTCTATGATTTTACCCTTTATCTTCGAATAGCTTAAAATCCGGGGCGGCCTCGGCGCCACGCCGGCTGCAGAAAAATCCTCGAACTAGTCGCCGCCGACGACGACCGATCGCGCGCCTTCCAGGGGGACGATCTCCCCCAGGAGCGCTGGCTGCAGAACCGTCGCCTTTGGGTCCGCCCTGACGAAATCGAATTTGAGGACGCGCGCGCCTTGCGGGGATGTTGCGCTCACCAGCAGGTTCGCGCCCATGGTTGTGCTCGTCGTGGCGACCTGCGCGCCAGAGGCTCCGGCAAATGGCTCGAAGCTCGCGATCTCGCGGAACTTGGCGCCATGATCGTGCTGCGCAGGATTTTCCACATACATGGCGGGCCCCCCATCCAGCGCCGAACCGCTCGAATACACCTTGACGGCGCCCCTGTCCGCGAGTTGGCTGACGATGATGCGCTTGGCGCCGCCGAGCGATCCGGCGAGCCAGCCCGTCGCGATGGAGACGCCGCCCCGGTACTCCGGGCCGAATGGCAGGAACGCGGTCTCGTTGACCGGCTTGTCGATCGCCGCCTTCGGCGCATCGCCCTTCGCAATCGCCGTCGTCAGCGGAAAGACGAACACCTTGACCATGGCGATGCTTCCTGGACCGGAAGCAGTGACGAGGCTGTTCCGGCCGGTCGAAAAATCCACGAAACCGGCCGCGACGCTGACGCCCGACTTGTCATCGGCATTCGGCTTGAACGACGAAAAGATCGGCGGCGCAACGCCCGGCGACGCCGGCAGATTTGTGCCATACACCCGCACTTCGCTTGGCGAACCGGGGCCCGAACCCACCACGATGTTGTCGGACGTCGTTCCGTCGATCTGTGCGGCGGTCACCGAGACGCCGCCGCGCATTTCAGAGGGGAAGGCTTGAAACCGCGCCAGTTCGGTCTCGAAAGGCTTGGCGGATTTTCTCTTGCCGGAATAGACGACGACTTCCGGCGCGTGATCCTTGCCTGCGCCGACGACGAGGTCGAGGACGCCGTCGCCATCGACGTCGCCCATGGCGATGCTGACATTGCCTTCGTAGCCGGGAAAGGGGACCACCGTGGCGATATGACGGTCATCCTTGCCGTCGAACAGGCGAACCTCCGTCGGCTTGCCGGAGCCGCCCGGAGCCGCCGCCGCGTAGCTGGACACCGCCGGAATGACGTTGATGAGCGCCATCAATCCGTTGTCCTCATGGTTGAGGCGATGGCAATGCATAACGAACAGCCCGATATAATCGTCAAACCGCGTGCGGATCGACAGGATGCCCGGCTGGATCACGCTCTCGTCGATCTGCATGGTCGGGGCCGGCGCGTTGCTGTTGTCGGCGCCAAAATGGTCGGGGCCCGTGCGCACGCCCGTCGTCGGATCGAAATAGTCAACCACCTGGAAATCGTTGACGTGGACGTGGATAGGGTGCTCATCATTGTTGTGGTTGATGAATTTCCACTCCTCGACCGAGTCGAGGCGCGGCTGGATCAGCGGCATGTTGGGGAAGGCGGCGCTATCGAAGGCGTAGACGAAGGCCTTCGGGTCCGCCGTCGTCGCCTTGTCGTTCAGGAATCCGCCGGAAATCAGGATTTGCCGCTTTACGTCGGGCGTGGCGTCCGCCAGCTCGACAAAGGAGGTGTAGGCGCCCAGCTTTTGCCCCTCGACGAAGGGCGTCGTCACACCCTTTTCCTGTGAGGGCGTCGCCCGCGCCAGCAGCTGGGTGGGAAAGGCGAAGAACCCGTCGACATAGCTCACGGCCGAAGGCACTACGCTGAGGCTACCGAGCACCGCGGGCGGATTTTCCGTTCCATTGTTGGCGTAGAGCACGCCGGGCGCCGTGATGGTCTTGGCGCCTCCGCCTCGCGGCGGCATCTCGAGGATCAGATCGCCTTCGGGTGGCATCGTCACGGCGATCGCATACCGGCTGGCAGGCGAGATCACCAGACGAGTCCCGTTTTCAGTGATCGGGTAATGCACGGCGGGAGAGGGATTGCCGTCCTGCCCCACGATTGCGATCGGCGGGTGCCGTCCTGTCGCGGTCTCCGTGAGCTGGACGCTCATATAGGCAAAGTCGCTGATATTCGCGAGCATCCAGATCTCGGTCTGGCCCGGCTTGCTCCTGATCGTCGGTTCGAACTGTCCGTTGACCGTGAACTGAACGTCACGCTTGCTGTCCGGCAGCGTCGGATCGGCCGGAACGTCCTTGTCGGTTTGGCCGTTAGCCGCCGTGAACGTTTGAAGATTGCTGGGAATCGTCTGAAAAAGCCCACGGTCATTGCTGATCGACAGCGGACCCGCGTACCAGACGGTGAAATAGGTCGCGCCAACCTTGGACTGGGCGAAGTTGACGGGGGCGAGCAGCGGGCGATAGACGCCCTTCGCCAATTCGTCGCCCTTGGGAGGGGCGATCGTGCTGACATATTGCGGCCAGTCCGGATCGTCGAGTTGCGCCAGGCCGCCGGCGCGATCGAATACGAAATTGTACTGAAGCAGCATGTTACGAATGGGGATCTGCTTTTCCGTCACTGCCGGGAGGTTGCCGTCCGTTCGACCGATCGACAGAAGCCCAGCCAGACCGGTATAGGTCTGCGGCCCTGTCAAGGTGTGAAGGTGGCTGTGATACCAGTAGGCGCCCTGCGGCATGTTGGTTGGAATGTTGTAGGTATAGGTGTTCGACATTCCCGCCGCGATGTGCAGCATGACGTTGTCGGAATTGCCTTTCGGGCTGACGTGCAGGCCGTGAACATGCAAATTGACCGGCGACGACTTCATTTGTATCGGGTAGAGCGGAACGGCGCCGTTCGTCGCTGTATATTGCGGACTGAAGTAGTCCGCGATGGTGAGGTCGGTCAGCGCGTTGTCGAGATGTACGATCAGGGTCTCGCCTGGAAAAACCTGCAAGGTCGGCGCCGGATAGAGGCCGCCGCCTGACATTTTTCCGTCCGACGGCGCGCCGCGGATCACTTCATAATCGAAGAGCAAAAAGTTCTGGACAGGCTTGGCCACCGTATCGAGCGATGCCGCGCCCTGACGCGCGGTCAGCCTCACCTCAAGGACGCCATCCTTGCTCGCGAGCGTTACGGGCTCGCGAAACTCGGACGAAACGCCCTGCCCCGCGGCGTCGCCAGCGGCATTTGCTCGAACCGCCAAACCAGGCGCGAACAGCGCGGACAAGGCGGCGAATGAGCCAATGAGCGCGGCGCGAAACTGGCGACAAAATCGGAAATGGCGGGGACGATAACCCATAATTTCTCCGTGGAACTTATGCAGCGCGGCGATATACAGCACGCTTTTTCTAAGCTTCGCGGAAAAAGCATTGTGCGAATGCTTAGGATCGTTCTCCAATAAGCGCCAGCCATATTTGTCTTTAGCGATTCCTGTGGCGCCTACTGCTGCGATCTGGCCGCCAGGGCCGTCAACTTGCAGTTGTCGACCCGGACGGCAAAATTGATCAGACCGCTTTGGGCGTTCGGCGCTCACTACGCCCGGCGGAATTGCCATCCAGGCGCAAATCGTGCACCCATAGTGACCCTTCATTCTCCTCAGGATCGATCCGTGAAGCAGATGAAATTGACCCGCCGCGACGTCGCGGCCTTGGCCGGAAGCAGCGCGATTGCAGCGAGCCTCGCTAGCGTTTCTCCAGCCGCCGCCTATCAAGGAAATATGGAGCGCGCGCTTGGGGCGCTCCAGGACGCCTTCGGCTCTCTCCAGGCGGCCACCCCGAACAAGGGAGGCCATAGAGAGCGGGCGATGGACCTCATTCAGCGGGCGATCGCTCAGGTGCAGGAGGGCATCGACTTCGCCAATGCGAACGGCGGCGGCGGTGGGCCTCCCTACTAACGTCAAAGCCGGCGGCGTCGAGTTCCCAGCGCAATTACGCAGTCAATTCGCGCCGTCGAAAGGGCCGGCAAGACAGTGGCCGGCATCGAGATTAACGACCAAAAGTCAATCGTCGTCTCCGCCACAATTTCTGAGCGCAGGCTCGTTCGACGGCGGGTTGCCCGCGCAACTCGGCATCCGCCGCCTCCACGTAACAGACTTGCCAGCGTAGAGCCTTTTCGTCAGTAAATGGCATAGCGACAAGCGAGAAATCGCGGCGGCGATCCCATAGACTATGGCGCGGGCGATTAATCGCGCCCAGTCAAGCGGCCGCTCTCATCGCCCTCGGGGCGGTGTGCCTGTTTTGCAACGTCTTTCCAAAACCTGATCTCGACAGGGCGGTGCGCATTTTTCGCGGCTGACGCGAGCCGAGCCATATCATTGCTATATATAATATTATATTGCGTACTGTCCGTCGGCGGCGCTTTGGAGACCCGCACGCCATGCCCTCACCGCGCCTCGCAACAACTGTTCCGTTCCAGGGAGGGCTCACTTCGAAATTCGAAGCCGCGCAACTCGACCCGCGCACCGTCGCCCTGCCCCGCCGCCAACGCCTTTCGGCTCGGTTGCGCGCTTTGTACGGTCCCTTCGCCACGATGACCGTGATCGCGGCTTTGCTGGCGCTCCCGCGTCCCGTTCTTGCGGGACCTTCGGGCGGCGTGGCGATTGATGGCTCGGCGAACATCGGCCAGACCGGCAGCGTCACCAACATCAATCAACCGGGCGCGTGGGGGCACTCTCAACCGCGTCGTCGGCAATGAGGCGAGCATTATCTCGGGCACCCTCAACGCCAAGGACCAGAGGGCGAGGACAGCAGCCACTCGGTGCAGGCGTCGGCAATATTGTCGGGCGCCCCGCAGACGGTCTTCCCCGGCTTCACCTCATTCAACCCAAGCAAAATTCACGCTCTTGAATCCGACTGGAACGGCGATAGCCCCACTTTCGATCTGACAACAGACAATGCGACGGTTACGCCGATAACGTCGATCGGCAGGCTAGCTACAATCTCCGGCCCAACGCGCGTATCTGGAGCTGTCGGGGCGGCAGGCACGGTGGGCATAATCTATAACGTCGAGATGAGTTTTGACGTCCAGCCCCCGGGCGGCACCATTATAAATGTCGAGCTATCGATCAGAACCCATCCGGTCCGATCTGCGTAAATAACGCTGTTTATGCGGTCTCTACGGCGGCAGAGCGCAAAAAGCACTTTGCAACGATCCACCTATCGAACATCTCATCTCAGGGCGGCACATGGACCATGAATTCCGAATTCAACGCCACTTTAAGAACTTTGATATATGCCTGTCCGGTGGTAAATTCAGGCGCCGGCGTCCCGACGAGGACCACGAGCCAAGCTTCGATCAAGTTTGGACTCGGTAGGGGATAATCAACACTTTGAGGTACATTCTCGCCATCATCCTCTGCCAGTGGGGCGATTTGTAAGTAGCCGTTCAAGGGCTGCCCCGAACATCGATCGCAGCGTTACGCTCTGCGCCGGTGTTTGTCGGTAGTTATCTGGTTGATAGCGTCGGCGGAAAGAAGACAGCTTCGCAAACGGGAATGGCTGCGACTGTCTTCAACTCATCTGGCTTCCTATTGACTTCGACGACAGCAAATACGCTGCGCTTTGATCATGACATTAATACAAGTTCCCCACGGAATATCTTGATCGAGGGTACCAGCACGAACTCCAGGCTATGGAGTCGCGATCTGACGAATGCGGCATGGACGAAAACGAACACCACAGCCGTCAAGGAGCAAACGGATCTTGATGATGCGGCCAATTCGGCTTCATCATTGGCCGTGTCTGCTCGAAACGGCACAGTCTGCCAGACAGTGACGCTTGCCTCGTCGCAGCAATCAGCATAATTTTGCATCAAGAGGATCAGCGGAACTGGCGTCGTCAATATGGCGATCGATAGAACAACCTATAGCGCCGTGCCCGTCACCGCTTCGTGGGCCCGCGTGAGCATTGCTGCGCATACCGTAACGAACCCGCAGCCCTGTATCCAGGTCGTGACCAATGGCGATGCCGTTTCCATCGACGCGGTCCAGGCAGAGACTGGCGCTATACCCCGATCCCCGATCATCACAGCGACGGCGGCAACGGCCGCCCGACAGTTTGACAATGTTACGTTCGCAGGAACAGGGGTCGTGGAAGGAACTCGCGCCGCGATCGTCTTCGGGTGGGATGCGCTCTTTGGCCTCATCGGAAACAGCGCCTCATTGGGCGCTGGCAGTGAACCAACCCTCGCAATTAATGCAACTAATGCAAACTGCTCACTCCCTGGCATCGGCAGCTTGGTCGTATTCAATACGACGCGCAGCGCGGGGGTCACATACCATTCTGGTTGCATTTTTGGAGTCGAACAATCATTCGCAACTGATAATGGGGCCGCGCCCACCAGCGCTGCGACTGCGAGTACGTGGGCTGCCCCAACGACCATGGGCATGGGCGTGGAGTCGGCCGTACTGTTCGGGCATGTGCGGTCGCTCGCCGTATACGGTGAGTTGACGCCCCTCAGCTTCAAAAAGCAACCGTCGTAGGGGCGCCCTATTGAAACATATCACTGTACTCTTGCTGCTCATGCTTGCCGCAGGCAGCTATTGTTTTGATTTGTCTTTGTCGGCTGTTCTTATCTCGCGGCCTGGCATTGCCTCCGCCCCGCCAGTTGCGGCCTACTTTGTCGGTCCAGGTGGCAGTGACGGCTGGCCAGGAACAAACGCGCAGCCTTTCGCCACTCTCGGCAAGGCGCAGACCGCGATGCGCTCCGGAGCGATCAAGGCGACATATGTCAAGGCCGGACTGATCTCCCCCGGCGCGCCGATCGTCCTGACCCCGGCAGATGCGGGCACGCTATGGCGCGGCGATCCGGCAAACGCGGCTTGGAACAGCGCGGTTATCGACGGTGGCGGGATACTGGAGGAAATCTTCTCCCTGCAAGGCTCGGTCGTTAATGTGGAGTTCTCACACTTCAAAATCCAAAACGTCACCTACAACGGCATTTGCGGGCACGCTGGAGCGGCCTTCGGGCCGAATACATGCACCAACTCGACTGTGGCGGGCAGTCTAACCGGCCTCTACGTTCACGACATGGGGTGCAGCAATATCACGGTTCCGAGTGGGGCTCGCTATGCTGACACTGGCTGTGTGAACTTACAGGGAAATGTTCCGAGCAACACGATCTCGAATATTGTCGTCACGGATTCCAATGGGATTTGCATCCGCGCCTCCGCGAATGGCGGAACAAATGACATATCTAATCTGATCATCCGAAACTCAGTCTTCCTACGCTGCATGCAGCAGAACTCGGATGGGGGCGCCATCTATACGCAGGACTATAACTTCACGTCTGCTAACATTCAGATAACTAACAATTACATTAAAGATTATGGCAGCGTGACTGGCGACAATAACCGCTGCTTCTATGGTGACGCAGCAACTTCACAGGTGACTTTCGCCGGGAATATTTGCGGGACCCCGGGATCGTTCTCAGTTCCGGCATCTGCGGCGGTGATTCTTCTCTGTGGGCAGAACAATCATATCACAAATAATATCTTTGACCTTGGACCGTCAGGCGCGCTGATCACGCTTCAATATGGCGGCTGCGGCGCGCCCGCGCTCACCTCGCCCATGAACGGGAACACGTGGTCCGGCAACATCATCGTTGGAGGATTCGCCGGAGTTCAGAACATCAACTGGGCTGGTTATAGCGGAACAGCATCCTATGTCTCCGGAGGAGCGCAATCCGTTTATCCTACCATCAGCTCGAATACATATTGGAGCTATGCTGGCGGCACAATGAACTCCGTTGGGCGGCTTGTTCCGAACGACACCAGCCCGACCACGGCAAATCCGCTCTGCACGACCTATGAATATAGGATCGGAATTGGAAGCCCGGCCTATAGCCACGGCTATACGGACCCACCGCGTGGGTGGGGGCCTGCTGGATATACGATCCCGACTAGCGGCGGCGCTGCGCCGTCCTGTCCGCTTTCCTAATCCCGCCTCTAAAGACAACAGCAAATCAATAGATCTTGGAGACGCCCTTGTCGTGGCGGCCGCCTCGCCTCGTGCGGCGAGGCGGCCGCGGGAAATGGCCTGCTCATCCTGCGACAGGGCCTCGGTATGAGGGCCGATATTGTCGTCGCGGCCGACGACGCGTTTCCGCCCGGCAGCGACGTCAATCCGGGCACGCTGGCACAGCCCTTTCGCGCGCCGCAGAAGATGCTCGATACGCTGGCGACGCCGGCTGGGGGTGACTCCGAACCAGAGCCTTACCCTTGTCGCGCGCGGCGGCTTCTCACGGGGCCGCGCGCATGCCATTGCGCTTAGCGGGCACCTGCTGGACTGATTTGCCATCCCACTCCCATGGGAACGCCGGACGCGACTGAGTGGCGATGCTGCTGTCCGGCGGGAGGCTGATCACGGCGCCAATGAAGAACCCGTCCTTGCGCTGACGTCGCCGACAGTCATTGTCAGACACAAGGGCAGCGTTGCTCGGATTGAGGAACAGGGCGATCGCTTCGAGGACGGTGGTCTTGCCAGCGTCGCCGCCGCCGAGGATCACGTTCAAGCCGGCCTTTGGGAACCAGTCGAACTTTTGGAAGGCGCGATAGCGCTCGATTTTCAAACGGAGAATCGTGGCGCCTGCGACATCGACCAAAGTGTTCGCCTCCGTGTTCGTTTTCGCATCCATGCGCCGAATCTCAGTTTGCGCGTGATCAGGCTTCAAATTAATATACCCGCCGCACTGTACTGCCAAGTTTTACCAGTATTCTACACGCAGACGGTAATGATCGCCCACTGGGCGCAGGAGAGCAATTTGGCCCAATTCAGCGAGGAGGCGGTCCACGGCTACCTGTTCAAGACCGGGTTAACCGACCTGGTCGACGAGACCGCGGCGTTAGACGAAAAGCCTTTGGGCGACGAGGACGACTTCCAACTCTGGCGAATCATCAAAGCGCGGGCCTTGATCAAGCTCAAGAGACTGCACAATTCGTTCGATACGGAGAGTTTCTGGGCAGCAAGATTAAGCTGCCCACCGACCACACCCGCCCAATGGAGCTCGATCTCCTGGGGCACCATGAGGACGGGCTCTTCATTCTCGAGCTAAAAGTGGACCGCGCGGCAGAGCGCAACGCGTTTTCCGAATTGTTCGCCTACAGCAATTACGTCGCAGGCATGTTCGCCTTGTCGGGCCATAAAGACATTACCAACGTCTTGGTCTCGACGATGGACGTGAAGATCACCCGCCAGGCCTATCTATATGACCTGCTGGTCGCTGATCGTGATGTCGTAATTTACGCACCGGTTTTCGGCACCGACGCGCTCGAAAGCCTGAGGCTGCAGCTCCACGTGCCGAACGACGACGAGTTCAAACGCTTCACCAACCAGCTCCTGTCGCACGACGCCATGGGCTGTGTCGTAATCACAATCGACGACATGCCGGGCTGGATCGACAACAAGGAGGAAGACGGCTCGCCGAACGAGTGGACGCGAAAGCACCTCACCGGGCTCAGCAATTATGCAGCCCAGTTGATGGAGGAAGAACAGCTGCACGGCTTCTGCTTCGTTAGGAAGTTCTGGGACTCAATTCCTTGGTCGAACCGGAGCAGCCTGTTTATCTGCGCTCTGAACCCTTTCCGGCTGGCCGAACCAGAGCGGGCCAACGCAATCACCGAGCAACTCGGTGAAGAGCTTCATGCAAACCTGTTCGAGGCTCCGCTCTACGCCTTCGATGGACGGTTGATCCGGCTCGCTCAACGCGTCGCCAATGATGGCCTGACGCATGGCGGCCATGGCGAGGTCGAATTGCCGTTGTGGAGCGCGGTCGTCACCTCAGTGAGCGAGGTGGCGATTTCGCACAACTTCGCATTCCGGCCGACCGGGATGATGCGCGAGGCCTATGTCAGCTACCTCAACGCCATCTATGCGCGGAATGCGTCAGGAGTCGGCTATCAGGAGGATGTCTCCAAGCTGAAGGTCAACGAGATCTCCAACTGGCTGCGGGCGTGGATGTTCATGGAGATGTGCGGCTTCCAAGCTGGCGAAGTCCCCGAAACGGAGGACGTCGATGACGAAGCAGCCATCACCGGGCTAGCCAGGACCAACGCTTTGGTCGTGTCGCGTCGGAGGTTCTGAACGGCACGCCCTCTCCCAGCCTCGTTTTCGAGCGACGCAGCGTTAAGGGCACGTCCGTTGATTGATCCGATGACTGACGCAGAGAAGACTTGGATGCCCTCAAACGGGTCAGATGCAAAACGACAGCTATTTGTGAAGCGGTCCGCAAAAGCCGACGGTCCGTTGTCGGCCCGACCTCCGGCTCGGAGCGCGCTGGCGCCGAGTTTTCTCTTGGCCGATGATGGCCGCGAGGAGAAAGGCAATGGGACGCTCAGAATATGACCCGAGTGCCCAAGAGCGGCGCCCATGGAACGCGGGCCGGAAGCTTGGCGCCAAACGCGCGCTGAGGCCGCAGCAGGTTTGGGTCATCCGGTTCTGGCTGGATCGAGAGCGGCGACTTCGCGACCGTGCGATGTTCGATCTCGCGATCGACAGCAAGCTGCGGGGATGCGACGTCGTCAAGGTCAAGATCAGCGATCTCGTCAGCGGTGGCCGGGTTCGCTCGTGCGCGATCGTCATTCAGCAGAAGACCGGCCGACCCGTTCAGTTCGAGCTCCTCGAACCCGCTCGAGGCAGTATTCTGGCATCGCTCGAGGATTTTGTCTTTCCGAGCCGGGTCGATCATACGGATCACATCAGCACGCGGCAATATGCTCGACTCGTCGACGAATGGGTAACCGGAATCGGATTGCGCCCGGAGGACTACGGCCCTTATTCGCTGCGTCGAACCAAGGCGTCGATCGTTTACAAGCAGACGGGCAATTTGCGGGCCGTGCAGATCTTGCTCGGCCATACGAAGATCGAAAGCACCGTTCGGTACCTCGGCGTTGACGTAGAGGATGCGCTCGCCCTCGCAGAGGGCACGGAGGTATAGCGTTGCAATGGACTCCTCGACCTGGGCGCCGAGGAGTTCTCGCTCGGCGACGGAGGTGTGCCCCGAGTTGCGCTCATCAACGTCATTCGCCCGAACCCTTGCATTTCCCGTCGGCTTCGAAGCTAGGGGGTTCGAACCCCCACGCCCCGCGAGGTGGCGGACTGGCTATCAGCCCACGACCGCCGATGCCGTATCGTACACGTCACAATAATGCTTGAGGGTACTGCGGCAGAATTTCAGGGGCTGCAAGTCAGAAGGAACCTCTCCCGAAATGCCCGCCGGCCATGGTCGTAAGGCACCGGATTGGTAGCGTGCGGGACTGGCGCCATTCGTTCGCTGATGAGGTAATTGATTCGATATGTGCAGTTGCCGGATGGATGCAACATTCCGCCAATGACCCTTTCGGGTTTCAACACTCGCTGCTGAATTAGATTGCTCAGCACCTTCTGGACGCTGGGTCCGAGCCCGACAAACACCGCGTCTTGCAGTTCTTCTACCTCTGCAACAAAATTCTCAAGTAGGAGCTTCCGCAATAAAGGGTGCTTGGTCATATCTGGAATTCCTCGGTAATCGTCATCATTGACAAAAACCGGATAACGCAGGAGGGAGGTAGTTTGTACTAAGTGGCGTGCCGTCGCGAACAGGTCGGCTGAATCGGGCAGCCCCAGCCACGTGTGGAAACCCCAATGGTTAAGCTGTTTGATCAAATTGCTTCTAAGTGGCTCGCCACTAAAAGCGCCTACATTCTTAGCCGCCCGGATTGCCTCTGCGGTGGATTGGCCGGCGAGAAGTGCGCGACGCGCCTCGTTGTTTGCGTTGACCATCTGGGTAGGACCAGGCGTGATCCCGACAAGGACAATACGTGCACTTGGGTTGATGTACTCGAATGGAGCGTAGTATATATTAACGCCATCTTTTGCGTCCATCAATAGATGCGGGTCGCGCACTGTCGGCGCTTGCGGCGCACAAAGTATCTGCGCATAATTTTCGATTAAGGTTGTTTTCATTGTCCCTAGATTCCATTCCCTCCGAGGGCCTGACGGAATCATTCTTGAGCCCGCAGCCGAACGGTCCATCCCATATAGCTCAATACGCGCCACGAAAGCGGTCGGCTCTAGATTAGGCATCTGGTTGGCCATCGCAGCTCGGGCCAGAAGCAGCCGTCCGAACATACCGCCACGTTGCGTCTGCTTTTCGGTTTTGACCACCACAAAGCCGTCCGGCTGCTAACGGCCCAAAGCCGTCATTCCGGCTAATATGAGAAGTGGCCGCGTCGCCGAGCATGGGCGGCAGGCGGCTCATTAAGGCCCGGTCCGCCGACTTGGCCGCGCGAGCCCGCAAGCTTGCGCAGAGCTTGATAAAGAGGCGTCGAAGCTCGCCCTGTCCCCCGCGTGTCGGGCTGCGATATGGCACGTAATTGGAGAGGACCAATGCTCAGATCAAGGAACAGCGGCGAATGCGTCATCAACCTGCCGACGACGCGGCTGACGGACACGGTGGTCCGAATCGGCAACACGTCAGGCGCGGAAATCGACAAATTCGCGGAATTCGGTCTGACGTCCGAGCAAGGCGAGAAGGTTGATGCGCCGTTGATCGACGAATGCCACGCGAACTTCGAATGCCGGTTGCATGACGACGCGCTCGTCGACAAGTACAATTTCTTCATCTTCGAGGTGGTGAAGGCGCATGTCGCCCCATCGCCCAAACATCCCGAGACGCTGCACTATACCGGAGACGGCGTCTTCATGGTCTCTGGCAAGATCATCAGCCGGAGATCGCTGTTCCGGCCGGACATGCTGTAAGAAGCGGCGTTCACGCGCCGCCGGCGCCGACCCGCCAGACCGGAATGCCGAGCTTCCGCGCCTTGTCGGCGAGATTGTCCTGGATGCCCGTGCCGGGGAAAACCAAAACCCCGATCGGCAGGACGTCGAATGCACGCGTCGCATTGCAACCATCCCTGAAGGCGCGCCTAGCCGCTAATTCAGAACGGCGCGCGATTGGAGCACGTCTTTGGACTGGGATCGCGATGGCGGCACGCTAATGGGCCTGGCCTGTCCCCGAGGTGTGATCCAGTTTCAATGTTAGTGCATGGCAGGCTCTGACGCCATGGTTGGTGTGGGCGGGCGCGCGGCTCCCACAGCTGGCGCGCTCGCCCATGGCGCGATGTTTCCGCCGCAGGGAATAATTGTCTCGGGCGCTGGCGATCGGTAACCGAGCGAGCTGTGTGGGCGCACGGCGTTGAAATGCCGCCGCCAGGCCTCGATCATCGCCTGAGCCTCGGCTGGGCTGAAGAACAGCTCACCATTGAGCAGCTCGTCGCGGAGATTCGAATTGAAGCTCTCGCAGGCGCCATTCTCCCACGGGCTGCCGGGCTCGATATAGGCCGTCTTTGAACCGACGGCGGCGATCCATTCGCGCAGGGCCACGGCGATGAACTCCGGGCCATTGTCCGACCGAACATAGGCTGGCGTTCCGCGCAGGATCATCAGATCGGCCAAGGTCTCCAGCACGTCGGTGGCGTTGAGCCGGCGTTTGACCTGGATGGCCAGGGCCTCGCGGGTGAACTCGTCGATCAAACAGAGCATACGGAACTTCCGTCCATCTTGGGTCCGATCCGCGACGAAGTCATAGGACCAGACATGGTTGGGCCGCTCGGCGCGCGGGCGCACGCAAGAGCCGTCGTTCAGCCAGAGCCTGCCGCGTTTTGGGTGTTTCTGTGGGACTTTCAGCCCCTCGCAGTCGCGCTGTTGCGCAGACTGCGTGAACTTGTCTGCGCGCCAGATCCGCTGCACCCGCTTGGCGTTCACGACCCAGCCAGCATGGCGCAGCAAAGCCGTGATCCGCCGATAGCCGTAGCGGCCATAAGCCTTGGCCAGCTCGACGATGTCGGCGGTCAGAGCCGCCTCGTCATCGCGGCCGCGGGCTGGCTTGCGCTGTGTGGAGCGGGGCTGCCGGAGCGCCGCGCAGGCGCGACGCTCCGACACTCTCAGCTCGGCTTTGACCTTGTCCACGCAGGCGCGGCGACGGGCGGGGCTTAGAAGTGTCCCCGCGTGGCTTCGGTCAAATCAGCTTGTCCAGGGTCAGGTCCGACGCCGCCCGCCGCAGCCGGGCGTTCTCCAGCTCCAGATCCTTCAGCCGCTTGACCTGGCCGCTCTTCAGGCCGCCATACTCCGCGCGCCAGCGGAAGTACGTCGCCTCCGTCACAGCGATCGTTTTCACCGCATCGGCAATCGACTTGCCTTGCGCCGTCAGAATATCAACCTGACGCAGCTTGGCGACGATCTCCTCCGGTTTGTGCCCCTTTATTCCCATCGCTCCATCCTTCCAAAGGGTCCGCGGACCAACATACGGCATGGATCACTTCAAGGGGCGCAGACCACCACCCCGATCAGCCTGCAGGCCGGGCGCTCCGAGTAGCCGTGATCGTCGATCACGCGCTTCACCGTCGCGAACCGCGCCGCAGGCGACATCAGTTTTTTTCCCAGGAGATCGATCCTTCAGTACTGCATTGTCGCGCATCTGCTCAGCCAAGAGCTTCTTCAGCCGCCGGTCTCCTCCTCCAGCGCTCGAAGCCGGGCCGTCTCGGAGGCCGTCATGCCCCCGTACGTTGCTTTCCACTTGTAGAGGGTGGCGTCCGAGATCCCGTGCTTGCGGCACAGGCACACGTCGGCGGTCTTCATCCTCGCCTCGTGCTCCTTCAGAACCGAGATGATCTGCTCCTCGCTGAAACAGCTGCGCCGCATGGTCCTTCTCCTGATCGAAGGACCCAACTTATCCGTGGCAGGAATTCAAGGGATCACGTCATCTTGGCCGAACTCAACCAAGTTTCGCAATGTCCAATGAAACCCCATTTCTGACGGAGGGCTAGCCACTCGGATGTTTTTTAATCCCCTATATCGTTGAAGATATTGCATCCATGCGTCGGCCTGCCGTCGAGAAAAAATCGTCGAATATAGCCGTCTCGCCATTCCGCATTAATGGTCACATGCCAGCGCGATTCGAGTTTGTTTCTCGCCGGGATCATTTCGCGCATGGTCGGGCGATTCGTGGTCGCAAAACGCGGACCAAGCAAGCCTCACCATCCTCTTCGAGCAGGAAAAACGGAACTGTGCGCACCTGCTGCCGAGCGAGGGGCGAAGCTCAAGCCACCGGTCGAAATGCAGATCCAAGCTCAATAGCAGCGCCTGCGTTCCCGACGGGATGGCAGTTATCAATGATTGCTTTTCGTGGCCGCTGGCTGGCCATTGTTCCGAAGGGTTCGTCGAGAAGCTTCTGGATGAGCTCGAAGATATATCACGGCCGCCCCGCGCCGCCCTTAATCGCCTGCGTTAAGTTCTCCCCTGCTTGGCCGGCGCGTATTTCGAGGGCGCCGCGTTTATCGCCGACGGTCTCCACAAGCGAGCCGAACAGACCGTGCGCTCCATCGGCAGAACCGGCTGTAAAAAAAAGCGTATTCCATTTACCACCTGCAGAAGAGTCGGTACCGAACGCCAGAGCCCGGAGCTTCTCGATAACGATTGGCTTTCCGTTTACACCGAGGAGAGGGCCACGGTCGACGTACTCACCCTGGGCATGCTGGGTGGGGTCGAAGGCGTTGATTTTCCCATCGCCCATATTGCCGATCAGCAAGGCTCCGTTGAAAAAGCCGGCGTAAGGCCTCACTTCCTCAGGGTCAGCGTCCTCGTCGAGGAAAGGCACCAACGCGAGGCCCCATGGCGAGTTGAGGCGACCCTTCGAGGCAACACGGTAGAGGAGTTTGCCTGATGTGTCGAAGACGTTGACGAAGCCGTGTCCCTCGCCTGGCACTTCTTTGCCGCTTGAATCTTTCAAAGCGTAAGTCACATAGATGACGCCGCCCAGGTTTTGGATTCCAAACGGCGCGTAGCCGGCGGGGATGCTGGGGTCGGTGAAGGCGTCGGCGGAAAGGGTGCTGTTGATCTGGGTGAACGTCGTGTCGAAGACGTCAACCGTGCCGGCACGGAAGTTTGCGGCATAGAGAAAATCACCGGTCGCCGTGCCGGTGACAATGGCCAGCCCAGTATAGGCTGCCGTGGCCGAGTTGTTCACCACGACCACGAGGGGGTCGCCTCTGTACGCGGAGATGGTTCCGTCGGCGCTCCCCAGAATAAAGCCGGCGGCGCTCGGGCTTCCGGCGACACCATTGTTCACCACGAAGCCTGTCCCGTCGTTGCGCACAACGCCAGTCGGCGCGCTTTGAACTCCGGCACCCGGAACCGCGAAAGCGGTGAAGGCCGGGCAGGGGGGCGCCGCGGAGACAGCATCGACACTGTAGAGAGACGTTTTGCCCGTCCCGGCGTCGGAGATCCACCACGGCGACGTAGGACCGGCGGCGATGCCCCACCCGTCCACCAAGTTCGGGTCGACGCAATCAGCGGATGCGGCGCCGTCCGACACCAGATTGTGTTGGGTGTAAAACTGGGCGATCGCGGGGCGCGTCTGACCCCAAACTATGGCGACGCAAAGTGCCGGGATAGTCAAAGAGACATATCGCAAAACTTTTCCTCCCTGTGTGTGGCCGATCACCAGCGAGATATATACCTTAGTGTCGTTGGCGAACGCCAGCGCCGGCGAGGAGAGGGCAAAACTCTTGTGTATCGGCGCCAATCTTCAAAACGTCTCTGTAAAAGCCGGCGGCTTCGTCCCGAACCACATTTGGATGACGGCGAAGACGTTTCAATGTAGCCGTGCACCGACTTCAACTTCGCCATCGGGTCAGCGCCCTGGTCAGCCGGCGCATCTTTCGCGAGAGTCGCACCATACTTGGCGTCGAGGGTCATAAGGCTCTCGATCCCGCTGGCATGGGCCGGCGAGCGATAATTCCAGCTCCTCAGCACGCGCCCCACGACGGCGATTGGACTCGCCGTCCTCGTTACAATCACAGCCGGCAATTCGACCGGCCCGTTCACCGAACGAGTTTGTGCCGTGGCCTACGCCACCGCCGGCACGGCGCTAGCCAACAGCGCGGCCAAGCCTCTACTCAGAACGCGAACTCGCATTTATGCCTCACGCGCACCCAAGAATGTTATATTATCCGCATTCTCAAACGCAACGCTCCTCGTCACGGCAGGCGCAACGACCCGCGCCCGCCGATCAGTCAAGGATGCCCCTACAGAACAGGCAGCCCTATCGCCTTTGCGGGGTTGTCCTGAAACATCCGTTTGAGGTCCGCCTCTTTGAATCCCGCCGTGCGCAGGCGTTGAATGGCCGTCACAAGCGCGTCGGTGTGATTGGTCCCGGGCAGGCCGGAGTCGCTGCTGATGAGGACATTCTGGGGGCCCAACTTGCGAATCTTGTCGATGATAGCGGCTTGCGCGGTTTGGCCAGACACAAACTCGACGACAGCGCCCTTGGCGACGACCTCCTGGAGCTGGTCGATAGTCGGGTCGGTGTATTGCGCGCCTAGATTGGCGTGGGTAATGATGATCTTGGTGATTCCGCGCTTCCTCGCTGCCTTGACGATGAGCATCATTTCATCAGCAGAGACATGGCCTGTGGCGAGGGTGAGATTGCGTTCCTTGATGAGGTCTAGCACCTCGAAGACCTCGGGCAGTAACTTGCCGTTATCGGAGACGCGGACGTAGGGCCTAGCCTGCTTGAGGGTTTGAACCTCGTGCTCGGAATCGTGGGTCGGCATCCAGACGATCGCTCCAAAGCCGCCTTGGACATCCGACATGTATCGGATGGCGTTTGGGTTGACGCCGCCTTCCGGAGTGTCCATGCAGACGGCGCCGAACGCCAGGAAACCGGTGCCAGGCACCGCGTACTTGCGGACCAGAAAGGCGATGCTCGCCGTCTCTTGCCAATGGTTCTTGAAGACCGCGCCGCGCATCCCGCGCTCCTGCATCAACTTGGCGACCTCGAAAGCGTCTCCATAGCGCGGATAGGAGTCAGGGCCGTGATGGGCGTGGAGATCGATCGCGCCCCGCAGGATGGGATCGCTCAGATGCCGGTCGATGGTCGGACCAGGATTATTTTTGTTATTCGTTGGCGTATTGAAAGATGTCCAAGCATCCCCAACCGTATTGTCCCTTGGCCACAAGATGGTGGAGTCGAGCACATACCAGCTGATCTTGGTCCCATCGTCCAATTTGACCGTGGCGTCCTTCCTACCGTAGTCCTCCGGGAACCGCAGAGCCTGATACGGCGGGCCGTGTTCCGACGGATGACCCCTGTCCTCGCGGACTTGGGCAAGGGCGCTGCCGCTCGGCGCCGCAAAAAGCAGAAGCGCCATCAGTGCCGTGTACTTTTGTAATGGACCCATGCGTTCCCTCCCCATTTGAGGCTTTGAGAAGCCTTCTCGACCGCGAGTTGGTCTTCTAGTTCGACGAAAGACAACAGCGCTCGCCGGATGTAATTTAGCATGACCTATGGGAGCCAACTACCATGATCCTGCACGTTTTATAATGATTCTGCGCACCTGTACATTTTTCACCGGCGCGCCACTGTGTAGGATCGCGGGAGGAAGACTTTGTGTTATGTTTGAACGTGTCCCAGGATAGCTCACAGAGCATAAACTTTGATGCGTCCACTAGCACAGGGTTTGACCGAATGAATTCATGCGCATGGGCAGCAATATTTTTGGCGCTAGAAGCCTATTGCGTGAGCAGAATAGCCTTAGGACAGGCTCCGAGCCAGAGCTTGGGTGCTGATGAATCCATGAGCCCACAGCAGAGCATGACGGTCGTTCCCGGCAGCGCGCCGGCTGTGCGTAACGCTTCGGGTCAAGGCAATCCGCTCTCGTCGATTTCTTTGGAATCGCTGCGCGCGACGCGCCAGCGTCCCCTTTTCTCGGTGACGCGCCGTCCGGCGCCCTCCCCTATATCCGAAGAGGTAGTGTAGAGAGAGAACCTGCAAGGGCTCCGCAGATGTGGGAGCCCGAAAAGCCCAAATTAGATCTAATTGGTGTAGTGCATGGACCGCTCTTAAGTATGGCGGTTTTTCTTGATGAAACAAACCATTCGCTTGTGAGGCTCCGAATTGGACAGTCTTTCCACGGATGGACAGTGCACGAGCTGGACACGAGGGGAGCGACGCTAGAAAAGGCGGAGCAGAAAGTAAAACTAAAATTGCCGGACCATGCCAGCGGCAAGTATGGCGCGGCTTCCTTGAAATATGCGCCGGCCCACCAGGGCACGGACCCGATCGCAGAGATTGAAGGCGGTGTGCGGCTGCCTTGAACGCCGATTCCCTTCGACTGCTTGGCTCAATTTCGCGGGACGTTGGGATGTGCTTCTGCCGGCAGCCGGATTTGTTTTCGGCATATTTGTTGGTACAAATATCTCGTCGTGAAAAATACATTTATTTCTATACGTCAATCTGACGTAACGAATACTCCTGCGATAGCAATAATTATGATAACTTAGCCCGTAAATCGGCATAATCGGCGCTTTTGCTCTGACCCCAGCAACGCCCTCGGTAGGCAGAAATCGAGTATCGGCGTTAATTGAGCCCAAAACGGGCGGTCCTCCAACCTTCTTCGTGCTATCGGGGAGAGCGCGCCGTGAAGCGATCAGCGTCGAGATGCCGGTTTAAGTAGATATGAAGCTTCCGCTGCATGGGAGGCCTTCGGCGGCTTATTCTTGCCGCCCTCGACCAAGAGCGTTCGCCCTCGCCTTCCGTTACGAGAGCTGGCACCTAACCTCGAGGGAGACAAAGTGCGCGAGGCAATCGCGCCTTTCGGCAACGGGGAGATTCCGGCGTACAGAGTTCGTGCTGGGCATCGCCGGCGCCCATGAATTTGGCGCCGGTCCCGCCCACACTAAGATCACCGTCAAAGCGAAAGGGTCTTGCGACGCGCGTGCCGGACGTTATCCAAAGCCATGCGACAAGATTTCTATCACACGTCGCTTTGCGGAAGACCTGTGAACCTCAGCAAGCGGAACCACGGTCGCAGATCGCCGGCACATCAATGGTTGAGCCGGTGAAGGATAGGCTGAGGATCGAATCTGCAGCGTCTATCAAACGGGCGGGCTGAAGCTCAGCAACCTCTGCAGGACGCCTGTTGACGCGCCGTCCGAAAGATGGCTCGGCCACGATTGCGACAGGGGCCGAATCAGGAATCAGGGGTTTGGAATTCCAATCACGTCGATGAAGCATACGACGGTGAATTCCTCGAACGCCGTGAGGAGCATGTGCTGGTGATGGAGAAGCCGGCATGATCGTCGTTATTCTGTGAGCATCGAAAGGAGGGGCGATATGGGCTCCTGAGGAGATAGATCGGACGCTTCGAACGCTATCCGCCCTCCCGTGGCATTTCCGATAGCTTCGTCAAATACCCACTAAATCTGTAACGTGGCCCTCCATCTCTGGCCTGAGGAGCTGGGCAGGTAGCGCAGCATTTGCCATACGGACTGCTATGGCATGCGATCCTCAATTTTGCGCTTCATTAGGATTAAGGTGAGGCGATCTCTGCCCAGAGACTCGCTGTGATTGATGTTGCCGCTGACGTTAAAGAACGCATATTCGTTGATCAAAGAACGAGCCAAAAAGAAAGCCAGGCTGCCACCTGATCGGGAATGGCATGGCCGCAACCATACCGTCACCGTGCTGGAAAATGGATTCGAATACGCCGGGACACCTGGCCCTCGCTGACTCAGATCGCCAAGACAATCACCTCCGCGCGTTGGTCGAGCCGGCGCTTCTTCGGCTTGCCAGGCGTGAAGGGCGATCGCGACGGCAAGGGAGGGCCCCATGCGTGAAGCAATCAAGGGCGCGCCGTCAATCGGGCGCGCTGCGCGATCTACGCCCTTCCGCCATGAGAAGGCTTGAGGACCGCATGCCAGCACAGGCGGCCGGTTGCACGGCATAGACGATGCAGATTCGAGAGCGGCGGTGCCGCTTTGATTCCATCCTCGCCTTGAAATCTCCCCGCCGCCTTCGCCGGCGAATGTCGTCCTGCATTCTCCCCAGACGAGCGGCAGTCTACGGTCGAGGGTTCACCGACTATCGATCGCAGTGGTGCTGGACGAGACGCACAGTCATCAAGCCGGCGCCGACCCGTTAATCTGGGTTATATCAATCTCTGCGGCGCGCCCGCGCGATTTGGTCGGTGCAGACAATCACGGCAGTGGCGGCACGACCGAATCCCATAGGTCGCAGTTGCGAAGCGCTGCGTATTGGGCATCAGTCATCGTCGAACTGGCTGGGGTCTTCTGAATCAGCCAGGCGGGTTTCGACGGGCGGGTTGTATAGCGCGGCCACGGGGAATTGCCTTGCCCGTTGGGATTGCCCGTCCAGGCAAAGTTGGCCCAGAAGGCGACGAGTTGGTCTGAGAGCTTCTCCTGCTTATTGTTCAGATAACGCACGATGCTGGGCGGCGACGGTCCACCGCTCCAAAGCGGAAAGAGATACTGGATATCGGAAGTGTGATACGCGAGAGAAACCAATCCCGGCATCTTCGGAAAGTAGAACGGCGCCGTCTGGTCGGCAAACTCATAGACGTAAACCGGTATCTGAGGCGCCAGTATTTTATCAAGCACCCGTTGCCCGCATATCGAGGCGTCTGTGCCGACCCTGTCCCAAACCAGTTGCGGCGTTGCATAGGCATTCAGCGGATAGCGAGCTAGAATCCGCGCCGGCGTGCCGGCCGGGTATGCGCTCGTGCCAAAAGTATTGTTGACATAGGCCAAGTATTGCTCTGCAGTCGGCGGGGTACGAAGCGCATTGTTTGTGTTGGAGTTATACTCGGTAATTGCGAGGAAAAAGTTTTGTTCGTCCTCAACGTCGCCATTTATCAGGGGCACATGATTAAACTGTCCCGTGGCGAAGGCGGTCATTGGCTGCATCGGAACAATTTGGCCGTCGACTACGCCTTGCCCTGCAGTGAAATTACCCCGGAGCGCTCCAGCTTGCGCCGCCGTCAGACTGCGGAGACATTTGGCGGTGGCAGCATCCGTGCCAGAGCCGCAACCGGCCGCAACCGCAAAGGCGACACCTCTGGCCTCCGCGGTCGCCAAGGGGGTCGAGTACCCGCCTGGCAGAAGCGGGGCAGGACAGTAGCTTTGACAGATCACGCGATGCAGCAATCCCTTTGCAAGTGGCGACACCATACTGAGGGCCGCGTTGAGCGCTCCCGAGGATTGGCCGCCGACGGTGACGTTGTTTTTGTCGCCACCGAACTGCGCGATGTTGCGTTGCACCCACTTCAGCACAAGTTGCTGATCGAGGAGGCCATAGTTGCCGAAGAGATGTCCCTCATTGTCCAGGGCCGGATGAGATAACCAACCAAAAACGTTGAGGCGGTATTCCATTGTCACGACGACGGTATGCCCCTGCGCGGCTAGTTTGCTCCCGTCGTATCCGGGCGTTTCACCATCGACATTGCCGCCGCCATGGATCCAGACAATGACCGGGAGCTTCTCCCTGCCTGCAGGATCGATGTTCGGCGTAAAGACGTTTAGATAGAGGCAGTCTTCGTTATTGTTGGCTGGCCCGGCGAACACTCCGAATAGGTTGCTTTGCGCGCAGACAGGTCCATACGCGGTCGCCTGTAAAACGCCGCTCCAGGGGGCGTGCTTTTTCGGCGGTCGCCAGCGTAGATCTCCGATTGGCGGCTCCGCATAAGGAATGCCGAGAAACTGAGCGACGCCGTTGCCGATAACGCCTTTGACGGGCCCCTCTTTCGTATTCACCAGAGGGCCCGCGGCAGCACTCTCAAGCGGCGCACGCGCTCCGAGCGCAAACATCAAGCCTAGCGCCATCGCCGCGCCAGCGGAGAGCCTTAGACCGCGCGGCCGCGAACGCGCCCAAAGCCGCAGCTTTGAAATCTTGAACATTGCCCCCTCCTTTTCTGGGTAGTGTCGCATTTAGGCTTGAGGGCCCAGTGTCGAGCTCGAGCGGGTTGCGCGAACGTCGCCGTCGCGTGAGTCGTAGGAGCGGCAAAGATGCTTTTGCTCTTTGCCGCTCCTCAGCGAGATCAGTCTTTGACGTTCTTTTGGAGCCAATCGAGAACCACGCCAGCCACCTGGTCGCTGTTCTTCTCGATAAACATGAAATGACTATTCCCCCGGATCCCTATGTCCTGCAGTCTGGTCCACGTGAATTTCACGCCGGCCTGAGTGAGATATCGCGTCGTGCACGGATCCCAGAGCGTATTGTACCCTGCCTCGCTCGAAAGATATAAGATGCGTACTTGTGCGATCCTCGGCAGCTGGCGGGCGGGCTCCTTTTGTAACAGACAGCTCTTGACGTAAGGGTCGCCCTGAATAGGCGTGTCGACAAATTTTAGCTGAGACGGGTCTGAGACTGCCGGGCGGTAATGAAGCGGATTGAGGGTCAGCCCCCACGGAAGGTTTAGCGTCCCAAGTGGTTTCAGCGCGACGACCGGCGGTCCGCCCGGCTCGATCGTGACCAGCGCTTTCAGGAGATCGGGCCTGCGGTCGGCCACCAGCCAGGCAGGAAATCCCGGCTGCGAATGTGGCACCAGAATAGAGGGGCCAATTTTCTCTAGGAGGGCAATCAGCGCGTCCGCAGTCAGCGGCTCCTGCGCCGTGTTGTCGATTGCCGCCGCCTGCGAGGCGAGGAACTGATCAAACGTCGGATCGCCGTCCACCGCCGGCCCGACCCAGCGTGTGTGGAATTTCGCGGCCGGCCAGATGTTGTAGCGCTCCGGCGCCGCGAAGAGCCTTCGAACCGTCAGGGAATCGCCTGGATCGCTGAGGGGCCCCATTTGGGAATTATAGGGAGAGCGGCCGCGCCCAGGCTGATCGACGACGTAGACGGCGTATCCTTTACGAAGGAAATACTGTGCCCACCCTTCCCGACCGTCAGGCGTTTCATTCCAGCCAACGCCAATCTGGCCGCCGCCGTGAACGAAGACCAGCGGATAAGTGTGCGTCTGCGTCTGTGGAATCGCATATTCCACGTACATTTGACCGACGATTTGGTCCTTGGCGTTGCGCGTTCCACCGACAAAGAAGTTACCGCGTTTCGCGATGACCTGAGGTCTTTTGTACTGTCCATAATCTTGAGCCAGCCCGACGGAAGCAACAGGAAACACAGATAGTATCGCGGCGATGCAAGCGAGTCCGGCGATATGTCGTGAGATGGGTCGAAAGACCCGACGACGAAGTCTCATGTCGGCCTCCTTTATTTTGCTAGCCAACGGCCACATCCGCGGACGCAAGCATGCGGCAACCTTCCGGATGCCCTAGCTTTGCTATATTGACCTCATATTCTCTTGGTCACCAAAACGTGAAGCGACATTACTGGTATAGACCCGTGACAGTACATAATCTTCCACGAAATTCCGCCCCTATCATAAATTGGATATAGTGGAGGCCGTGAGGCGCCCCGGCGGAAGTGGCCCAGGATTGATGTTAGTTTTCTGGCGGATTTCCCAGAGTTGGAGCGGGAGATTGGCGATGAATAGGGAGCGGTTTTCGGTCGAGCAGATCGTCGCAGTCTTGAAGCAGGCGGAATTGGGCCCTCCGGTGGCGGACTTGATCCGGTAGGTCGGCATTTCCGAACAGACGTTTCATCGATGGAAAAAGCAGTATGAATCGGATCAGGTCCGTGAGTTTAAGCAGCTTTCGGAGAAGAACGTCCAGCTGAAGAAACTGGTCGCGGAGTGAGCCTGGACAAAGCCGCCTTGCAGGATGTCCTGTCAAAAAAGTTTCCAGGCCAGCGCTCACGAAGAAAGTTGTCGCTTACGTGACGGCGTGTCACGGCTACAGCGAGCGACGGGCCTGCGCTCTGACGCGCCAGCATCGATCGACCCAGAGGAAGCCAAGCATTCGGGATCTGCGTCTGGAGATCCGCCGCCGACGCATGCACGAGATTGTTCACACCCGCATTCGATGTGGCTATCGGCGTGTCCACATCTTGTTGAAACGCGAGGGCCGGGCGATCGGCAAGAACCTGGTTTACCGGCTTTATCGCGAAGAAGGGCTTGCTCTTCGCGGCAAGCGGCCGCGTCGACGCAAAATGGCGGTTCATCGCAAACCGCGACATCGACCGAAGCAGCTGAATGAAGCCTGCAGCCTCGACTTCATTCACTCAGCAACGGCGAGAAGTTTCGGGCCTTGACCATTGTCGGCGTATTCAGCCGTGAGGCGCTGGCAATCGAGGTCGGGCAACGCCTTCGAGGCGGCCTTGATCTGATCCTTCGTGGCGCAGGGAAGCATGATGCGCTTATCTTGCATCTGCAGCGAGCTAAAGGGGATGACGACATATTTCGATCCAAGCCCGAGAATGCCGCCGACAGACAATATAGCGTAGGGCGCCCTCTCGGTCGGTGTTATGAGGAGATCGTCGACTTTGCCCACCGTTTCGTCCGCGTCATTCACTACGGAGGCGCCGACAATTTTCGACGCGCGTTGGCCCGTCGCCACCGTATGAGGATCGACCTTGGTCAAAGCGACGCCGAAGGCGTCGTCAAAAGAGCCGCGATCACACTCGCTGTTACAACACTCAGTCGCCGCGCCGACGAAGGTCGTGGTTTTCCAGGATTTGGGCGTGCCCCGGTGGTGCCCCGAGCCAGTCAAGGCTTGTCGTCCGCTTGATCGGAGAATCTAACTAATTGATTTTAAGTTAGTTCTTGGTGCCGGCTGCAGGAGTCGAACCCGCGACCTTCTCATTACAAATGAGTTGCTCTACCAACTGAGCTAAGCCGGCGTTTTGGCGGCAGCTTTGATCGACTCTTGATCAGCTAAGCCGCGATCTTCGCGGCTTCCCATGCTGAGCGCAATCCTTGTCTCAATCCCCCGTTGCCCTTTTCGCGCATTATGTCATCTCAACGGGCGAAGGAATCGGCGCCTCGGTCCTCGTCTAAGCCGAACACGAAGCGTCGAGGCCAAAGCTAAACGGCCGCTTTTGCGCCATCCTCTAGCAGCGACGCGGCGCATTGGCAATTGGCGCCGGCCTTTGCAGCCCGAGCTTCTCCCTGCTCTGGCTCTTTCACGAAACATCGATTGGCGCGATCAGATGAGAACAGGGCCCTTTCGGTTCAGCCGTCGCGCGCCTGACGCCCGGGGCGCTGAGCTTACCAATTATTAGTTGATTCGACCTAATCTTGCCGCGAATAGGCGAAATAAGGAAAGCCTTAGGGGAAACTGCCGCCGCGGCGGCAAGGCGGAGACATTCATGCCGAACCATTTGGGTAAAACGATCAGGCTTTGTCTGGCGTCTGGCGTTCTCGCCGCATCCTTTGCGGCGGTCAGCGTTCCGGCGCAGGCCGACGACGCCGGCGCGGTCGCGGCGGGCCTGCTTGGCGGCCTCGCCGTCGGCGCCATCGCCGGCAGCGCCATCGCAAATTCCGCTCCGCCGCCGCCCGCCTATTATGCTCCTGCTTATGGCGGCTACCCGCCGCCGCCTCCGCCGCGCTGTTGGGTCCAACCGGAAGCGGTGTGGGACGGCTACGGCTATGTCTACCGTCGCGTCCGCGTCTGCGAATAATCCGGCCCGTTCCCGATTCTGGATCGATCAAATATCCGAGGCTATGATCGTCACACGCCTGCGGCAAACGGACGGCCGCTCGCGCGGCCGCTTTGCGTTGCGCCGCGACGGGTCAGTCGCCGGCGGTAATGTCGCGGTCCTTGGTCTCCGGCACGAAGGCGACTCCGATCGCAAAACAGGCGAGCGCGATCGCCATCGGATACCACAGCCCGTAAAGACGATCGCCCGTTTCCGCGACCATCGCGAAGGCTGTGGCGGGCAGCAGGCCGCCGAACCAGCCGTTGCCGATGTGATAGGGCAGCGACAGCGACGTGTAGCGGATCCGCGTTGGAAACAATTCGACCAGCGCGGCCGCGATCGGCCCATAGACCATTGCGACATATAAAACCAAAAGAAACAACAGGCCGATGAGCATCGCGACCTGCGGTCGAAACACGTCGAAGGCGTTCGACATGCGAACGCGCGTTGTGTCGTCGGTCCGCGGATAGCCGGCCTGCTCCAGCGCGCCGACGAGCTTTTGATCGAGTTCCACGCGCGCGGCCTGCGGGTCGGCGACATCCTCCGCGGCAAAAACGTCGATCCCCTCCGATCCGATCACGATCTGCGCCTGCGTCCCCGCAGGCGCGGCCTCGCGCGCATATTTCACGGAATGGCTCGCCAGCAAGTCGCGCGCGATATCGCAGGAGGTCGCCGCTTTGCGCGTGTCGACCGGGTTAAACAGATTGCCGCAATCGGCGGGGTCGGCGATGACTTTGACCGAAACTTTTTGATAGGCGGTGTTGAGAGCCGGATTGGCGATCGCCGTGATGCGATCGAAGATCGGCATGTAGGTCGCCGCCGCGATGAGGCAGCCAAACATGATGATCGGCTTGCGTCCAATCCTGTCCGAGAGCCACCCGAAAAAAACGAAGAATCCGGCGGCAAGCGCCATCGCCCAGACGAGCAGCACGCTCGCCGTAAAATTGTCGATCCGCAGCGTCTGCCGCAGGAAAGACAGTGCGTAGAACTGTCCCGTGTACCAGATGACGCCCTGCCCCATGGTGAGGCCGAACAGCGCGAGCAGCACGATCCGCCCATTGGCCCAATTGCCGAAGGCGTCCTTCAGCGGCGCGCGCGAGGCGGTTCCATCGGCCTTGATCTTCGCGAAAGCCGGAGATTCATTGAGCTGCAGGCGTATCCACAAGGAAACGCCAAGCAGCCCCACCGACAGCAGGAACGGAATCCGCCAGCCGAAGTTGATGAAATTCGCCTCGCCGAGGATCGCCTTGGTGAGCAGGATCACGATGAGCGACGACATGAGGCCGAGCGTCGCGGTCGCCTGAATGAAGGAGGTGAACAGGCCCCGCCGCCGCTGTGGCGCATGTTCGGCGACGAAAATCGCCGCTCCGCCATATTCGCCGCCGATCGCCAATCCCTGCAACAGCCGCGTCACAATCAGCAGGACCGGCGCGGCGGCGCCAATTACGCCATAGCCGGGCACGAGCCCGATCACGAAGGTCGAAAAGCCCATGATCAGGATGGTCAGCAGAAAAGTGTATTTGCGGCCGACGAGATCGCCAAGGCGCCCGAACACCAGGCCTCCCAACGGCCGCACGAGGAACCCGGCCGCAAAGGCGATCAATACGAAAAGATCCGCCGTCGCCTCGTCGAACTGGCCGAAGAACTGGGCGCCTATGATGCCGGTCAGCGAAACATAGAGATAAAAATCATACCATTCGAAGATCGTGCCGAGACAGGAGGCGAAGATGAGCTTCTTGTCGACGGCGGTGATGCGCCGCAGTCCGGCGCTGTCCGCTTCCGATACCGAGGCGATCGCCATGTTGATCCTGGCTGTTGGCCGCGTCGCGGCGCCGGTCGCGCCGTCCTGCGCGACCTTTGGGCCAGGCGCGCGAACGGTTCAACTCCGCGCAAAGGAAATGGCCGCCCGGCATGTTTGTCAATCCGGAAGACGGCGCAAAGCGCCTGGCCGGCGAGCGGCCTGCGCCGGCACGCCGCGCTATGGCAGGTTCTGGTTTGGATCGCGACGGCGCAGCTTCTGGAACACCGACTGAACGAAGAGGCTCGCGCTGCCGCCCACCCCAGGCTTCCAGTCGGCGAAGGCGTAGAGTTTTTTGCCGCCGGCGGCGGTCCAGGGCGCGCGCCAGACGAGATTGGGTTTGCCGGCCCTCGCGCTCAAAGCGTCGAGCGCCCGCTCAATTTTGCCTTCGTCCGGACCGTTTGCTTGAAGCGTGGCCAGCGACTCGGCGATGTCCTGCGCGCTGCGCGGCTTGCGCTCCCAATTGATCAATCGCGCCAGGATCTCGCGCAGATCGTCGGGCGCGAAGTAAGGGACATCGGACAGATCGCCAACGCCCTCGATCTGGTTGCGCCGCACAAGATCGGTAAGGATTGTGGCCTCGATAAAGTCGAGCGCCCGGTTGCGGATGCCGCCGACGCCCGGAAGCAGCGCGAGCGAGAGCAGCCATCCAAGGACGCCTTTGACATTGTTCTGAAGGAGAACGGGCGCGATGGCGCCGAACCGCCCGGCGATCCGCTTTTGCAGCGCGTCGAAGTCGCGCCGCGACATGCTCGGCCAGCGCGGCAATTCGACGACCTTTGCGGCTGTGCCAAACAGTGGCAGCAGGCAATAATTCAACTCCTTCTGGTCGGCCTTTTCCTCCTTCGTCCGGCCCGCCGCGAAATTTTCCTTCACGCCCTCCGGCCAGCAGGCGATGCGCTTATTGGCCGCCGGCGCGGCGAAAGTTCCTTTGAGGAATTGCTGGCAGTTGCGGCGCCCGAGCTGGAAATCATGATCGCGGAAAGACAAGGCGACGAAGCCGCCAAAGCCGCCCAGAAGTCCGCTGGCGATCGGATAGCGGTCGACGGTATCGTCGGCCTCCACGCGGCGCGGCGCGATCAGATAGCGGCTGCCATGATCGGGGTTGGCGGCGAGCGCGAGTTCGCTCGGCTTGAAGCGCGCCTGGTCGACGAGGGACGGAACCAGCGCCGCGGCGATGCTGAAAACATCGGCTGTCGGCTTCCCGGCGGCCAGCGGCGGCTTGTTGGGCGGGAAAGGCGAAATCATGATCACCGCGCGGTCGACCGTTTTGAGACAGAAGTCGATGCGCGCCGAAAGATCATCGGGCTTCAAGGCGAATCTGGCATATTCGAAAGGATCATTGTCGATCGTGCCGCCGTCCGCCGTCATGAATGGAAAATCGATAAAGCCCGCCGACCAGGCCGGCTCGATTTGCCGGCACTCGGCGAGGGCGTCATCCGGAAAGCGCCGAAAGGCGCCGGCGTCGGCGCCGTCATATTCCTTGGAGAGGGCGTAAATCTGCCGCGGCGCGAGTCCGACCGGAAAGGCGGCGGAAGCGAGCGCGCAGATGGTGAAATCCTTCCATTGCTGATTGGGACGGCCGTCCGCCAAGGATAGGGCGTCAATGTCGCGGCCAAGGTCGCCGTCCGAGAAGCGGCTCGAAGTCTGCCACCCGCCAAGCCCGGCTACCGTGTAATGCACGCGATCCCCATGCGAGAGCATTTGATAGTCGCCGCCCTCGAACAGCACTTGATAGGGCACGCCGCGCAGATTGGTCAGCGTCAGATAAATATGAAGCCTAGCCGAAACGAAGGCGCGCGGCGAACGCACGGCGTCGACGTCGAGGGCGGATTTGGCGATCCCGTCGAGCAGCCGCGCATTCAGCAAGGAGACGGCGCTTGCCGGCCATTGCGACGCCTTGGCGATTCCGGACGTTGCGGAATAATCATCATCGTCGGTGAATGGCGTTCCGTCGATGTCCGTACTGGTCAGGAAATCCGGCAAATTCGGATCTCCTGCGTCAAGAGTGGGCTTGACCACCCAGGTCTCGTAGAGCTTTGGCAAATAATATTTCGTCCGCAGCTTCGTTTCCGGATCGAAATAGACTGGGTGTTGATTCTTGTCCGCCAGGGCGACGGCGCCCACGGCGGCGGTTATGGCGCCGGCCGACGCGCCCGAGATCACCTTGAGGCCAACGAAATGATTGGGGATCTTCGCCGGATCGACGCCGGGAATTTTGCCCTCGCGCGCGAGCTCCCATTGGTCGAGCGCCTCGATCAAAAAATCGAACACGCCGGCGGTATAGGCGCCGGCGGAGATCGCGCCGGACATGGTAAGGCCCAGTTGAAATTCAGGCCGGTCCTCGGGCTGTGGCATGGCTCCCTCCAATACATAAAGAATGAATCTTGTCGCTAGAAATTATTGTCTTCGTTTCAAACGGTTTTATACTATATCTAAAGAAAATTAAGCAATATACGTCCGCATCGCAATAATACATTAAGATCGTCGCGAAGACTACCCTGCTGGCTGGCGGCCCCGTGACGCGAGGAACGGCGGGGCATATCGGCCAATTCCGCGCCCAAGCTGGCGCGCCGCCAACAGAGCCGCGAAAGACGCAGCATTGATCGCGAAAATGCGCGCGACGACGGCTGGCGCGAAGGCGTCAGGGCCGGATGCCAGCACAGCCGACGCGGCAAACAGCACGATCTCGAAGGACGCAAAGGCGGCGAGAAAAGCAAGCCCCGTCGCGACCGGCCGGACGCCAGTTTGCCGGATTACAATCGAAGCGGCGAGAGCCGCGGTCAGCGCGGCGAGCCCCAGCGCCGCGCCCCACGCAAAACTGCCGGCAGTCGCCGGATAGCCGAGCAGCAGAAAGCCGACGAACTGGTTTGCGAGCCAGGCCGCGCCGACAAGGATCATCGCGAAACGGCGAGGCGCTATCAATGCAGCGAAGGCGGCGAAACCCGCGAATGGAGCCGCGCAAGCGAAGGAGAAGCTGAACAGAGCGCTAAAGGCGGCGGCAAGGCCGATCCAAACGGCGGCGCCTGCAACGCCAAAGTTTTCCGCCTGGGGCTTAAGAGCGTCTGGACGCATAAAATCTCCGCTTGATGTCTGCCCTCGCCGCCGATTAGCAATCGAATGAAGCGTCCTCGGCCCGGCTTGCGGCAAACAAAGTATCGCTCCGCGCGAAATGCGACGCAAGAGCTTGCCGGCTTAACCTTATGACGCCTGCAACATTGCCCGTCGCACCATGCGCGATCCCGCACGTCGGCTTCCGGCTCGGGCTGCTACCTTGTTTAAAACGGCTTTCGACAACTCCGGCCGAATGGATCGCCGCGGCGGAAAGGAGCGGGCGCATGTTGATGGAATCGGACCAGAAAAAGAAATATCCAGATCTCTATTACTGGCTGTTTTATGATCTCTCTAATTTGAAGAAGAACAAGCCGAAGGTCTACAGCGCCTATGCGAAACGCAGCGCCGGATCGGATGGATTGAGCTGGGGCGATCCGCCCTACATCAAGGTCGACAATGATCGGGCCGTCTGCGAAGACATGGGCGAAGAAAAGATCGGCGACAATCTTTATCAGCGCAAGCTGCAGATCAACTGGTATGGCCTTACCGTGCCCTTCGAGGGCGTAGACAAGATCTTGATCGCTGGCGATCTCGTCGGCAATCCGGGCAATGATCCGGAACGCGATCTCGTCCTCGAAGCGACCGTCCTGCACGAGCTGATCCATTGGAACCGCAAACACGCGGGCCTCGACGTGTTCGACGAGGGGCCCAGCTACGCTTTTGAAGAAGAGGCCTATGGCAAGCGCATCGTACGGACCTGGAAGAGTTGCTACTCGCAGCCCTATTATTACGTTGACGGAAAAGGGCCGAAATAGCGCGCGCCTCGCCCGGCCCTATCAGATATGACGCCCATCATCGCGTGTTCGTCTGGGCGCGAGCCGTCCTGGCCTTGCGGTCACGGCTTTTTCTTCTCGCGATCGAGCAGTGCGCGTTTGCGGTCGACGCCCCAGCGGTAGCCCGACATCGACCCGTCCGAATGCACCACGCGATGGCAGGGAATGGCGACCGCGATCGGATTGGCGGCGCAGGCGCCAGCGACGGCGCGCGCCGACTGCGGTCGGCCGATCGCTTTCGCCACATCGGCATAGCTTGCCGTCGCGCCAAGCGGGATCGCGCGCAGCGCCTGCCAGACCTGCTGCTGAAACGCCGTGCCAATGATGTCGAGCGGCAGGTCGAAATTCCGCTGCGGCGTCTCAACAAGAGCGATGATCTGCGCGAGACGCGCGCCAAAATCCGCATCGGCGCCAATGAGGCGCGCCCTGCGGAACCGGTCATGTAGATTGAGGGTCAGCGCATCGCGATCGTCTCCGATCAAAATGGCGCAGACGCCCTTGTCGGTGGCGGCGACAAGGACGAAACCGAGCGAGCATTCGCCGATGGCGAAGCGCATTTCGACCCCTGCCCCACCGTCGCGATAGTCTTTTGGCGTCATTCCCAGCCTCGCATTGGAGGATTCATAAAAGCGGCTCGCGGAATTGAACCCGGCGTCATAGATCGCATCGGTGATCCGCACCGCCGCGCCAAGGCCTGCCGCGAGCCGCTCGGCTCTTTTCGCGCTCGCATAGGCGCGCGGCGTGACGCCGGTCGCCGCCTTGAACAGGCGATGAAAATAAGAGGGGCTGAGGCCCGCCGCCACGGCCAAACTTTTGAGAGCGGGCGCCGTCTCGGCCTCGTCGATCGTCCGGCAGGCGCGGGCGATGAGGATCGCGTCGCGCTCGGCTTGGCCCGGCTGATCGGGCCGGCACCGCTTGCAGGCGCGAAATCCCGCGCGCTCGGCCTCGGCGCCAGTTGCAAAGAACGACACATTTTCGCGCCGCGCCGGCCGGGCGGCGCAGTCCGGCCGGCAGTAGACGCCCGTGGTGCGGACGGCATAGACGAAGCCGGCGTCCGCATCGCGGCGGGCGATGGCTTCGAAGCGCGCCTCGATTGGATCGCCGCTATCTTGCAAAGGCGTTTCGGGCGCGTTCATAAAAAATAGGCTCATCTTCGATTTCTCTGCCGAGTTTGCCGGTTTCACGGAGCGTGACAAGCGCCGACCTCGATTGCTAGAATAGGACGTCTCGGGGGCCGATGGCGCTCCGAATCTTGCTTTCAAATCGCGCCTAGCCCTCGTCGCCGTCATGATCGAAAGGCGCTCATTCCTGAAACTTTGCCTCGCCAGCGCGATGACGCAGACCGAGCTTTTGTCGGGTTCGGCCGCCGCCGCAGGCGGCGCGTTGCAAACGCTGCTCGTGACCCACCCCGGCTTTTTCGATCACGATCCCGGACCCGGCCATCCCGAGCGGCCGGCGCGGCTCCGGGCGATCGACGCCGCGCTGAAGGATCCGGTGTTTTCCACGCTCCGGCGCGAGGACGCGCCGCTGCGCGACGACATTGAGACCGCAATCCTGCGCGCCCATAGCGCCTCCCATCTCGCCCGTTTCAAGGCAGCCGCGACCGACGCCGAGAATTTGCCCTATTCCTTCGACGGCGATACGGCGATCTCCGCGGGCTCGTTCGAGGCGGCCTATCGCGCAGTCGGCGCCGGGCTCCTCGCGGTCGATCGCGTCATGGACCCGCAATCGCGCGTCGCCAACGCGTTCTGCGAGGTGCGCCCGCCCGGCCACCACGCCGAACGCAACCGGATCATGGGCTTTTGCCTGTTCAATAATATCGCGATCGCCGCGCTTTATGCGCAGACGCGGCATGGAGCAGAGCGCGTCGCGATCATTGATTTCGACGTGCATCACGGCAATGGCACGCAGCAGATTTTCTGGGACCACAAAGACGTCCTGTTCGCCTCGACGCATCAGGCGCCGCTGTTTCCTTATACCGGCGCCCTCACGGATACCGGCGCGGGCAACATCTTCAACGCGCCGCTGCGGGCCGGCGACGGCGGACCCGTTTTCGCGGAAGCGATGACGACGCGCATTCTTCCCGCGCTCGACACTTTCCGGCCGGATCTGATCCTGATCTCGGCCGGCTTCGACGCGCATTTCAACGATCCCCTCGCCGATTTGCGCCTTAGCGAGGCGGACTTCTCCTGGATCACGCTGAAGCTGGTCGAGGCGGCGCAAAAACATTGCGGCGGCCGGATCGTCTCCTTCCTCGAAGGCGGATATGCGCTTGACGCGCTGGCGCGTTCGACGGCCGCCCATGTCGGCGCGTTGATGCAGGGCGTCTGACCGCCATTTCGTCGGAGGCCAAGAACGCGAAAAATGCGCGGTTGACGGCGGACCATGATGTTATGTTATATCATTTGCGTGCCCCTCCCCGAGGCCGCCAGAGGTTCAACTGTCTGCAAATGTTCAAAACGCGCCGCCTGCAAGACCCTTTTTCATCCGCGCTGATGGCCCGCGGAGCCGCGCAGCGTCTTCTCGCTGCAGGCGCCGTCATCGCCCTCCTCTGGATCGCCATTTTCTGGGCGGTCTCCCTGCCATGAGCACGGCTGCGATCCGCTTCGAAAATGTGACCATCGCCTATGATCGTCATCCTGCCGTGCATCACGTGTCGGGCGCCTTCGCGCCGGGCAGCCTTACGGCGGTCGCGGGTCCCAACGGCGCCGGAAAATCGACGCTGCTCAAGGCGCTGATGGGCGAGATGCCGCTCGCCGCAGGCCGCATCGATCGTGGCGGCTTGGCGATCAGCGATTTCGGCTATCTGCCGCAGGCGGCCGAGATCGACCGCCATTTTCCGCTCTCCGTCGCAGAGGCGGTTCTGCTTGGCGCTTGGAAGGAAATCGGCGCGTTCGGCGCCGTGCCGGCCGGGGTCGCCACAAAGGCGCGCGAGGCGCTGTCGGCGGTCGGCCTGTCCGGCTTCGAGCGCCGTCCGATCGGCTCGCTGTCGGCGGGCCAGTTCCAGCGCGTCCTGTTCGCGCGGCTGCTTTTGCAGGACGCCCGCGTGCTTGTGCTCGACGAACCCTTCGCCGCCATCGACGCGCGCACCACTCGCGATCTTCTCGAGATCGTCCGGCGCTGGCATGGCGACGGGCGCACGGTGATCGCCGTGCTGCATGATTTCGATCAGGTGCGCGCCTATTTTCCGCAAACGCTGCTGCTTGCGCGCGAAAAAATCGGCTGGGGACCGACGGAGGCCGCGCTCTCGCCCGGCAATCTGAAGCGGGCCGAGGCCATGCTCGAACGCATCGACGAAGACGCTCCTCCCTGCGCGCCGGCGAACGGAGCCGGCCATTGACCCTCTATGCGCTGATCGTCGAGCCCTTCGTCGACTATGGTTTCATGCGCCGCGCCCTCGTCGCCTCGATCGCGCTCGGGCTTGGCTCCGGTCCCGTCGGCGTGCTCCTCATGCTGCGGCGCATGAGCCTCGTCGGCGACGCCATGAGCCATGCCGTTCTGCCAGGGGCCGCCATCGGCTTTCTTATCGCCGGCGGCCTGTCGTTGCCCGCCATGGGGCTCGGCGGGCTGATCGCCGGCCTCAGCGTTGCGCTCCTCTCCGGCCTCGTCAGCCGCACCACGGCGCTGAAGGAAGACGCCAGCTTCGCCAGTTTCTATCTGACTTCACTCGCGCTCGGCGTGCTGATCGTCTCGCTGCGCGGCTCGAACATCGATCTTTTGCATGTGCTGTTCGGGACCATTCTGGCGATCGATTCGCAGGCGCTGTTTCTGGTCGGGGGAATCGCCTCTTTCACTCTGGCGACGCTTGCCCTCGTCTACCGCCCGCTTGTCGCGGAATGTTTCGATCCTGGCTTTTTGCGCGCGGTCGGTGGGCGCGGGTCGGCCTATCATTTTCTGTTTCTGTTTCTCGTCGTGCTCAATCTGGTCGCGGGATTTCAGGCGCTCGGCACGCTGATGGCGGTCGGCATGATGATGCTGCCGGCCGCCGTCGCCGGCCTCTGGGCGCGCTCGCTTCCCGGCATGGCGGCGATCGCCGCCGCCTCCGCCGCTTTTTCCGGGCTTGCCGGATTGATCGTCTCCTTCCATTTCGGCTTCGCCTCGGGGCCGACGATCATCCTCACCGCCAGCCTGCTCTACGCCGCCTCGCTGCTGCTCAGCCCTTCCGGCGCTTTGCGGCGGCTGTTCCCGCGTCCGCATCTTGCGGGCTGAATTTCGCCAAGGAGCCTTCCATGCGCTACGCAAATCTGATCGCCCGGCTGCTCGCCTCCGCCGCCCTCGGCGCCGCAGCCTCCGCCGCTTCCGCCAGGACGCTTGACGTCGTCGCGAGCTTCACCGTCCTCGCCGACGTCGTGCAACAGGTCGGCGGCGATCATGTGCGCGTCAAAAGCCTGGTGCCGGCGAATGGCGACCCGCATGAATTCGAGCCCTCGCCGAATGACGCGAAGGCCATCAAGAGCGCCGATGTCACCTTCGTCAGTGGCGAGGGTCTTGAAAGCTGGTTTCAGCGGCTCGCCAAAGCGGCGGGCTATAACGGCAAGCCCGTCGTCGCCTCAAATGGCGTGAAGACGCAGAAGATGGAGGAGGACGGCAAGACCGTCACCGATCCGCATGTCTGGAACACTCCGCTGAATGTGATCGTCTGGACTGGCAATATTGAAAAGGCGCTCGCCGCCGCGGACCCGCAGGACGCCGCCGACTTCAAGGCCAACGCCGCGAAATATGTGCAGGAGCTTCAAGACCTTAACGCCTACGCCCACGCGAAATTCGACGCGACGCCGAAGGATCTCCGAAAGGTGCTGACCAGCCATGACGCTTTTGGCTATTTCGGCAAGGAATATGGCGTGACCTTCCTGTCACCGCTCGGCCTTTCGACGGAAACGGAAGCCTCGGCCGCCGGCGTCGCCAAATTGATCGACCAGATCAGACGCGAAAAGGTGAAAATCTATTTCATCGAGAACTCGAACGACCCGCGGCTGGTCAAGCAGATCGCCGAGGCGACGGGCGCAGAGCCGGGCGGCGTGCTCTATGTTGAATCGCTTTCGCCGCCCGACGGTCCCGCGCCGACCTACGCCAGGATGCTGCGCAATAGCGTCGACAAGATCGCCGACGCCATCGCCAAACAGTCCTCGGCGGCGGCGGAGAGCCGCTGATCGGAGAGCGGCGCCTCCGTCTACTCTTCGTCGTTTGGGATCAGCATGATGGCGAAGGCCATTTGCAGGCCGCCGAAACTGAAGCTGAACGAGGCGGCCAGCAGCGTGAGCCAGAGCCATTTCTGGCTCGATCGTCCGATCAAGGTGCCAATATGGGCGACGTCCAGCGTGACGATGGCGATCACAGCGCAAAGGCCGATCGCAATGCCGATCAGCGCATGGCGGAGCAGGAATTTGACATGCTCTGGCATCGGATCTTTGCCGTCCCGCCTGACGCCCGGGTTTCCCGCGTCTCATGGAAAACGAATTATAGCGCAAACGGTTCACATTGGCCCGCGCCAAGAAGGCAGCGTTTCGCCGCGCCCCCCTGAGCGCTCTCCCGGGCGTGCGCTTCCAGGCAAAATGAGCTATGCGGAACCTCGACCAATCGACGCAGGAGACCGCCAGCCATGTTCATCGCCATGAATCGATTCAAAGTCCTGAAGGACCAGACGCAAGCCTTCGAGGACGTCTGGCGCAATCGCGACTCGCAGTTGAACACGGTTCCGGGCTTTATCGAATTCCATTTGCTGCGGGGGCCGGAGCGGGAGGATCACATCCTCTATTCTTCGCACACACTGTTCGACAGCCAGGATGATTTCACCGCCTGGACCAAATCCGAACAGTTCCGGGCTGCGCATCGGAACGCCGGCGATCAAAAGCCGAAAACCCTCGGCCATCCCGAGTTCGAAGGATTTGAGGTGATCCAGACCGTCGAGAAGGCTCCGGCCTGACCCTGCCCTGCCCGGCATTCGCCCGGCCGCCCCAGCCATAGCGCCGTCGAAATCACAAGATCGGGGAATCATGGAGAGAGCCGACGCGCTCGCCGACCCCTCCGTCCTTGACGCCGAGGACGTAGCGAGAGGCGTTGGCGCCGACCTCGAACGCGGGCTGACCGCGAAGGAGGCCGCGCGCCGTCTCGCGGAAGACGGCCCGAACGAACTTCGTGCGGCGCCGCGACCGCCCGTCTGGCGCCGAATCCTCGCGCAATTCGATGATCCGCTCATCTATCTCCTGATGGGCGCTATCGTCGTCGCGCTCGTCGCCTGGGTGATCGAGGGAAGAGCCGGCTGGCCGGTGGACGCTGTCGTCATTTTGATTGTGGTGTCGCTCAACGGGCTTCTCGGTTATCTGCAGGCGGCGAAGGCCGAAAACGCGGTGGCCGCTCTGGCTCGGATGACGGCCGTCACCTCGGCGGTCATGCGCGATGGCCATCCGCTGCGCACGCCAAGCGCCGAACTTGTGCGTGGCGATCTGCTCTTGCTGAGCGAGGGGGACGCGGTCGGGGCGGACGCGCGCCTCATCAGCGCGGCGTCGCTGCGCGTCCAGGAAGCCTCGCTGACGGGAGAAAGCGAAGCGGTGTTGAAAGACGCCGCGACGCTGCGCCAGCCGGCGGCGATCGGCGACCGGCGCGATATGGTCTTCAAGGGAACGACGGTTGTCCGGGGCGGCGGACGCGCCGTCGTCACCGCCACCGGGACGGACAGCCAGATCGGCGCGATCGCCGAATTGCTCAAGGCGACGGCGCCGAAGCCGACGCCGCTGGAGCGCGAAATCAGCCATCTCGGCCGCATGCTGGGGCTGGCCGTCATCGTTATTTGCGTCGTGGTGGCCGGAACGGTTCTCGTCTCATCCGAGATCCACAGCGCGCATGACGTCATCACGATCCTGCTGCTCGCCGTATCCCTCGCGGTCGCCGCCGTTCCGGAAGGGCTGCCGGCGACGCTGACCGTCGTGCTCGCTCTCGGGGTGCAGCGGATGGCGAAGCGCAACGCCATCGTCAAGGAGCTGTCCTCCGTGGAGACGCTCGGCTCCGCTTCGGTCATCGCTTCGGACAAGACCGGCACCCTGACGCGCTCGGAAATGACCATCGAGCGCGTGATAACCGCTTCCGGCTCGGCCCGCATCACGGGCGTCGGCTACGCGCCGATCGGACGGCTGGAACAGGGGGACGAAACGCGCGCAGCCATGGCGCGACAGGAGCAAATCGTCGTGCTCAGCGGCGGCAGTCTCGCAGGCGACGCCGATCTGCGCCAATCCGACGATGGGGCGTGGGAGATCGAGGGCGAGCCGACCGAAGCCGCGTTCCTCGTGGCGGAGCGCAAGCTCGGCCTGACGGATTGGCGCCGCGGGCGCTTCGCGAGGGTCGCGCTGATCCCATTTACGTCCGAGCGCAAAATGATGTCGACGATCGAAATCGACCGCGAACACGCCGACGAACGCGTCATCATCGCCAAGGGCGCGCCGGACGTGCTGCTGGAGCGATGCACGCGGCTGCGCGTCGGCGCGGAGGTCGTGGCGCTCGACGGCGCCTGGAAAGCGCGGCTTCTCGCCGACGTCGACGGCCTGTCCGATGCGGCGCTGCGCCCGCTCGCCGTCGCCTATCGTCCGCTCGACCCCGGCGAGCTGCCGCAAGCCCTCGAAGAGCTGGAGAGCGATCTCATCTACGGCGGCGCCGTCGGCATGATCGATCCGCCGCGCGCGGAGGCGGCCAGCGCGATCCACGAGGCGCATCGAGCCGGCGTGCGCGTGATCATGATCACGGGCGACCATCCACGCACGGCTGCGCGCATCGCCGCGGATCTCGGCATTGTGAGCGCCGGGTCGCCGGTGCTGACCGGCCCCGAGCTGGACGCCTTTGACGATGAGGATTTCGCCAAAGCCGCCCGCGAAACATCGGTCTATGCGCGCGTCGCGCCGGTCCACAAGCTCCGCATCGTCGCCGCTCTGCAGGCGAACGGAGATGTCGTCGCCATGACGGGGGACGGCGTCAACGACGCGCCGGCGCTGAAGGCCGCCGATATCGGCGTCGCCATGGGCGTCAATGGAACCGAGGCGACCAAGGAAGCGGCCAAGATGGTGCTCGCCGACGACAATTTCGCCACCATCGTCGCGGCCGTGACCGAGGGCCGCGCCATCTACGACAATATCCGCAAATGTCTGCGTTATCTGCTCTCGTCCAACATGGGCGAAGTGCTGACGGTCTTTTTTGGCGTCGTCGGGGCGGCGCTCATCGGGCTCCAGGGCGCCGCCGGCTATGGCGGATTGGCGCTTCCTTTGCTCGCCACGCAATTGCTGTGGATCAATTTGCTCACCGACTCCGGCCCCGCGCTCGCCCTCGGCGTCGACCCTGCGACGGACGACGTCATGGCCCGCAAGCCGCGGCGGCCGCGCGAGCGGATCATCGACGCCTCCATGTGGGCGGAAATTCTCTTGACCGGCGCCGCAGTGGCGATCGTGACGCTTTTGACGATCGATATCTATTTGCCGGGCGGCTTGATCGAGGGCTCGCGCGACCTCGCCAATGCGCGCACGGCGGGCTTCACGACGCTCGTGCTCGCGCAATTATTCAACTGTTTCGCGTCGCGCTCCGAGGCCTCAAGCGCCTTTGCGCATCTCTTCGTCAATCGCTGGCTCTGGGGCGCAATCGTCTTGTCGGCTGCTCTGCAGGTCGCGGTCGTCCACGTCCCCTTCCTCAACCTGGCGATGGGAACCGCGCCGCTGACGCTCGATCAATGGCTGGTCTGCATCGGCCTCGCGAGCGTGGTGCTGTGGTTCAGCGAAGCGCGCAAGCTGGCGCGCTTCACCCTTAGCCGCAGCGTCCTCGCGCAGCAGCCGCCCAGGCCAGCCTAAGCTGCTTGCGCCTAATGGTGAGCCGCTTCTTTTTGCGGTTCGCCGGCTTGCGGCCTTGGCCGGCCGCGGTCGCCGACGAGGTCCCAGCGCGTGCCGAACACCGTGTCGCAGATGCCGGGGCTGCCAAAGCCGTCGCTGAAGCTGACATTGCTGCGGCGATGATGCTCCGCATGTGCCTTGCTGGTCGAAAGCCCGGCGAGCGCGCCATAGAAGCGGCCCTTCAGCCCGCCCAGGCCGCGCGGCAGCTTCACCGAGAAATCATAGCCGGAATGTTCGTAAAGCCCGCCGATCGCGCCGAGACTGGCGACGAGCAGATGGAAGAACACATCGGCGCCGGCGAACACCAGCATCAAGGGAATAAGATAGGGCAGCACGATCTCGAGGAAGAAATCGACGTGGCCCATATAGCAGGCGCTGATCGCCCGGCTCGCTCCGGTCGAATGATGCACGCTATGCCCGAGTTTGCGGATCCAGCCCGGCCGATGCAGCAGGAAACGGTGCGAGATATATTGCACGACATCGTGCCCGACGCCCATCGCGACCATGGCCGCGATGAAATGCAGCGGATTGAGATGCGCCGCGCCGACGAAGGCGAGGCCCAAAAATTCGAGCGCCGCCATTGAGGGAAGCAGGATGAAAAACTGATTGATCAGCACGCGCGGCAAAAGCTCGAAATAGCTCATGCGTTCGACCGAACGCATCTTATAGGCGCTCATGTGTCCGGTGCGGTCGCACCATTCGAACCACAGGCCGACGCCGTGGTAGACGACCATTTGGACCAGGAAGGCCAGAACGGAGAGCGGGATGGGCAGAGCGCCGTTCGCGTCAGTCAAGTCGAGCGTCCTTTCCGGTGCGGAATATCATTCTTCATCCTTAAATCAGCGCGGGTCTATCCGGCGCTCCGCCCGTCGCACGGTCCGGGCGGCGCGGCTTTGTCGACCAATTACGCGCCTTTCGATTTGATTCAACGCATAAATTCAAGCGAAATCAGCGCAACTTTTGTATCATGATGTAACGCATCTCTTTGTTTCATCACGCGATATTTGGAATTGCTCCAAATGCTCCGGGCTTTTTTACAAGCTGCGCCCTTGCCAATCGGAGCGAATAAATTACGACAGGCTCCGCCCGAAGCCGCTGAAGGACAGGAACGCCGTGACCCAGCCCTCCCTCGAAAAACAGACCATCGCCCGGGAAACCGCAAAGATGCTGATCGAGGTGGAGGCGATCCTTTTCAATCCGCAAAAGCCCTTCATCTTCACCTCCGGCTGGGCGAGCCCCGTCTATACCGACATGCGCAAGCTGATCTCCTTCCCGCGGCTACGCGGCCGGCTGCTGGACTTCGCCGTGACGACGATCGAGCGCGAAATCGGCTATGAGCAGCTGGATATCGTCGCCGGCGGCGAGACGGCCGGCATTCCCTACGCGGCGTGGCTGTCCGAGCGGCTGATGCTGCCGATGCAATATGTCCGCAAGAAGCCGAAGGGCTTTGGCCGCAACGCCCGCATCGAGGGCGTGCTGCAAGACGGCGCCCGGACGCTGCTGGTCGAGGATCTCGCCAGCGACGGCCGCAGCAAGGTCAGCTTCTGCGAGGCGCTGCGCGAGGCGGGCCAAAAATGCGACCATGTCTTCGTGTTTTTCTTCTACGGCATCTTTCCGGAAGCAGCCAAAGTCATGGCCGACCTTGGCGTCACGCTTCATCATCTTGTCACCTGGCGCGACATTCTGGAGGTTGCGCGGGCGGAGCGATATTTTGAGAAAGCGACGCTGGACGAAGTCGAGGCCTTTTTGAACGAGCCGGCCAAATGGTCGGCGGCCCATGGCGGGATCGCCGCGTTCAAAAGCTGAGGGCGGCAAGCCCATCCGCGCCGGAGCGAAGCGTTGAATTCATTCTTGCAGAATCTTCAGATCGATCTTCCCATCATTCAGGCGCCGATGGCGGGGACCTCGACGCCGCAACTGGCCGCAGCCGTCTCCAATGCCGGCGGTCTCGGCTCCATTGGGCTTGGCGCGAGCGACGCCGCCAGCGCGCGCGCCATGCTTGCGGCGACTCGCGCGGCGACCAACCGGCCCTTCAACGTCAATCTGTTCTGTCACGCTCCGGCGCGGCGGGACCGTGAGCGGGAGACGGCGTGGCTGCGCCGTCTCGCCCCACGCTTCGAAGCGTTCGGCGCCGAGCCGCTGCAGGAGCTGCAGGAGCCATACACGAGCTTCGTCGCGGACGACGCCATGCTGGCGGCGCTGCTGGAAGCGCGGCCAAAGGTCGTCAGCTTTCATTTCGGATTGCCCGACGGCGACCGCATCGAAGCGCTGCGCGCCATCGGCGCGACGCTGTTTGCGACGGCGACCAGCCTCAAAGAAGCCGAAACCGCGGTCGCGGCTGGGGTGGATGCGATTGTCGCACAGGGTTTCGAGGCTGGCGGCCATCGCGGCGTGTTCGATCCGGCCGCCCCCGACGACAGGCTCGGAACGCTTGCGCTGACCCGCCTGCTGGCGCGGCGGCTCGATGCGCCGGTCATCGCGGCGGGCGGGATCATGGATGGCGCCGGCGTCGCGGCCGCATTGAAGCTTGGCGCGGCCGCCGCGCAGCTCGGCACGGCGTTTATCGGATGCCCGGAATCGAATGCCGACGCGGCCTATCGCGCCGCGCTGTTCAGCCCGAGCGCATCGCATACGATCATGACCTCGGCCATTTCCGGCCGGCCGGCGCGCTGCCTCGCCAATGAATTTACCCGCTTCGGCGAAGAGATCGCGGATGCGCCCCGCCCCGACTATCCGATCGCTTATGACGCCGGCAAGGCGCTCAACGCCGCGGCAAAGGCCAAAAATCACGGCGGTTACGGCGCGCAATGGGCGGGTCAAGGCGCGCCGCTCGCCCGCGCCGTGCCGGCGGCGGAGCTGATGAGATCGCTTCGCAGCGAGCTGGAAGAAGCGCTGCGAGGTTGAGCCTATCCGGTCCCGGCTTCGAAAAACTTCATGCGCCGGTCATGCGCTTCGGCCGGCAGCGGCTCGCTTCCGGCAAAAATCTCCTCGAAGCGCCGCTTGAATTCGGCCGCGGCAGCCGGATTTTCAACGATGATCAGATCATTGTCCTGCTTCTTCAGACCCGAGGCCGAGAAATTCGCCGCTCCGGTGCGCAAAATGGCGCCGTCGATCTGGTAGCTTTTCAGATGCATCAGCGGCGCGCCGGCGCGTTTCAGGCCGATCTCGATGTCGGGATTGTCGAGGAGATCCATGAAGGGCGCGCTCGGATCGCGCTGGCCAATCCGGCCGTAATCGAGATAGATGCGGATCTTGACGCCGCGGCGCGCGGCGCGGCTCAGCGCCTGCATCACGGGCCAGTCGGTCAGCACATAGGCGGCCATGTCGATCTCGCGCTGCGCTTGATCGATTAGGGCGACGTCGATACGTTCCAGATTCTCGGCTGGCGCGTAATGGATCGACGTGGCGCCGCGCGGGATTGGCGAGGATTCGGGGGCGGCGACGGCGATCGCGACAAGGACGAAGCCGGCGAGCAACGCGCTGGCGAAGCGACGGCGATGAATAAAAGCCGTGCGCCCCTCACTGCTGAACAAGCCTGTCCGAAACTGCCCGTGCGAAACACGCATCTATCGTCCTGCCGATTCGCTTTCAACGAGAACATACACTCAACCACAACCTTTAAGAATTGCTGGAGAAAATCTTGGGACGCGGAATTCGCTACGAGCGACAAGTATTGAGCGTTGACGAGGTCGCTCTAGTCGCATCAACGCATCATCCCGCGCTCGGCGCCTTGAGCGACGAAGAACTCGCCAAATTGAGGACGCTCGTGCGCGAAAGGCGCGACCGCGCCCGCGATATCGCCGCGCGGCAGCGGCGCGAGATGCGCGGCAAGGCGGCGGCGAAAGGCGCGCGCCCGGCCGCCGATGACACCGGATCGCGCGGCAAGCGCGATTTGCTCGCCGCCGCCATGAAGCGGATCAATGGCGAGACCACGCGGCGCGAGGGCAAAGCCGCGCGGGAAGCCATGAAAGACAGCGCGCAGCGCGCTCTCGCCTTGCGCAGCAGGCGCGAAGCCGAGTCCGCGCGCCGGCCGGCCACCCGGACCGCCGGAGAGGGCATGCGCCCCTCCGACAGCAAGGCGACGAAGCAGCGCAATCGCGCCAAGCTCGGCGCGGTCAGCCAGCACACGAAGAACATGCAGGCCAAGCGCGACGGCAGGTAAGGGGGCCGCCGGCGCGCGGGTTTTATGGAGGCGGGAGGGTCGCGCGATATTCGCGCGGGCTCCCGTTCTTCGGCACGTCGAACAGGACCAGCGCACGCAGCTTGCCGCCGGACTCATCAAGCGGCAGCACGGCCTCGGCCTTGGGCCTTTTCATATCTCCGTCTCCGTCCTTCGCGAAGGGTAAATCCTCGAGCGACGCGATGGACTTTTTTTTCGCCGGCCCAGACGCCTCGGGAAGCGTTACCGCATAGAGGCTGAACAGCGTGTCCTGGTCCTGGGCCGGCCCCGCGAGAACAAGAAGGCGCCCGTCCAAAAGGAGCGCGAGATCCCTGATCCCCACGCCTTCGCCAAGATCCAGGGTAATCTCCCGCACATCGAAAGAGCCCTCCAAAGGCCCCGGCGCGAAAAGGTCGCTGACCTTGGCCGCAACGATGAAGGCCTTGCCGCCGAGGGAAGGAGCCCGCGCCCCGGCATAGAGCATTCCGTTGACGACGGCGACGCCTTCAATGTTTAGTCCGTTTTCGTCTTTCAGGTTTTTACCGAAAAAATTGCGGACGTTATCCGCCTTCTTGAGCGCGTCGGACAACCGATAGGTCGCCTCGGCGGGCTCGACAGCTTTGCCTGATGCATCAAGCCGGAAGCGCGTCGTGATGAAGGCCGACCGGGAGAACTCGTTGTTCTTACGCGAACAGCCGTGCGAGCCGACGACATAGAAATAATCGCCGTCATAGGCGACGCCCTCACCGTCGAGATCCTTGAAGCCGACATCCGGGCATCCGGCTTTAGGGGCGACACCGTAAACTTCTTTCGTTTTGAAGATCAGTTCGACGGGGTCTTTTGGCTTGAGCTCATGATCTTCGAGGATAGCCGTCTGCGCGAAAAGGCCCTGGTCGTCGATCACGACGCAACGGCGCCGACTGTCGTTCTCGCGGCGGCAGGCGATCCCGCTGAGATCGTGCGAGGGCTTCTCGCCGTCTCCGCCCTTGACGAATTTGCCGTCAACGTTAATTTCTTTGCCGCTTACGATCTGTCCATCAGCTTCGGCGCAAAGCGCCGATGCTGAGGCCAGCATGCACACCGCAGCCAAAAACACAGACGCCTTGAACATCGCGCCCTCCCGAACAAAAATACAATTTTGCGCCCGCTCGAAGTCCTGCGCAAGGCCTGCGCGCCAGGACAACAGCTGCTTTCATTGCGCCGCCTCGGCGAATTTATTGCGGATGTTGGCGCGGCCCCTCCGGCCCGAACGGTGTCTTCGCAGTTCGTTCTTGATCGCCTTCAAGGCTCAACAAGCGCCCATCGCCTGTATCTATTGTGGCATAGCCAAGCGGACCGATCGAAATCGTATCGGACCATTCCCTAATCCTGCGGAATTGGCGCGCGATATTCCGCCGGCGCGCCGTTTGCCGGCCCGTCGAACAAGACGATCGTGCGAAGTTCGCCTTCGGACAACGCAATCGGCAGCACGGCCTCGGCTTTGGCCCGCATCGGTCGACCGTCTTTATCCGTTGTGAGGACGTCCTCCAGCCGGGCGACCGGCGTCGCCGTGGCGCGGCCGGTCAGCAGCTGGGACGCCAGGAAAAGGCTGTAGGGCGTCGCGGGATCGTCCTGCGTCGGCCCGGCGAGGATCAGCAGCTTGCCGCCGGGCAGCGCGGCAAGATCCCTGATCCCTGTATTTTTCCCCAAAGCCAATGAAATATCGAAGATCTGCAACGGAATGCGATTCGCGCCCGGCGCAAACAGATCGGCGATTTTTGCGCCAATGACAAAGGCGTCGCCGTCAACGGAGGGCGCGCGCGCGCCGGCATAAAGCATCCCGTCAATGACGGCGAGGCCCTCGACATTCAGCCCATCGGTTCTCCCGCCGTGCCCGTTCAGCACGCGGCCAAAGCTCGAGCCGACGGAATCTGCGGCGGCCAGGGCGTCCGACAGGCGGTAGGTCGCCTCGACGCTCGTGTTCGGGGCAGAGGCGTCGAGGCCGGGCTTCCCGTCCCCGTCGACAAGGTCGCCCGACGTGTTGAGGCGGAAGCGCACGGTGATGAAGGCGGACGGCGTGAACTTGCCGGAATGGCGCGAACATCCGTGCGACCCCACGACATAGAAATAGGGAGCGGCGTAGGCGACGCCCTCGCCGTCAAGGTCCTTGAATTTGTCGTCGTCCTTCGGGCATTGCGCCGTCGTCGGAGAAGAGCCGACGATCGTCGCCCTGCTTTCCTCCGCGATCAGTTTTATGCGCGGGCCGGCCCGCAGCGCGCCCTGCTCAAGAAAAGCGACTTGAGCGAAGCGGCTCTGATCGTCGATAACGACGCAGATCCGGCGTCCGGCCAGCTCCGGCTGACACGCGATTCCGCTGAGATCGCGCGAGACCTTGCCCTTGTCATTGATGAATTCGCCTGCGACGGCGATCTGCCGCGCCGGAGCGAGCGCTGCGGCGTCCGCCGCACGGGCGCACTGCGACGCCGCGACAAGCGCGAGCAAAGCCGCAAAGGCCGCCGCCATCTTCGACATGCAGGAAGGCTCCGTGACGCGCAGCGAATGCTCGGCGTTCAGATTCGCATGATGCGCGCGCGGCGCAAACAGATTCTTGGCGTTAATGCGCCGCTTCGGCGAATTTATTGAGGATATTGGCGCGCCCGGCGCGGCCCAGAATCGTCACCCCGTCGCCGGCGACGATCCGCGTCCCTGGAAGCGGACGCTCGGCCTTCTGGCTGCCCGCCTGCTCCACGGCGATGATGAAGAAGCTCCGTTCCGCCTTGCTTTCGATCTCCTCGACCGTCAGCCCGGTGAAGACGCTCCCCTCGGCTGCGACGACCACCTCGAGTTCGAGCCCGAGCGTGCGGAGATCAAGATCCATTTGCCGGCGCCGCTCGGGCGACTGGATGACGCCGGCGATCGAGGGAAACAGGATCATCGAGGCGATCTGCTCGGCGCCGATATGCGCCGGCAAAATCACCGAATCCGCCCCGGCCTGCAGCAGCTTGCGCTCGGTCGACGGCTCCTCGCCGCGCGCGATGATCTGCACCGCGCCGTTGAGGCTGCGCGCGCTCAGAGTGATGAAGACATTGACGGGATCGGAGGAGACGACGGTCGCGAGCGCGCGCGCCCGCTCGATGCCGGCCTGCTTCAGGGCGGCCTCGTCGGCGGCGTCGGCGTGGACGCAGAGATAGCCGAGTTCGCGCGCCTCGGCGCAACGCTCCGGATTGGGCTCGATGACGACGAATTTCGCCTTGCCGGCTTTAAGCTCTTTCGAGAGCATCGCGCCCGTTCTTCCGAACCCGCAGACAATGACGTGGTCGGAGAGAGTTTCGATTTGCTTGTTCATACGGGTGAGCCCCAACATCTGCTGGATCTGCGTCAGCGTGATGAACTGCACAATCGCGCCGGTCAGGTAGATCATGCCGGTGCAGCCGAGCGCGATCAGTCCGATCGTCAGCGCGCGCAGTTCGATCGTATCGAGTGGGTGGACTTCTTCATAGCCGACGGTGAAGATCGTCAGCACCACCATGAACAGGGAGTCGCCGAAACTCCAGCCATTGTGCATGTAGCCGATGACGCCGAGCGCCGCGACGATCACCACAAAGACGACGCCAAGGATAAGGTTTCGCGCCAGCGAGTTGGAGAGCCATTTCATGGCTGAGGCGGCGCGAGACCGCTTTCCGATCGAAAGAAATCAGTCGCTCGACAGGAAATCGGTCCAGATTCAGGAGCTGGAGCGTATTCTTCTCGATCAGCTCGATCCAATCTGATCGGAACAGGCTCCAGGGCGGAAAAAAGGGCCAAGCTGGCGTTACCCGATGGTGGGTCGGAAGTGCCGCCGAGCTTTAGCAAAAACAGCGCCGCTTGCGAAGGAAGGTTTTTTTGCGCTCAGGCCGCGGACTCGATCGGGGCGAGGCCGGCGGTTTCGTCATCGGTAAAAACATGGCCGCGCGTCAGGAAACGAACCCCCTCTGGCGATTCCAGAGAGAAGCCCGCGCCGCGGCCCTTGACGATGTCGATGATCAGCTGGGTATGAGACCAGAGTTCGAACTGCTCGGCGCCGATGAAGACGGGGCAGCCGGCGATCGCGCCGAGCTTGACGTCGCTCTTGCCGGTCTTGAATTCGTCAAGCGGGTAGCACATCGGTGAACTGCCGTCGCAGCAGCCGCCGGATTGATGGAACAGCAGATCGCCGTGCACCGCCTTGAGGCGGCCGATCATCTCGATGGCTTCGTCCGTCGCAACGACCCGCTCGACCATCCTGGCGCTCCCTTCCCATCATGCCCGCCGTCTGAAACAGCTTCCCGTCCGCAAGCATAACATCGCGAGCCCGCGACGCCAGCCCGGCGCTGAGCGCCAAAATCAGGACGCCTGCATAGCTTTCGCTTCGCGCCGCCAGGAGGCGAGCAACCCTTCCGTGTAGCCGTTCGGCTCCTCGCGGCCCTTGAAGATGAGATCGAGCGCCGCCTTAAACGCCGGCCCGTCGAAATTCGGCGCCATCGGCCCATACAGCGGATCGCCCGCATTCTGCCGGTCGACGACGACGGCCATGGTTTTCAACGCGGCCAGCACCTGCTCTTTCGTCACGATGTCATGGCGCAGCCAGTTGGCGATGTGCTGGCTCGAGATCCGCAGCGTCGCGCGATCCTCCATCAGGGCGACGTCATGGACGTCCGGCACCTTGGAGCAGCCGATGCCCTGATCGACCCAGCGCACGACATAGCCCAAAATGCCCTGGCAGTTGTTTTCGATCTCCTGCTTGATGTCGTCCGGCGCCCAATTGGTCTTGGCCAGCGGGATCGTCAGAATATCGGTGAGCTTGGCGCGCGGGCGCTTGCGCAGCTCGGCCTGACGCATGGCGACGTCGACGCGATGGTAATGCAGCGCATGCAGCGTCGCCGCGGTCGGCGAAGGCACCCAGGCGGTGTTGGCGCCCGACAGCGGATGGGCGATTTTCTTGGCGACCATTTCGGCCATGTTGTCGGGCGCAGCCCACATGCCCTTGCCGATCTGCGCTCGGCCCGGCAATCCGCAGGCGAGCCCGATATCCACATTGTTGTTTTCATAGGCCGCGATCCAGGGCGTCCCCTTGATCTCATCCTTGCGGATCATCGGACCCGCCTCCATCGAGGTGTGGATCTCGTCGCCGGTGCGATCGAGGAAGCCGGTATTGATGAAGAACACTCGGTCGGCGGCGGCAAAAATGCAGGCCTTCAGATTGACCGTGGTGCGCCGCTCCTCATCCATGATGCCCATTTTGAGCGTGAAGCGATCGAGGCCCAGCATATCCTCGACCCGGCCGAACAGATCATTGGCGAGAGCCACTTCATCCGGCCCGTGCATCTTGGGTTTGACGATGTAGATCGAGCCGCTGCGGCTGTTGTGGATCGGACCCGCGCCCTTGACGTCATGCATGCCGATCAGCGCGGTGACGGCGGCGTCGACGATGGTCTCGGGAACCTCATGACCGTCCGCATCGAGCACGGCGTCGGTGCGCACATGATGACCGACATTACGCACGAGAAGCAGGCTGCGTCCGTGCAGGGCCATGGGGGCGCCGTCGCGATCGGTATAGACGCGGTCGGGATTGAGCCGCCGTTCGATCAACAGGCCCTTCTTCTCGAGCGTCGCCGACAGTTCGCCCTTCATCAGGCCGAGCCAGTTGCGATAGACGTCGACCTTGTCCTGCGCGTCGACCGCGGCGACGCTGTCCTCAAGGTCGACGATGGCGCTGAGCGCCGCTTCGAGAATGACGTCGGCGAGGCCGGATTTGCTTTCCGAGCCGACAAGGCTGACGGGATCAATGTCGAGTTCGATGTGCAGGCCGTGCTGGCGCAGCAGCACGACAAAGGAGCCGGGGCCAGTCCTCCGCCAGCCGGCGAAACGGCCAGGATGCTTCAGCCGCGTCTCAAGCCCATTGTCGAGTTCGGCGACGAGTTCGCCGTTGGCGACCTTGTAGCTGATGACGTCCTTGTGGCTGCCCTTGGACAGCGGGACCAGCTCGTCGAGCAGGTTGCGCGCATATTCAATGACGCGCGCGCCGCGCGCCTTGTTGTAGCCCTTGCCGCGTTCGGCGCCTGGCGTTTCCGGTATGACGTCGGAGCCGTAGAGCGCGTCGAACAGGCTGCCCCAGCGGGCGTTGGCCGCGTTGAGAACAAAGCGCGCATTCGAGGCGGGAACGACAAGCTGAGGACCCGAGACGCGCGCGACCTCGCGCGTATTTTCGGTGCGGATGGCAAAATCCGGCGGCTCGGGGACAATGTAGCCGATCTCGCGCAGGAACGCCTCATAGCCGGCCATGTCGAAAGATCTTGCGGCGTAGATTTTGTGATAGGCGTCGATCTTGGATTGAAGCTCGTCGCGGAAGCGCAATTGCGCCCGGATGCGCGGAGCGAAATCCTCGATCAGCCCGGCAAGGCCGGTCCAGAACTGGTCCGCCTTGACGCCTGTCCCCGGCAGCACGTCGGTCTCGACGAAATCCCGCAAAGCCGTGTCGACGCTTATCGGTCCGATCTGCGCGTAAGCCATGAGCCTCTCGTTTCCTCGAGTTGAGCGCCCTGCCTCGCACGTCTCGCGGCGGCGTTGCGGTGCGGCGGGACAGGCGCGCGCCGATGCCCTGCGTCCAGAGCGAGAATAAAGCAAGGCAGGCGCCAGCCCTCGCAAATAGACGCAAGGAAGCGCCCAAGATATAGGCCTTTTGGTCTAATCCTCCGCGCGGAATTTCACCGCGTTAAAAATCCCCCTGCATCAGCCACGCTCTAGCATGGCGACATAAAATCCATCCGTCCCGCTTGACGCTGGCGAGAGCCGAAGTCCCGGCCCGCGCGTCGAGGCGAAGCCGGAAAGCTCGGGCAGACCGGCGCGCTCCGCCATCGCTTGCGCCGGCACAGGGCGGAACTCAGCGTGTCCGGCAAGAAACGCCGCGACGCGTTCTTCATTCTCGTCCAGCAGCAGCGAGCAGGTGACGTACACAATTCTACCCTGAGGCTTTAGAAAGCGCGAGGCCTCGGCGAGCAGTTGATCCTGCTCGGCCATGCGCAGCTCCAGCGCGCCCGGCCGGATCCGCCATTTGGCGTCTGGGTTGCGCCGCCAGGCGCCGATCCCGGTGCAAGGGGCGTCGATCAACACAAGATCGCAGCGCCCTTCGAGATCGGCAAGAAAATCCTCGCCCTTGCGCGGAGGGCGAACCTGCACATTGCGCGCGCCGGCCCGTGCGAGCCGGGCATAGATCGGCGCCAGCCGGCGTCCTTCGTCGTCGCTGGCGTAGATCTGCCCCTTGTTCTGCATCATCGCGGCGAGCGCGAGCGCCTTCCCGCCGCCGCCGGCGCAAAGATCAAGCGCCTGCTCGCCGGGCGACGCCGCGCAGAGCAGCGCCGCGAGCTGCGAGCCTTCATCCTGAATTTCGACGCGGCCCCTGATGTAATCCGGCTCGCCGGCCAGGGATGGATTGCGTCCATCCGGGGTCAGCGGGAGCCGCAGTCCGACCGGCGAAAAGCGCGTCGGCGCCGCGTGAAGGCGGGCAAGACGCGCCAGCGCCTTGTCGCGCTCGCCCTTCAATGTGTTGACGCGGAGATCGAGCGGCGCGCGTTCGGCGAGCGCGGCGGTCTCCGCGATCAGCCGGTCGCCGAAAGCGGCGGCAAGGGCAGGCTCCAGCCAATCGGGAAAATCGCCGGCGACATGCGCCGGAGCCCCCTCAAGATCGCCCGTCTTCAGCCGGTCGCGCTCGGCGCTGGTCAGCTGCGCCGGCGTATGGCCTTCCCCCGTAAACAAAGCCTCGATGGTTTCATCGGACAGGCCACGCGCGAGACGCAGCGCGCCGAGCATGATCCCGCGCGAGGCGCCGTCATCCATAAGGAAGGCGCTCGAGGCCCGCTTGCGCAGCGCGTCGAACACGAGGGAGGCGATCGCCGAGCGGTCTTTCGACCCCGCGAAACGATGGCCGAGGCCCCAATCCTTCAGGGCGTCCGAGGCTGGCCGCCGGAGCGTCTCGATATCGTCCAGAATCTCGATCGCCGCGGCGACGCGCGCCCCGGGGATCATAGCGGCGCCAAGAGAATGCGGACCGCAAAGACAATCCACATGACGGCGAGCGTCACAACGCCAAGCAGCCAGAGCGCGCCCCGGTGCGGCTGACGATTCGACGTCGTGTGAACGCCCGCATGGGCGAGCCGCGACAACACGAAAATCCACGACATGACGACGAACAGAACATCGGCCTTGCGGGTCAAAATCGCCAGCGGAATGAGCGCGAAAAACAGAACCGGGATCTCGAACTGGTTGGAAAAGCTATCGGCGATGAGTTTTGCGGGCGCCGGTTCGGACGGGTCCGCGGGCTTGCCGTGACGCGCCGCAATCATCCACAGGCAGAGCGCAAAGATCAACGCCACCTCGACGAAGACGGGCAGGAGGATGGATTGAATCGACATGCATTTATGACGTGAAGTGAGCTGGGTCGATTGCAGGAATATCTAAAGGACCCAGAGGACCCCCGTCGAGCCAAGACTCTGCACTTGACCGATTTGGATCGTTTACCAAGGCAAGTAAGCCATCATTAAATTCCTCAGGCAGAACGAACCAAGTCGGGTAGCCACTAGATACAGGGTTGCCTAAACGATATTCCGCGTCGCCGTTCCATCGCACCAATAGGACCCGCTTTTTTTTATCCCAAATACCGATGGCTAGGGACCAGTCAGGAACAACGTGAATTACGTTCACGTTTTCCAATCTGCTCCTAGGAGATTTAACGCTAAGTGGGTTTATAGCCATTTTAACGACCCTAAAGCGTGGATTGTGTTGAGATCGCTCAGCCGCCGGTCGGGTAATTCGGGCTTTCGCGCGTGATGGCGACGTCATGGACATGGCTTTCGCGCAGACTCGCCGCCGAGATGCGCACGAATTGCGCCCGCGACTGGAAGGTGACGATATCGCGCGCGCCGACATAACCCATGGCGGCGCGAAGGCCGCCGGCAAGCTGATGCACGATCGCCCCGACCGGCCCGCGGTAAGGCACCTGGCCCTCGACGCCCTCCGGCACGAGCTTTAGATGATCCTTGATATCCTGCTGGAAATAACGGTCCGCGGAGCCGCGCGACATCGCCCCGACGGAGCCCATGCCGCGGTAGGATTTGAACGAGCGGCCCTGATAGAGATAGACCTCGCCGGGGCTCTCGTCGGTGCCCGCGAATAGCGAGCCGATCATGACGGTGTCCGCCCCCGCCGCGATGGCCTTGGCGAGATCGCCGGAATATTTGATGCCGCCATCGGCGATCACGGGAATGTTTTGGGCGCGCGCCGCTTCGGCGCAATCCATGATGGCCGTCAGCTGCGGCACGCCGACGCCGGCGACGATCCGCGTCGTGCAGATGGAGCCCGGGCCGATGCCGACCTTCACGCCGTCGGCGCCCGCGTCGATCAGCGCCTTGCAGCCATCGGCGGTCGCGACATTGCCGGCGATCAGCGCAACCTTGTTCGAGATGCGCTTCACGCGCAAAACCTGATCCAGCACCGCCTGCGAATGGCCATGCGCCGTGTCGATCACGATGCAGTCGACGCCGGCGTCGACCAGCATTTCGGCGCGTTCGAAACCCTTGTCGCCAACCGTCGAGGCGGCGGCGACGCGAAGCCGCCCTTCGGAGTCTTTCGAGGCGAGCGGATGCAGCGTCGCTTTTTCCATGTCCTTGACGGTGACGAGGCCGACGCAGCGGAAATCATCGTCGACGACGACGAGCTTTTCGAGGCGGTGCTGGTGCAGCAGCCGGCGCGCCTCGTCCTGGCTCACCCCCTCGCGAACCGTGATGATCTCCTTGGTCATCAGATTGGAGACCGGCTCCAACGGATTATCGGCGAAGCGCACGTCGCGATTGGTCAGAATGCCGCAGAGCCGCGCCGGCTTGCCGGCCGGGCTTCTCTCGACGACGGGAATGCCGGAAATCTCGTGGCGGCGCATCAGCGCCAGCGCGTCGGCGAGCGTTTCGTCGGGGAAGATGGTGATCGGATCGACCACCATGCCGCTCTCGTAGCGCTTGACCTTGCGCACTTCCTCGGCCTGTTCGGCCGGCTCGAGATTGCGGTGGATGACGCCGATCCCGCCCGCCTGCGCCAGCGCAATCGCCAGCCGCGCCTCCGTCACCGTGTCCATTGCCGAGGAGATCACCGGCAAATTAAGCGTGATCGTCGAGGCGAGCCGCGTCTTGAGATCGACGCCGCTCGGCATCACCTCGGAATGGCCCGGCAGCAGCAGGACGTCGTCGAATGTAAAGGCTTCGTTGAGCGATGGGCGCTTGATCGAGGTCAATCTGTCAACTCCTTGAATTGCCGGCGAAGCAGCGACAGTCCCGCGAAAATGCGCCCGCGGTCCGCGCTTGAGTCGACCAGAGTTGCGGGCGGCTCATAGCACGTTGATCGCCGGGCGCAAAGCGAAGCGGGTTTGGCGGCGGCGCGCAAACACGCCTATAAGCGCCACAAAACCTGCTTCGGAGCCGCATGCCCCGCTACGCCGTCACAGCGCTGATCGTCGCCTGCGCGCTCTTCATGGAGACGCTCGACTCCACCGTCATCGCCACCTCGCTGCCGGCGATCGCCGCCGATCTCGGCGAAGATCCGATCTCGCTGAAGCTGGCGCTGACCTCCTATCTCGTGTCGCTCGCCGTGTTCATTCCGGCGAGCGGCTGGGTCGCCGACCGCTATGGCGCGCGGCTGGTGTTCCGGCTGGCGATCGCGATCTTCACGCTCGCCTCGATCGGCTGCGGGCTCGCCGGAACATTGCCGGAGCTCGTGCTCGGCCGCCTTGCGCAGGGCCTCGGCGGCGCCATGATGGTGCCGGTCGGCCGGCTCTTGCTGATGCGTTCGATCGAACGCGGCGATCTTGTGCGCGCGCTCTCCTATCTGACCGTCCCGGCCCTGTTCGGCCCCGTAGTCGGACCCTTGTTCGGCGGCTTCATCACCACCTATTTTCATTGGCGTTGGATTTTCTGGATCAACGCGCCGATCGGCGTCCTCGGAATCGTCCTCGCCTCGATCTTCGTCGAGGACGTTCGGGAAGAAAATCCCGGCCCACTCGACGTCCTCGGCTTCATCCTGTCCGGCGTCGGCCTTTCCGCCGTCCTCTTCGGCCTCGCGGCGGCCGGCGGCGGCCTCGCCTCGGAGACCGTGATCGCCGCCCTGATCGGCGTCGGGGCCGCGGCGCTCGTCGGCTACCTCGTCCACGCCCGGCGCGCCGCCGCGCCCCTGCTCGACCTCAAGCTCTTGCGGCTGCAAACATTTCGCGCCAGCGTCCTCGGCGGCGCATTGTTCCGGGTCGGCATCGGCTCGCTGCCGTTTCTGCTGCCGCTGATGCTTCAGGTCGGCTTCGGCTATAGCGCCTTCCAATCCGGCTCGGTCACCTTCATCGCCTCGGCCGGGGCGCTCTTGATGAAGACGACTGCCGCGCCGATCCTGCGCCGCTTTGGCTTCCGCAGCGTGCTTGTCCGGGCGGCGCTCGCAAGCGGCCTTCTGCTCATGACTTATGGCTTCTTCACGCCGGCCACTCCGACGTTTTTGATGATGGGCGTCCTGCTCGTCAGCGGCTTTGTCAATTCGCTCCAGTTCACGGGGCTCAACGCGATCGCCTATGCCGAGATCGACACGGCCGATATGAGCCGGGCGGTCAGCTTCTCCTCGGTAATCCAGCAATTGTCGCTGAGCCTTGGCATCGCCGCCGGCGCCGCGGCGCTGCAGGGCTGGGCCCATCTTCATCCGGGCGCCGGGGTATTTTCGCCGGGGAGCTTCACCTTCGCCTTTTTGATGATGGGCCTGCTTGGCGTCGCCTCGGCGGCGGTTTTCATCCGCCTGCCGGCGGATGCGGGCGCTGAACTCAACACGCGGCCGTCGCGCTCGGGCGGCGACGCGGAGACCGCGCATTGACGTCTTATGACGCGTGGCCGCGAAATCCCGTCGCCAGCACATAAAGCTCCGAGGAATCGGCCCGGCTCGCCTGCGGCTTGACGTGGCGCACGACGGCGAAATCGCGCTTCAGCTTCGCGAGAAGCACATTCTCCGTGCCGCCCTGAAGCACTTTCGCCAGAAAGGCGCCGCCGGGGGCGAGCGCCTCGCAGGCGAAATCGCCAGCGAGCTCGACCAGCCCGACAATGCGCAGATGGTCGGTTTTCTTATGGCCGGTGGCGTTCGCGGCCATGTCCGACAGCACGACGTCGGCCTTGCCCCCCAGCCACTCGGTCAGCAGGCGGGGCGCCTCGGGTTCAAGAAAATCCATCACCTTGAATTCGGCGCCGGGCAGCGTCTCGATCGGCAATAGGTCGATGCCGATGATTCGAGCCCTGCCGGTTTGTCCCTCGCCCTGGGCGGCCCCGGTCCGGACGGCTGCGACCTGCGACCAGCCGCCTGGCGCAGCGCCAAGATCGATGATTTTCTGACCCGGTCTTAGAAAATGGAAGCGGTCGTCGATCTCAATGAGCTTATAGGCGGCGCGGGAGCGAAACCCCTCGCGCTTGGCCTGCGCCACATAGGGATCGTTCAATTGCCGCTGCAGCCAGAGCGTCGAGGACAGGGTGCGCTTGCGCGCGGTCTTCACGCGGGTTTTGAGGGACCGTCCGCCTTCGCGGCCCGAACTTGCGCCGCTCATCCGGCGGCCCGCTCGACCGCCCGGTCGCGGGCCAGATCCTCATCGATCAATTGCATCAAAATGCCTTCGCGCAAGCCGCGGTCTGCGATGCGCACCCGCTCGGCCGGAAAGGAGCGCCGGATCGCTTCGAGAATGGCGCAGCCAGCGAGCACCAGATCGGCGCGGCCGACGCCGATGCAGCCGTTCATGGCGCGCTCGTCATAGGTCATGTTGCGCAGAGAGGCGATGGCGCCGCTGACCTCCTCGCTCGACATCCACAGGCCGTCGACCCGGCGGCGATCATAGCGCGACAGACCGAGGAAGACGCCGGCGATGGTCGTCACGGTGCCCGACGTGCCGAGCAGATGAAACCGGCCGCAGCGTTGCTCCGCTCCCACCATCGCGACGAAATCCTGCAATTCGCCGGAGACATGTTCGACCATGGCGTCAAAGGTCGCCCCGGAGACATTGAGGCCGCCGAACCGCTCGGCCAGAGTGACGACGCCGAGTTTCAGCGAGACCCAGAAGCGCACCCGTTCGCGCAGCGGCGTTTCGGCTGGCTTGTCGGCCGACGCATCGCCGCGACAGGCCTGCCCGAGCCAGACGATTTCGGACGAGCCGCCGCCGATATCGAACAGCACGACGCTGGCGGCCGCAGCGTCGGCGAGCGAAGCCGAACCCGCAGCGGCGAGATGGGCCTCCGTCTCGCGATCGACAATTTCGAGGTCGAGCCCCGTTTCGAGGCGCGCGCGGCGCAGGAAATCGGCTCCGTTCTGCGCCGCGCGGCAGGCTTCGGTCGCGATCAGCCGGGCGCGGGTCACGCCGCGCGCCAGCATCTTCTGCCGGCAGATATCGAGAGCGTCGATTGTCCGCTCGATCGCGTCGGCGCTGAGCCGGCCGCTAACCGACAGCCCTTCTCCGAGCCTCACGATGCGGGAGAAGGAATCGATCACGCGAAATCCGGCGTCGCCATGCTTCGACGGCAGCGGCCGGGCGATCAGGAGGCGGCAATTATTGGTGCCGAGATCAAGCGCGGCGTAGACATGGCCGTCTCTCTCGCGCCGCTTGGCGCAAGGCTCGGGCGCATGGTCCTCGCGCGGCGGGCGGCAATCCTCACCCCGCAAAGCCGAGTCCGCCGCGGCGTCGATGCGCGAAAAATCCGGGTCGGCGCGATCTCCTGCTCTCACTACGCGCTCCCATGCGCCATCCGCGCAATCTCTACGCCGGAACGACAAGGGCGGCTCCGTTGCATAATTCCCACTGTAACAATCGCTTGATCAAACGCCAAGCGCCGTCATTTCCGAGGCAATTGCGCCTTTTGCGGGCGCCGCTCAGCAATGACGGAGCTTGGCGGCTCCTCATCAGTGATTTTCCTCGCCTGGCTTGGCCGGAGGTTTGCCGGCCGGCTTGCCCTGCTGCTGCATTTGTTGCGGCTGCGGCCTTGGCTGCTGCATTTGTTGCGGTTGAGGCCTCGGCTGCTGCTGCATTTGCTGAGGCTGGGGCCTCGGCTGCTGCATTTGCTGAGGTTGGGGCCTCGGTTGCTGCATCTGTTGAGGTTGGGGCCTCGGCTGCTGCATCTGCTGAGGTTGGGGCCTCGGCTGCTGCATCTGTTGAGGCTGAGGCCTCGGCTGCTGCATCTGCTGCGGAGCAGGCTGCGGTCGGGCCGCCGGCGGCCTTTCCATGGGCGGCGCCTGAGGCCTTTGCGCGGGCGGCGCGAGCCGGTCCCCGGGCTCCGTAGCGGGCCGTCCCGGTCTTGGCGCCCCGCCGGGCCTCGGGGCAGCAGGAACCGCATCGGAAGGCGCCGGCTGCAGAACCGCCGGGGGCTGGCCGGGGCGCCGTTGCGGACGCCCGCCGCCCCTTGGAGCTGCGCCGACGGGATTCGGCTCTGCGCCGATAGCGCCCGGCGAAGCGCCAACGGCGCCCGGCTTCACCGCGCCGCCTGGACCCCGCGGCTTGTGACCGCCCGCGGGCAGCGGAGGCAGATTATTTCCTGCCGGCAAGGCATGATCGGGCGGCGTCGCTGCGCCCCCCGGCGCTGAAACCGCCGCGCCCGGCGATCCCGGGGGAGTTGGAGCCAGCGGGCCGCCGGGAGCGGCGCCCGGCTGACCGTGGCGCCCTCGCTTTCCAGGACCGCCCTGCCCCGGCTGTCCGGGGACGGATTGGCCTGGGATGGGTTGACTTGAGATGGGTTGACCTGGCGCAGGCTGGCTTTGAACTGGAGCGCCGGGACCAGGCGGCTGATGCGGGCCGCCGGGACCCGGCAAGCCATGGATCGGCGGCCCTCCTTGACCGGGACGACCCGGCGCCGGCTGGCCGGGCAGCGGTTGAGCAGGCAGGGGTCGACCAGGCAGCGGTTGGCCGGGCGCCGGCTGCGCGGGCTGGCCCGGTTGACCCCCCGGTCCTCCCGCCTGCCCTCCACCCGGTCCTCCCGCGCCTCCAAATCCCGCGCCGCCCTGCCGATGACCGAAATCCGGCTGATCGAAGCGCCCGGCCGGACCGTTGTAGCGTCCGAACGGAATGGGAATCGGAATGGGAATCGGCAGGAATCCGAAGCCCTGCGGCGGGGGCGGCGGCGGCAGGCTGATGAATTCGACCGGCGGCGGCGGCAGAAAATAGAGCGGCGGCGGCGGAGGCGGTGGATAGCCGGCGTCAAAGATCACCACCGGACCATCGATGATCTCATATTCGATCGGAGGCGGCGGCGGCAGTCCGCCGAAATCATAGACGTCGAAGGCCGGCGGCGGCTCGACGGGCGCGGCGATGATCGAGAGCCTGCGCCGCGCGTCATAATAATGCGGGCCTTTCGGATAGCGTTGCATGTAGCTCCAATAGGCGTCGGCCGAATTGGCGGACACCGCGCGCCGCCAGGTGATCGCCTCACGCCGCGCCGCGACCAGCGCGCGTACCCGGCGGGCCAGCGGGTCCTTCGGATAAAGGCTCAGGAATTCCTGGTATCCGTCAATCGTATCGCGTTCGAGCGCCGCGGCGTAAGCCTCGCCCGGCGTCGGAAAAGAGCGCATCGGGCGCGCCTGAAGCGCCGCGTAATTTTCCGCAACCGGCGGGGCGTTCGGCGCGCCTTCCAGCAAAATCAGCGGCGGCGAAATATTCGCGGCGTCCCAGGGCGCGAACGCCCCCTTTGTCACCTCGTTGACGCGCAGCCGGACCTGCGAAAAGACGACGTCGATCGGCGCGCCGCCCTGCCGCAGCAATTCCGACAGCGCCTGTGCATAGGCGCCATAGGGCCCCGGCTCGTCCGGCGCGATCGTGCCGGGCGCGGCGTTGAAGGCGTAGAGCGCGCCGGGGTCGGCGTCGACGAGAGCAAGGCCGCCTGCGATGTGTCCGCCGGCGGCGTAGGAATTGGCGCGGGCCGCGTCGAGCACGACAATGCGGGCGCGCAGCGGCAGGCTGGCAAGCCCGCGCGTCAGGTCCGAGACCCGGACCGCCTGCAACGCCGCATCGCCCTCGCGCGAAATCACGGCGTCGATCGGGACGAAATAGTTTTCGCCTTCATATTGAAGGCCTCGACCGGCGAGATAGACGAAGACGATGGCGTTCGGCCCCGCCTGACTCGCCTTTTCGAGAAAGTCGCGAAAGGCGCGACGCAGCGATTCCTGGTCGAGATTGGCGGCGCCCGTGACATCGAAACCGGCGCCGCGCAGAGTTTCGGCGACAAGCCCCGCGTCATTGGCCGCGGTCGCGAGCGGCGCGGCATATTGGGCGTTGCCGATGACGAGCGCCAGCCGCGCGCCCCCGCTCTGGGCTCGCGCCGGCCTGGCGGGGCCAAGGCAAAGCGTCAAAGCGGCTACAAGGAGTCCCGTCAGGACGGATCTGAGCATTGGCTTTCCCAAGGAAAGAGGTTCGCGGCGGGTCTTAACTATTGGCGCCTTCGCTGCAGGAGCGCCATTCGTCGATACTACAGAATCAAGGACTTTCGGCCTCTTGCTCCGGCCTTCGTTAGAAAGAAGCATTGCGGCTGAACATTGGCTGAATGCGCAGGACAGATTATGCGTCTGGAAAGTCCTGCGGCGCCGTCACGCGATCAACCGCGCAACTTCCTCGCGCAGGGCCGGCAGAACCTCTGCGTCGAACCAGGGATTGCGCTTCAGCCAACCGCTATTGCGCCAGGACGGATGCGGCAGGGCGATGATTTTTGGCGCGGACCCGGCGAACTCGCGCCAGCGGCGCACGATCTCGTCGAGCCGGGCTCCCTTGGGCAAGGGACGGCCAAGACGCGCAAAGTGGTAATCCTGCGCATAGCGGCCGATCGCCAGCACGCAATCGACCTGCCCCATCGCCGCGAACAATTCGTCGTGCCAGAGCGCGCGGCATTCCGGGCGCGGCGGCAGATCGCTGCGGGCCGGCCCATGGCCGGGAAAGCAAAAGCCCATCGGCGCGATCGCGATGCGGCTCTCGTCATAGAAGGCGTCGCGCGACACATTCATCCATAGTCGCAGGCGGTCGCCCGAGGCGTCGTTGAAGGGCAGGCCGCTTTGATGCACGCGAATGCCCGGCGCCTGGCTCGCGATCAGAAGCCGCGCCGAGCCGGAGACCCGCAGAACTGGCCGCGGTTCATGCGGCAGCACGGCGCCCCGCGGCGAATCAAGGCATAGCCGACACGCTCTGATTCGCTGCGCGATCGCTGAGAGGCTCGAGGCAGAAGATTTGTCCGTCATCGGCGACCGTCAGCCCCTCCCGCTCCATATCGGCGCGCCGCGCCAGAGCTGTCGCGCTCATATGGGTGACGACGATGCGCTTTGCCGAAAAACGCGGCAGCTTCGCCTTCAGCGTCGGCCAGTCCATATGATACGGAACGGCGGCGTCGCCCGAATAGCATTCGCAGAGAAAGAGATCGGCGTTGGTGGAAATGTCGAACAGCGCCTCCGTCCATTGGGTGTCGCCCGAATAGGCGAAGACGGACTTGCCGTCGCTGAGCCGAACGCCCGCCGAAGCGGAGCCCGAGGAGTGGACGACGGCGAAGGTTTCGATCGCGAAGCCGCAGAGCTGGCCGGGCTCGCCCGGCGCGATCTCCTCGACGCGCCAGGGAAAGCTCCACTGCATTTTGGCGCCGCCCGGAAAGAACGCATCGCAGGCCTGGCGCAGACGCTCCCTAAAACCCGGCGGCCCCATCAGCAGCAGAGGCCGCGTGCGGCGTTCGATAAATTGGCAGTCGAGCAGCAAAAAAGGCAGGCCGCCGAAATGATCCCCGTGCAGATGCGAGATCGCCACGGCGTCGATCTGGTCGAAGGATAGGCCGAGCCTCTTCCAGGAGGCGATCGAACTCGCACCGAAATCGACGATGGCCGCGCCCGCGGCCGAGTCAATGCGGAAACAGGTGTGCGCGCGGCCGCCGGTGCCAAAGGCGTCTCCCGACCCAACAATGGTAACTTTCATGAACCGTCCTGTCGCCGGCGCGCGGCCTGGCCGGCGAGAACGACGTCGAGCCGCGCCGACGCTCCCGGACCCGTCCGTGCGCCGCGCTGCAGAGTGAAAGAAAAAACACTAATCGGTTGCGCCCGATTGAAATGTGCGCTGGCGCACATGCCGGCCGCCTGCCGCTCGATTTTCCATTTCTCCCTTGCGCCGGGCTTGCCCGTTGCTCGGCCAGCCTCGATCCAGCTTCGACTGCAAACAATGCGAATGATCCGGAGAGCCGCTCCTTAATGCCTTTGCGGCATAGTGCCGGGCAGTTCGCAAGGGTTCACAGGACGAGCGGAACCGCCCGGCAATGACGGAAATCGCCGCAGATCTCATCGCCATCCCGCCGGCGCCGCTGTCCCCCGGGCGCCTCAGAGGCGAAGGACGCGATGGCGCTACCGGAGCAGCTGAGCGAATCGAAGCGCCAACTTTCGATCCGCGCGATTTCGACGCCGCCCTGCTCGCCCTGTTCGCCAAGGGACGACGGTCCTCGGCCGTCACCATGGCCACGCTCAGCGCGATTTTCGCAGCGATCGCGCTGACCTGGATCGAGGTCGACGCCGTCGTGACATGGCTCTGCATCAGCCTCGCGGCGCAGGTTCTGACGCAGCTCATTGCGCGCCGGTTCCCGCAGCAAGACCTCGCGCACGCCGAAGCGCGGCGCTGGCGGCGCGATTTCATCGCCGCGGAAACCATTCAAGGCGCCATTTTCGCGCTTCTCGTGGCGCTGGTCGGGCATGCGGAGGATCCCGCCGCGCTCGCCTGCGCGGTGGTGATGGGGCTCCTGGTCGCCGCGATGAACGCGACCATCAGCCCGTCGATTCCCGCGGCGGCGGTCGGCGGCATGGCCCCTGTCGCCCTCGCCATGCTGAGCCTGCTCGGGGCGCCGCATCTCGCCGACGGCGCCGCGCAGATGATCGTGCTCGGCTTCGGCGCGCAGCTCTGCTTCCTGATGCTCGCCCGGAAACTCTACGCCAGCGCCCTCGAGGCTCTCTCCTTCCAGGCTGAAAAGGACGATCTCATCGCCGAACTTGAGCAGTCCAAGGCGAACAGCGATCTGGCGCGGCGTCGGGCCGAGGAGGCGAACCTCGCCAAATCCCATTTCCTCGCCACCATGAGCCATGAGCTGCGCACGCCGCTCAACGCCATCCTGGGTTTCTCCGAGGTCATGAAAGGCGAATTGTTCGGGGCCCATATCGTCGCCTCCTACAAGGAATATTCGAACGACATTCACGCCAGCGGCCATCATCTGCTGATGCTGATCAATGAGATTCTCGATCTCTCCCGCATCGAAGCCGGGCGGCTGGAGCTGAAAGAGGAGGCCGTGGCGCTCGACCATATTGTCGAGGATTGCCATCATCTATTGGCGCTGCGGGCCAAGAAGCGCGGCGTCACGATCACCGAGGCGATCGAGGCGGATCTGCCGCGCATTCGGGCGGACGAGCGCGCCGTGCGGCAGATGACGTTGAATTTGCTCTCGAACGCTGTCAAATTCACTCCGCCGGGCGGCCGCGTCCGGATCCGGATCGGCTGGACCGCCGCCGGGGGCCAATATCTCGCCGTACGCGATTCAGGGCCCGGCATTCCTGAGGAGGAGATCCCGATCGTCATGTCGTCCTTCGGCCGCGGCGCGCTCGCCCGCAAAAACGCCGAGGAAGGCTCAGGCCTCGGCCTCCCGATCGTCAAGGGACTCGTCGAGCTGCATGAGGGAACTTTCATCCTGAAATCCAACGTCGGCGAAGGCGCCGAGGCGATCGTGATCTTTCCGGCCTCCCGCATCATTCCGCCGGGCGCCGGCCTCGACCTGGACCTTGGCGCCGCGCGGCAGCGCCGCCGCGCCCGGCGCGAGGCGCAGCAGATCGCCTGAACGGGGCGCCCGATTTTTTCCGACGGGATGCCTGATTGCGATCCGCGCGTCCGGCAAATGGAAATAATTCATCGAAAATCGTCGTGATTTAACGCCTTTGTGGGCGGATCGGCGCGCGAAAAGCTGATAAAGCGCGTGCGATGGCGCGCCAAAGACGGCGCTGCAGGAAAAACAGCAAGGAGAGGCCTTGATCCGCACCGTTTCGGCAGCGCTTCGGCGAGCCGCCGCGCCTGCCGCACTGGCTATCGCCCTTGTGACAGCCTCGCTCACCGCGGCACGCCTTTTCACAGCGCCGTTCCTGGCGAGCGCCGCGGCTGAAGAAGCCGCGCCTGCGCCGAGCGCGGAGGCGGAATCCGCCCCGGCCGCTGCGTCAAAACCCGCAACCGCGGCGCCGACGACGCCGCCTCACCCCCTCCCGCCGCCGGCGACGACGCGGCAAAGCGTCGACCTGCCGGGCCGCGCCCTGCGCTTCAAGGCGGTCGCCGGTGCGATCCGCCTCAGCGATGCGCAGAGCGGCGAGGCGCAGGCCGACGTCGCCACTGTCGCCTACAGCCTCGAAGGTCAGGACGCGGCCAAACGTCCCTTGGTCTTCGTCGTCAACGGCGGACCCGGCGCGGCCTCCGCCTGGCTCAACCTCGGCGCCCTCGGTCCATGGCGGCTCGATCTCGGCAAGGATCCGGTCTCGCCCTCCGCCCCGGCCGCGCTCGTCGGCAATGCCGAGACCTGGCTCGATTTCGCCGATCTGGTGTTCATCGATCCGCCGCTCACTGGCTATAGCCGCATCCTCGCCAAGGGCGACGGCGCGCGGCGTCAGTTACTGTCGGTCGACGGCGACATCGAGGCGCTCGCCGTTGTCATCCGCAAATGGCTGACGTCCAATCAAAGGCTCGAAAGCCCAAAATTCATCGTCGGCGAAAGCTACGGCGGTTTTCGCGCGCCAAAACTCACCCGGCGCCTTCAGGAAAACGAAGGCGTCGGGATCAAGGGGATTATTCTGATCTCTCCGGTTATCGATTTCAGCTGGTTCGAAGCGGCCAACAGCCCTTTGCCGGTGATGACCCAATTGCCCTCGCTTACTGCCGCGGCGCGGGGCCTGAGGCCCGCGGACGCCAAGGCGCTTGACGAGGTCGAGAGTTTTGCCTCCGGGCCTTATCTGACCGACCTCTTGCGCTCGGAACGCGACCCCGCCGCCCTGACCCGCATCGTCGATGGGGTCGCGCGCCTGACCGGCCTCGAACCCGCCTTTGTCCGCCGCCTGGGCGGCCGGGTGGACCCGTCGAGCTTTGCGCGCGAGGCGGGCCGCGCGGAAGCGAAAATCTTCAGCCGCTACGACATGACGATAGCCGGCTTCGATCCCTCGCCGCACGCCGCCGACACGAATTTTTCCGATCCGGTGCTCGATGCGACGAAAACGCCTTTCGCCAGCGCTATGGCCAACCTCACGGCGACAAAGCTCGGCTGGCCGGTCGATGCGCGCTACGAGATCCTGAACGAATCCGTGAGCCGCCAGTGGAATTGGGACGGCGGACGCGGCAAGAACCAGTCCTTGAGCGACCTCAGCCAGGCGCTCGCGATCGATGCGGAGTTTCGCGTGCTGATTGTGCATGGGCTGACCGATCTGGTGACGCCCTATTTCGCCTCAAAGCTGCTGATCGGCCAGATCCCGCCCTTCGGCGATCCCGGCCGCGTCGCGCTCAAAATCTATGAAGGCGGCCACATGCCCTGGCTCCGCGAAAGCGGCCGGGCCGCCCTGCGCGACGACGCGCGCAAATTGATCGAGGGGAAATAGGTCGAGGCGATGCCGTCGATCAATGTTCTTCGCCGTTATCGCCTTCGATAGACGTCGCCAGACCGAGAAGCTCGCTGTGATATTTCCTAAGCCTATCGAAATGCGCTTGCATAGCTCCTGCGATCTCTCTCGAATTCTTCACGGCAAGGAAGTGCCCTACGATTTGCGAGTAGTGTTCTGCTTGTCTTGGTAATCTGAGTGCCGGATCTCTTTTCTCCGCAATCTCGGCATCAGACATGACCTGAACAATTTGAGCAGGTTTTGTGACTATTTCAACACCCGCCGGTTTCGGTGGGACTTTTCCATTCATCAACGCTGATTTGCCATGATACTCGTGAAAGAGATGACGTTCCAATTCGTTGATCTCAGCTCTGTTAATTACGGGATAGGCCCATACCCAAGCTATTTCCCAAACGTCAATCTGGCGATTCGCGATGATGTCGGATCGCGCTGATGTTAAATGCCTATTAACCCTGCTTCTAATGCTGTCTACAGATTGGCCGACATAAATTGGTATTTCGTCCAGATCGCAAAGAACATAACAGCCAATCTGATTGACCAGCGTGCGAACGGCCTTGCGGCGAAAAACAAGATCAATTGCCAAGAATCGTCACGCTCATTCGGCAGCCAGCAGTTCGCCGCTCCGCGCATTGGCCGCCAGCACAGGTTCAAGAAAATTCGCGGCGAGGTGCCTGACGAGCGGCGCACACACGCCATCTCCGGCTATATGATAGGCGTCGTTATAACGTTCCGGCAGCCTGTAGCTATCGTCCAATCCCATCAGACGCGCAGCTTCGCGCGGCGAGAGCAATCGCGAGCGAATTTTGTCTCGATCAATGACCAGGATCGTCTGGCGGCTCGAGCCGCCCGCCGGGGTGCGCAGACATCCGGAGACGTTGTCAAACCGAACCTCTGCGCGCTGGCATTTTGCTCCATTTTCATCAAGGCGCGTACGCCGGTAAACGCCTCCAACAATTTTCCGTCCAAGCTTTCTTGCAGCCTCCACCTTTGCCTTGTTGAGGGGAGACATCAGACCGAGCAGATATTTTGTTTGCGTCGAACTGTGCCATGCGACGCCCTTGGGTTCGTCCTCAATGAGATCCGCGAAATCATGCTTTCGCGCTTCTGGCGTTTCTAGGCGCCACCAATGCCAGTTCTTCCGAGCCTGGGCCGAAATTCCCGTTTGCGATTTGATTAAGGTTTGCGGATGCCAACGCGCATCGGGGGCGTCAGAAATCAGCGTCGCAGGGACGCGCAGATTTTGCGCGACGGCGATAAAGAAAACGCGGGGCCGACTCTGCGGCACAAAAAGCCTTGCGTCGATTACCACAGCGCCAAAACGATAGTCCGCGTCCGAAAGAGCCGAGCAGATCGCCGAAAAGTCCTCACCCCCTCGCGAGGTGAGCGCGCCATATACATTTTCCAGAACGATGAGACGCGGCGGCCTATCTTCTGCCTTCAGCGCTTTGATGAGCGCCCAGAAAGGCCAAAATGTGCCAGATCTCGTCTGCACATTCGCTTGGGCTTGACCTAACCCGCGGTAATCGCCCGCGAGGGAGAGATCCTGACAGGGAAACGATGCCCAGGCCAGATCCGCCACGCCCGGCATGTCCGCTGGCCTGATTTTCGCAACATCTCCAAAAATAAAGTGGTTGGAGCCCCAGTTCTGAATGTAGGCTGCAGCCTTCATCTTGCTGAAGTCATTCGCAAATACGCATTGCCAACCATCGCCAAGACCGGCGCGCGCCATACCGCCGCCAGCAAAGAATTCATAATAAATGGGCGCTATCCGGTTCAACTTGTATGAATTTCCCAAAAGACTGATTCTTGGGTAGGCGGATCGTTATCAGAAACAAGAATACCGCCCTTTGGAGGATCGGCCTACCCCCCGACCTTGCCCGCCACCTGCGCCTCCGCGAAGGTCGCCATGCCCGTGTGGCAGGCGACGGCCGCCTTGATCAAGCCGACCGCAAGCGCGGCGCCGGACCCCTCGCCAAGCCGCATGCCAAGGTCCAGCAGCGGAATTTTCCCCAGCCGGCGCAAAACCTCGCCATGGGCGCCTTCGGCCGACAGATGGCCGGCGAGGCAATGGTCGAGCGCGCTTTTGTCGACTGCATGCAAAATCGCTGCGGCGGCACAAACGACATAGCCGTCGAGCACCACCGGAATATTCTGCATCCGCGCCGCGACGATCGCCCCCGCCATCGCCGCGATCTCGCGGCCCCCGAGTCGGCGCATCACTTCGAGCGGGTCGCTCAAGAACGGCCGGTGCAAAGCGACGGCCGTCTCGACGGCCGCCATCTTGCGCGCGAGCGCTTCACCCTCGACCCCGGCGCCGCGCCCGACCCAATCGGCGGCGCTTCCGCCGTAGAGGGCATAGAAAATCGCCGCCGCGACCGTCGTGTTGCCGATGCCCATTTCACCGACGCAGAGAAGGTCGACGCCGCCATCGATCGCCTCCATGCCGAACGCGAAGGTCGCCGCTGTCTCCGCCGCCTCCATCGCCGGCTCTTCGGTGATGTCCTTGGTCGGGATGTCGAGCGCGAGTTCGAAAACCTTCAGGCCGACGCCGAACGCGCCGCAAATCTGATTGATCGCCGCCCCGCCCGCCGAAAAATTCTGCATCATGGCGCGTGTGACGGAAGGCGGATAGGCCGAGACGCCCTTGGCGACGACCCCATGGTTTGCCGCGAAAACGGCGACCAACGGCCGGTCGAGCGTCGGCGACGGCTTGCCCTGCCAGCTCGCGAGAAAAGCCGCGATCTCCTCGAGCCGTCCGAGCGAGCCCTGCGGCTTCGTCAACTCCGCCTGCCGGGCTCTGGCGGCGGCGGCGGCGCGTTCGGATGCAGGAGGCATCTTCCCGATCAGATGGCGGATCGAGTCGAGCGGAGCGGCGTCTGCGAGCATGGCGAATCTTTCGGCAGGCAATAGCCGGTCGAAGCCGGCTCATGGGCCCTCCTTAGCATGACGCCAAGAAGTTGCAGCGCTTTTGGGATCGACTTCGGCACCGCAGCATTCGCCATCGGCGCCGCGCAATCGCGACATTTGTACGCGGCGGCCCCAAATTTTATTTAGTGAAAGCAAAAGTCACTTTCACGGAAATTATTAACAGAAACGTTATTGTACAGGCCAAGCAGGGAACCCGCGTCAAACTGTCCCGCAGCCTCTATGTTGCACTGCGACATCTACAGGTCTACATAACGTCGCAACGGATGAAACGCGTTTCTATGGAAGGAAGCGAATCCTTATCTTCTGAATGCCTATGTGGAGCACCCGAGATGATTAACAAATTTTCCCCCTTCGCCCTTGGTCTCGCGGGCGCTTTTGCGATGATCTCCGCCGTTTGCGCCCAGCCGGCCGCCCAGCAAAATCTCGATCGCGAGCCGACCGGCTCGATCGCCGCGCCCTCCCCCGAAAAGGACGGCGTCAGGGTCTATTGTTTCAATGGCGCGGCCCGCGACGGGACGAAGACGCAGCGCGGCTGGGTTTGCCAGCAGGACACCGGCGCCGCGTCCGACGCGCGCTGAGCGTCGCTTTGCGCGATGCGAGCCTCGACAAGGGGCTAACGATCCTTGATGAGAAGCAATGCGCCCCGGCTCTTTGCTTCTCATCGATCTTCTGACCTGCCTGCGTTTTGCAACGCGACTTCCGCTGCCCGTCTTCGCCTTCGAAGCCGCAGCGCCGCAGGATTTTTCTGATTTTGGCCGCGCCCTGCGCCTTTTTCCGGTGGCCGGCGCGCTGATCGGTCTTAGCGCCGCCGTCGTTCTGGCCGCCGCTTCCACTCTGGGCCTTGCGCCCCTCCTCGCCGCGCCTCTCTCTGTCGCCGCCCTCATTGCCGCCAGCGGCGGGCTGCATGAAGACGGGCTGGCCGATTGCGCCGACGCGGCCGGCGGCGCCACGCGCCCGCGCAAGCTCGAGATCATGGCCGACAGCCGAATCGGCGCCTACGGCGCTCTCGCGCTCGGCCTCTCTCTGTTCATCCGCATCGTCGCGCTCGCCGCCATCGCCGAACGGTCGCTGTTTCTGGCCGGGACGGTGTTGATCGGGGCGGCGGCGGCGGCGCGCGCGGCCGCTCTCATTCCGCTCTCTGTTCTGCCGCCGGCGCGAAGCAGCGGCGCCGGTTTTTCGGCCGGGCGCCTGCGCGCGCCAACTCTCGTCGTCGCAACGATGCTCGGAGCCATCTTCGCCGCTCTAACGATTTCTGCCGGGGCGAACCCCTTGCGGCCGGCGTTCGCCGTCGCCGCTTGCGTCCTTGCGGGACTTGCGGCGAGCGCACTGGCCAGGGTGGCGCTAGGCGGACAGACCGGCGACGTCGCCGGCGCCGCCGAGCAGATGGCCGAGATTCTGTTCTATCTCGTTTTCGCCGCGCAGATCTGACGCGCGTCAGAGACCCGCGAGATATTGCGTCGGATCGACCGGCGTCGCGCCCTTGCGCAATTCAAAATGCAGCTGCGGCGACGCGACATTGCCGCTCTGGCCCGATTTGGCGATGGTCTGGCCGCGCTTGACGGTCTCGCCGCGCTTGACCTCGATGTCGCCATTGTTGGCGTAGGCCGAGACGAAGCCGTTCGGATGGCGGATCAGGATGAGATTGCCATAGCCCTTCAATTCGCTGCCGGCATAGGCGACGACGCCGCTCTCCGCCGCCTTCACCGAGGTGCCTTCCGGCACGGCGATGTTGATGCCGTCATTGCCGCCGGGCTTGAACGCCTGGATGATGCGGCCGCGCGCCGGCCAGCGGAATTCGGGGTTGGCGCCCGCCGCCTTGCCGGAGTCGCCCTCGTCCTCAGCCGCCGCTTTCGCCTCGACGGCTGGGGCCGCGGATTTCGCCGTCTCAGCCTTGGGCGTATCCGCCTTTGTCAAAGCGGCGGTCTTGACCGGCTCCGTCTTTATGGATGCCGCTTTCGTGCTCACGGCAGGCTGCGCAGCGGCGGCCTTGGCGGCGGCTTCAGCTGTTTTCTTCGGGGTTTCAGGGACAAAAGCCGCCGAACGCGGCGGAGCGCCCAGCTTTTCGCTCTTTGCCGCGCTATTGGCGGAAGCGCTCGCGAACTGCTGCGTCGCCGGGGCGCCCTTCAGAAGCTTGATCTTTTGCGCATGCATCTCGTCGGGCGTGCGCGCCGGCTTGGGGGCAGAGACGGGCGCGGCAGCCGGCGCCTGCGCGACCGCCATCGGCGCGCCAACCGCATGATAAACGGGAATGATGACGCGCGCGCCGGGCTGCACCTGCGCCGCGTTCGAAAAGCCATTGGCCTTGAGCAGCGCGTCGGTCGGAACGCCGTAGCGGCGGGCGATGAGGTCGGCGCTCTCGCCCTGCGCGATGGAGATCGGCGTGCCTCCCGCAGCCGTCCAGCCGGCGGGGCCCTGTGCGCCATGCGCCGGCAGGGAGGCGACGACGGCGGGGCGCTGCGATGAGGCCGCCGCGAGCGGACGGGACTGCACCGGCGTCACGGGCGCGCCCGGATTGATGCTCGACGTCGGCGCGGGATCGGTCGGCGCCTGCGCCGTCGAAAACGGATTGGAGAAAGGATCGGCCATGCGCTCCGATCCTGCGCAGCCGGCAAGCACGCTGGCGGAGACGCCGATGAGCGCGAACCGGAACGCGAGGCGTGAGCGATAAACCAATGCAATGTGACTCATGACGCAACCCACCGACGCAGCAGCTATGACCGCATTAAGGGCTACGCGAGTTAAGGGAGCGTTTAAGATGAACGCAACTTCAACAAAAAGAGAGAATGATTAAGCTTATCGTCCGGAAGTCTTCGCGCAGCCTCAAAGCGCGCGGGATTTACCGGCAAGGATCGGCTGCATCCGGCACGGGCAGACCGGCGCGACATCGAATCCGCCCCCGCCGTTGCGGGTCACGCGCACAATATGCTGGCGCCGCGGCTCGCCGCGATCGGGGCGCGCCATGACGAGAACGCCGCCGTCCGCCAGAACGCCGAGGAGCGCATCCGGCGGCTCGGCCAGGGCGCCCTGCACAATGATTTTGTCGAAGGGCCCGAATGCAGCGGCGCCAGCGAGGCCGTCGCCCCAGATCACACGCGCATTTTGAACGCCGAGCTGTTCCAGCCGCGCGCCGGCTTCCACCGCGAGGGTCTGAAAGCGCTCGAACGACACGATCCGGCTGGCGATGCGGGCGATCAGCGCGGCGGCGTAGCCGGAGCCGGCGCCGATCTCAAGCACAACACAGCGCGGCGAGAGAGACAGCGCTTCGATCATCCGCGCGCAGAGCCAGGGCTCGGGCAGAGTCTGGCCGCAGCGCAGCGGCAGGGCGAGATTGCGCCGGGCCAGGTCGCGGTAACGGTGCGGCACAAAAGTCTCGCGCGGAACCGTCTCGAGCGCGCGCAAAAGATTGACGTCCTGGATGCCGCGCGCCCGCATCTCGAGAAGAAACGCCGCCTTCGATTGCGGGCGCAGAGCCGGAAATCCGGCGGCGGCGATCGGATCGGGCGGCGCCCCGTCGATTTGGCGCATGCTTCGGGCTCCCCTCTGGCGGAGCCCGGCGCACATCGTCTGGCGTCGAATCGCGGGCGCTTCGCCCGACCGCTCATATCATTCGCGGCCGAATTGGCACAGCCATGCCGCGGATCGCGATTCCGCGAGCGTCAGGCTGGATCTCGACGCTCCCGGCTCTATTTTTGCGGCAATTCGATTTCAGGCGGACTGAAACGCGTCCATCGCCCGCGCCGAATAGATGAGCGCCGCGCCCTCGTTCAGCGCGATCGCGACGCCCAAGGCTTCAACGACTTCTTCTTTCGTGGCCCCGGCCTTGCGCGCGAGGTCGGAATGAAACGCGATACAGCCGTCGCACCGAGTCGTGACCGCCACGGCCAGCGCGATGAGCTCGCGCGTTTTGGCGCCAAGGCCGGCGCCGGCCGGAGCCGCGTCGGAGAGTATTTGGTTTCCCTTCAATATTCCCGGACTGATCTCACCGATCGTCGAGAGAGTTCCCATGAGCTGTTCGCGATAGGCGGCCCAATTCAACATATCCGGCGTCTCCCTTGTTAATTTCTAGTGTCTACCTATTAATAGGTAGTTGCCTTGGAGGCAAGCCTCATCCCAAGAATTATCCGATGACAAAAACGTCAACAGCGACAGCGGCTGGCCTGCGGCCGAAAGCGGCCACAGGCGACACGCGCCAGCGTCTCCTCGTTTGCGGAGAGGCATTGGTTCGCACGCGCGGCTTCAACGGGTTTAGCTATGCCGATCTCGCCTCAGCGGTCGGCGTGCGCACCGCAAGCATTCACTATTATTTTCCGAGCAAGACAGACCTCGGCGTGGCGCTGATCGCGTCATATGACCAAAGATATGACGCCGCGATGGCGCAGATTGTCCGCTCCACCGAGGATGGCGTGCGCCGCATCCGCGCCTATGCTGACCTTTACCTCGACGGGCTGGAGCAAAATCTCGGCTGCCTTTGCGCCATTCTGGCGATAACGCCCGATTTTCTTCCGGTGGAAATGCGCGACGCCGTCGGGCGCTTCTTCAAAAAGCATTTCCATTGGCTGGAACAGATGATTGAGGAAGGCCGGGCCAATGGATCTATTCGGGCCGACGCCGATCCGCAGCGCCAGGCGCGCATAATCATCGCCCTGCTCGAAGGCGCATTGTTGATGGAGCGCATGCTCGACGGCGAGAAAGGATTTCGCAGCGTCGTCGCGGCGATGGAGAGCCAGCTTCGTCCGCGCTGATCCCCGTAGGGTCAGCTCAAGGCATCGCGCGGCGCAAAGAAGCGGCGCGACAAATGAATTTAGAGCAACGCCTGCGCGTAGCGAGTCAGCGTCGGCGTGTCGGTGATATCGAGGCGCAGCGGCGTCACCGAAATGCGGTTGTGCGCGAGCGCCTCGACGTCGGTTCCCTTCCCCGGCTCCGAAAAAGGACGATCAAAGGCGATCCAGTAATAGGGGTTGCCGCGGCCGTCCGAGCGCGCGTCGACATTGACGAGATAGCCGCGCCGGCCCTGCGCCGTCACCGCGACGCCCTCGACCGCATCTGGCGGACAATCGGGGAAATTGACGTTGACCACGGTGTTCGCAGGAACGCCCGTCGCCAGGATTTTCTCGATGAGGCCCGGCGCATGAGCCTGCGCGCAGCTCCAGAAGGCCTTCTCGCGGCCCGCGCGGCCATAGGCCTGCGACAGGGCGATCGCCGGAATGCCGAGAATGGCGCCTTCCATGGCGCCCGCCACCGTTCCCGAATAGATCACGTCCTCGGCGACATTCTGCCCGGAATTGACGCCGGAGAGCACGACGTCGGGCTCGCGCCCGTCAAGAATGCGGCGCACCCCCATGATGACGCAATCGGTGGGCGTTCCCTTCACGGCGTAGCGCCGCTCGGAGATCCTGCGCAGCCGCAGCGGATCGTTCAGCGATAGCGAATGGGCGACGCCGGACTGATCGCTTTCGGGCGCGACGACATAAACATCATCCGAGAGCGCTGCGGCGATCTCCTCCAGCACGCGAAGCCCGGGCGCATGGACGCCGTCGTCATTGGTCACGAGAATGCGCATCAATTCGCTCCTGTAACCGCCGGCGGCATGACGCCAACGCCGCGCCGAAGCGGTCCGGCCGGCCATGTGTCAATCGAAAGCGTTAAAGGACGGGGGAGCCGATCGCGTCCGCTCTATAGGAGCAGGAAGGCTCGCGCGTCAAACGGAATGAGGGCTGGTCCTGCGGCCCGATCGCCGCAGCCTTACGCCGCGGCCGGCTATTTCGCGCAGGCGGATTCGGTTATGATGTCGAGGCTTGAGAGCTCGCCCGAGAGGATAAAATCGCCATAATCGAGCTTGAGCGCCCGCGATATTCCGTTCTGATATAGGTCAAAAGCAAGAATATAGCTTGGGCTTTCATCCTTTTTGCCCGTTTCGAAATAGCTGATCGAAACCGGCCATCGCGTCATCCCGGCAAGTTCGCCAATCTGCGCCGCCTTTTCCGGAACCGGCGTATTGATTGGACGGCCGATATAGGTCGTCGTCTCGAAGAGCTTTTCACCGGTGTCCGAACCGTCGAAGACTTTGAGTTCGAGAAGATTCTTTCCGGCTTCTGCCGCGGCGATGATGCGCTTCAGGTGCTCGGTTGGAAAGACCACGTCGTCGCCGAGTTCGAGCTTGCTGCGCTTCGGCTTGGCGAGATTGACGAGCAGCGGACCGCGGCCGGCCTTCACCGCCTTGCCGTCGATCGATTCGGCAAGGCCATTGTCGACGCGAGTCTGCATCTTGAAATCGAACGTCTTGCCGTCCGAATCCTCGAAGGTCGCCGAAAGCATATCCGAGACGCGGGTCGGACCTTCGGCCGGCTGCAATTCGGTCATCTGCCGGAAGTTCTGCACATAGCCTTCGCAAGGAGAGCCGGTGAAATCAAACGCAATGCGGCCATGCGCGGCGGTCGGGCTCTTGGCGCCGACGGATTTTGAAAGGCTCAACTCATAGACGGCGCGATGCGGCGTCAGCGAGATGGCGGCTGCTGGATCGGCGTCCTTCAGCTGATCCATCTTGACGTGATCGGGCTTGATCTGATCCGGCGCCGTTCGGCCGGCCTCGGCGCGGACAACGGCCCCGCCAGCGACTAGACAAATAAACGCGCCGGAAATCAGGAGCCGTGCATGTGAGTAAGACATGTTCGTTGATCCTTGATGATGGCGACGGCCAAACGGTTCCCTCCCCAGGAAACGAATCTTGCCAAGGCGTGCAGCCTAAGGTGATTGGACGGCGCTTGCAACTTATACAGGCCGATGGCGCGCTGGGCAGGCCCTCGCGCGCAGCGCCGGCCGGGGTTTTACTGCTCTGCGTCCGGGGCGGAGCGCCCATAATGTCACGGATGGCGCGATGTTTGCTTGGCGTTTCTTGAATGAACGGTGGACATCTTCGAGAGGCCGTGTCCCGCGGCTTTGAACGCGAATCGATCCGCGGCGTTACAATGCTGGCGCCGGAAGGCTGCCCCAAACTGGCAAAATTGGTCGCGCTTCGTTAAATTTCCCTTACAGAGAGCCGCTATTTGAACGATTCATCTGGCAATTAACCAAGCCCGGCGATTTGCCGGTCGGGAGGCTTGCGAGCAAAGCAAAAGGATTGCGCGACCGCTAACGAAGATTTCACGCCAGGCTCACACAATAAGCGAGTTGCGCCCAATCCTCTCCGCGGAGCGGCGGGGCTGTCATTGTCAGGGTGCTCGAACTGTTGTATTTATCATCGGCGAATGACCTCAATCTTTGAGGCGCAAGGGCTATCTGATGCTGTATGGAACTTTCATCTACTTCAGAGATTCTATTCGGCGGTTCCCGGCTCTACATCGATTGGTTTGGCGGACGCGCAAGGCCATCTGGGCGTTGCAGAATATCGGACAGCCAAAACGGCCGATCGTCGACGCCGGCCCGGTCGTGATCGAAGCCATTCGCACTGGGCGGCCAATGGCCGCAGGAAAAATCGGCTTCACGGAATTGCTGGGCGTCCGGCATTACGTCAAGCGCAGGGAAGCGCGCGCGAAGCGGCAACCCTTGCCGCCCTATCCCCCCTATGCGGCGGATACGCTGTTCATCAATTCGGGCGTGTTTCCAAAGACCGACGAATTCTACGACCGCTTCGGCGCCTTCTTCATCGAAGCTATCGCTAATATGGACGTCTTGGCGTCCTGGGGCCTCGCCGGAGAAGCCAACATCTTCAACACGGTCGCGCCCGAGGCGACTCTTGTGACGCGGATGAGCCTTGAGCCCTATCTGCAGTCTGCTCCCTGGACGGCGGCTCTCGAAGGCAAGCGGGTCCTGATCGTCTCGCCCTTCATCGACACGATTTCGCAGCAATACCAGCGTCGTGAGGAGATCTGGGAGGACAAGAGCATCCTGCCCGCCTTCACCATGCTCTCGCTCCGGGCCCCGTTCAGCGCAGGGTTGGTCCCGCCGAAACAACCGGACTGGATCGCCGCGGTCGAGGAGCTGAAGGCGCAGATGGACGCGATCGATTTCGACGTCGCGCTGATCGGAGCCGGCGCTTTTTCGTTGCCGCTCGCGACCCACGCCAAGAAGCGCGGCGGCGTCGGCATTCATATGGGCGGATCGCTGCAGCTGCTGTTCGGCGTCTATGGCAACAGGTGGAAAGAAGACAAGGAATTCCAGCGCTTCTTCAACGACAGCTGGGTGCGGCCGAGCGCCGCCGAAACGCCCGAAGAAGTCCATAAGAACGAGAACGCCTGCTACTGGTAGGCGGACCGAAGAAATCGCCAGCAGTGCGAGGCGTTGACGAAAGCTGAAATTTTCGTCTCCGGGCGCTACTGGCCGGCGCCAATATGCTCTATATGCTCCGCAAAACAAACGGAGCCTGAGCATGAGCAAGACGGAAGCAAAACTGGCGGCGCTTGGCGTTACTCTGCCGACCCCGGCCGCGCCGGTCGCCAATTACCTCGGCTATGTGGCGACAGGCTCGCTGCTCGTCATTTCCGGTCAACTGCCCTTTGGCGCCGACGGCAAGATCGATCCCGCGCATGCGGGCAAGATCGGCGCGGAAGTCTCGGCTGAGGCGGCCAAGGCGGCGGCGCGGCTCTGCGTCATCAATGTTCTGGCTCAGGCCAGGGCCGCCCTCGGCGATCTCGACCGGATCGTGCGGTGCGTGCGGCTCGGCGGTTTCATGAACGCCGGCCCCGGCTATTTCAATCTGCCGCCTGTGATGAACGGCGCATCCAATTTCATCGTCGAGGTTTTGGGTGAGGCCGGACGCCACGCGCGCTCAACCGTCGGCGTCGCCGAACTACCGCTGAACAGCGCGGTCGAAGTCGAGGCCATGTTCGAATTTTCGGCCTGACGGCGAGCGATGAAACGCCACCGCGCGACGGTAGACGCTCCGGCCTGGCTGACGGCGCGCCCGATCGCCCATCGCGGGCTGCACTGCATCGCGCGCGGCGTCGTCGAAAACAGCATCGCCGCGGCGGAAGCGGCGATCGCTAAAGCCTACGCCATCGAATGCGACCTCGAACTGGCGGGCGATGGCGAAGCTGTGGTGTTTCACGACGAAACGCTGGACCGGCTAACCCATGCCGAGGGCCGCGTCGCTCAGTTCTCCAGCGCCGAACTCGAAACTGTGGGTTTTCGCGGCGCCGACGCCCATATCAAAACCCTGCGCGCCTTCCTCGCCGCGGTCGCCGGCCGGACGCCCCTCATCATCGAAATCAAGAGCCGCTTCGACAGCGATTTCCGCCTCGCCGAACGCGCGCTCGAAGCGTTGTCCTCCTACGCCGGACCCGCCGCGCTGAAAAGCTTCGATCCCGTTATCGTCGCCTTCCTGCGGGCGCGCCGGCCGGGACGGCCGGTCGGCCTGATCGCCGAGGCGCATTTTACGGCCGCCGACTGGCCGCGTCTTTCGGTCAAGCAGCGCGTCGGCCTGGAAGCGTTCACGGATTTCGCGCTGGCGCGGCCGGATTTTCTCTCCTGGAATGTCGCCGATCTGCCGCATGCGGCGCCGCAACTCTGCCGCCACAGCCTTGGGCTTCCCGTCATGACCTGGACAGTTCGGACGGACGAAGAACGGCGCCGGGCCGCCCATTTCGCCGACCAGATCATCTTTGAAGGCTTTGAGCCATAAAATCATCCGGCTCCAACGAGCGGATTTGTCAGCGCGCCTTTGCGTATCCGAGATGAAACTGACATCGCCTGGAGCGACACTGTTTACTGCCGAGATCTCGTTGTTCGCACCGCGCGCGGCTACTGTATTCTTTCATGCATAGCTAAAAGCGCGTGAACAATAAATTCCAAAGAAAAGCTAGCTGAAAAAACATTTATGAGTTGTTATAGCAACTCCAAAGGATAGAGTCGTATAGTGGCGTTATCTGCATTCAACAATGATATTCGTGAATTCGGGGAGAGGTAATGAAATTCAGCAAAAGCGGCCTTGCAAAAATGGCCGGCCCAGCGAGTTTATCTGTGCTGATTTGCGGACTTGCCTCGCAAGTCCAGGCGCAGGCGGTGTCGTCGTCGCGCGTGCAGCCCCTTTCCGGCAACCCCAATGGCGTCATCGATTTCGCCAACGCAAAGCCAATGCCGCTTCCTCGTATCGACAAGGCCCCCGCGCCAGGAGCGCCGCGCGCTCCCTCCGCGGCAAAAAAATCATCGGTTGGCGTGGTTCCCGGCTCTGATTCGGGGGACGGCCAGACGAGCCCAATTCAGCTCGCGCCGGCGAAATCTTCGCTGAAGGCTGTAACGCCTTCGCTTGGCGTGACGCAGGCGAATGGAGTGACGTCGCAGGCGAATGGACAGGCCGCTCCCTATCACCCTTACACGATCGCCCAGGCGAGCGCGCTCAAGGACAAAACGCAGAATTCCTTTCCCTATCGCGCAGCAGGGAAGCTGTTCTTCCTGGACAATGGCCAAACCTTTGTCTGCTCGGCGTCGCTCATCAAGTCCGGACTTCTTGTCACCGCTGCGCATTGCGTGGCAAATTTCGGCACGGGCCAATATTATTCCGACTGGGTCTATGTCCCGGCCTACGATAATGGCAAGGCGCCTTATGGGAAATGGAAAGGCGTTCAGGCTTTCGCGCTGCCAAGCTATGTGAATGGGAGCGATTCCTGCGCCACTCCCGGCGTCGTCTGCGAAAATGACGTCGCGGTCATCACCCTCTACAAAGGCCGGTCGCTGCCGGGCAAGCGGACAGGCTGGCTCGGCTACGCATATGGCGGATTTGGCGTAAACCCATCAGGCCAGGCGCACATCACGCAGCTCGGATATCCCGTCGGCCTCGACAAAGGCGCTGTCATGGAGCGTGGCGATTCGCAAAGCTACATTGATCCGGCTAACTCCAACAACACGATCATCGGATCCAACATGGACGGCGGCTCCAGCGGCGGTCCTTGGATCCTCAATTTCGGCATCGGCCCAACGTTTACGGGCGAAGACGCCGGCGTCGATCCAGATCCCAACACCGTCGTCGGCGTGACCAGTTGGGGCTACACCGTCACCTCTCCCAAGGAGCAGGGAGCGTCGCCCTTCACGAGCAATAATATCGTCAACCTTGTCAACGCCGCTTGCGCCGCCTCGCCGTTGGTGTGCTAGAGCATCTACCGCAAAAGTCGCAGACTCTTGCGATGGGAAGATATGTTATTTCAAACGGATAAGGCGTTTCACGATTCCACAGATCGTAAAACGCTCCAGGCAAAAATAAAGGGCGCCGCTTTATTTTAAGCGGCGCCCTGGATTTCCCGGCCGGCGCATTTAATTGCCGCCGGCCGCTTGTAAATTTGATGATCGCGTAAAGCCCCGCTTCGCCGACGCCAGAGGCGATCTACCCGTCGACCTTCGCAGCCGCCGGCTTGTTTGCGGCGCTGCGGTCGACGCGGGTGTAGAGCGTATAGGCCGGGTCGAAGATGAATTTGACCAACAGGCCAGCCCAGGATTTATGCGTCTTCAGCCCATCGTAGAATTCAGGCGCCATGCGCTTCAGCTCCGGCAGCCGCCGCCACGGAATGTCGGGAAAATCATGATGCTCATTGTGATAGCCGATGTTCAGCGCGACGAAATTGAGCGGGCCGTAATAATCGAACGTCTCCTGAGCCGGATCATTGGTGAAATGCTCCTGCACCCAGCGCGCGCCGAGCGGATGCAGGCCGCCGACCGAGAACCAGAATGAGGCGAGGAGATACACCAGCGCGTTCGGCCCGAACGCCAGCAAGATCGCGACGTCGAACAGGATGACGCAGGCGGCGTTGATGAAAGTCCAGCGTCCCCACATCGGCACCGTGCCCCGCAGCCGCCCGAGCCGGGCGAGCTGGAAGGCCGCGAAGAAGAACATCCACGCCGCCTTGCCGTACCAGCTGTGGCCAAACGTGCGCGCTTCCCAATGGCTCGGCAGATCGGCGTCGTAATCGTAGTCGCCGAGATGGGAGTGATGCTTGATGTGATAATAGCGAAAGCCCATCGCGGTCGGCACGCCATTGGGAAGATCGGCGAGAATGCCGGCCCATTTGTTCCACACCGGCCCCTTGAAGATGGCGTTGTGGCAGGCGTCATGGATAACGACGAACATCGCGTGATTGGCGAAGGCGCCGACGCAGAAGGCGACGATGAGCGCCAGCCACCAATAGCCGATGCCGAGCGAGCCCATGAAGGCTGCGATCGCGACCTGCAGGGCCACGACGCAGAGGGTGATGACCGCCGTCAGCGGGTCATAGCCGACAAGCTGCGCGACCTCGGGATGGGCCGCGAGGATCGCGCGCCGCCGGATCGGATGGGGACGCGGCTCAGCGGTTTTGAGAAAACCGTCCGCGGCAGGCGCTGCAGCGTCGACGCCGACGCCTCGGAACTCTGATGCGTGCAGGTTCATTTTTGTCTCCTGAAGATGGATCGCGCCAAGATTAGAGCGAGCCGCTTCATGTCGATCTGATCCAGCTCATATCATACTTCAAATCATGCGACAGTCTTGCGCCATTTCGTGCGGCGGCGTGATCGGCGAACACTTGGAATAACTCTAGTTCGCCGGCAAGTTGCGCGCCTTCCCGAGGGATATAGACGGCCCGCGTCAGGCGGCGAGACTTTTCTCGTAAATCCGGTGCACCTTGTCGATGCGCGCGCCGGCAAGTTCGATCGGCCGGCGCATGCCCATATTGTCTTCAAGCACCCAGCCGAATTCGACGTTCGAATAGGAGCTGTCGGCGCTACGGCGCCTGATTTCCTCGATGAAGGCGAGGATGACCGCGCCGCCCACGGCTTTGCGCTGCAGCGCCCGGCGCACGCCAAACAGCAGCAGCCGTCCCGACGTGAATTTATGCTTCCTGATGCGCGAAATGACTTTCGGCAATCCGAACGGAAACAGACGTCCGCCGAGGTCGGCGGTGATTTCATGCAGATTGGGCAGCACCACCGCAAAGGCCTGGGGCACGCCGTCGAGCTCGATCATGACGCCGCCTTCAGGCGGCATGATATAGCGCAGGCTTTCGGCGCTCGACATGAATTCTTCCAAGGTGAACGGAACAAAACCCCAATTGTCCGCCCAGGCGTCGTTGAAGATATCGATGATGATCTTGGCCTCTTCCGCCATATCGTTGAGGCGGAGCTCGCGGATCTTCAGCCGGTCGCGCCATTCCGGCCGCGTGATCACGCTCGGGCGCGCCTCACGGTCCTTTTGCGTGACGTCGTAACGGTAGGAGATCAGATCGCGCGCCTTGACATAGCCGAGCCGCTCGAGCGCCGCGACGAGATAGGGCGGGTTCCAGGTCATGAAGACCATCGGCTGAGAGTTAAATCCCTCAACGAGCAGCCCGAGTTCCCCATTGATCGACGGCGAGAACGGTCCGTAGATCAGTTTTTCGCCGCGACCCTGCAACCAGCCTTCGGCGGTTTGCGTCAGGGCCGCGACGACTTCATCATCGTCGATGGCGTCGAGGCAGCCGAATTGCGCCCGCGACGCCCCGAGCGGCGCGGGAACCTCCGGCTTGTAGATCTGCGCCATGATGCGGCCGACCGGCTTGCCATCCTTCAGCGCGAGCCAGCCCTGCCAGTCGACCAGCTTGAAATGCGGGTTGAGCCGCGCGCCATACAGGGTCCAGCGCTCGGCGTCGAGCGGGGGCGCAAAACCCTCCATGCCCTTGTAAAGCTGGCGCGGCAGGCGGCAAAAGCTCAGAAAATTCTTCACGCCGTCGGCCACAACGATTTCGACCGCGCCCGTCTTTGCGGCTTGGGATCTAGCGTCCAAAAGAGAAGCGCTCCTACGCGATTTCGCGATTCTCCGGCCGGGATTCGGGAACAATCCCCGCCCCAGGAGCGGACCGGCGCGCAAGGTGTCAGCTGGGCGCGAAGGCGTCAAGCGCGGCCAAAATGCGTCAGGTTGCGCTCACGGCTTCGACGGCCTGAACCGCCGCCGCGATCGACGGGCGTTTGGCGAGGAGATCGATCACCGCCTTGATCTCTTCCTGCGTATGCGAGGCGGAGATGAAGAAGCGCAGCCGCGGCTGGTCCTTTGGCACGCCGATCTGGATGATTGGCGGCACATAGAAACCATTTTCCATCAAATGGCGTGACGCGTCGAGGGTCTCGAGGCTGTCGGCGAACAGGATCGGAACGACGCCGCGTCCGATCGCGGGGCCGGTGTCGAGCCCGGCCTCATGCGCCAGCGTGACGAACAGTTCGGCGTTGGCGCGCAGACGCTCGATGCGCCAGTGTTCCTCCTGCATCAGCCGGAGAGCGGCGGCGGCGGCGGCGGAGATCACCGGCGACAGGCCGACCGAATAGACAAAGCCCGGCAATGTGTAGCGCATCCAGTCGATCACGGCGGATTTGCCGGCGATGAAGCCGCCGCAGGACGCAAGCGCTTTAGATAGCGTGCCGACCATCAGATCGACCCGCTTCGGATCGACGCCGCAATGCTCGCAAAGGCCGCGGCCCTCCTCGCCGAGAACGCCGAGCGAATGCGCCTCGTCGATCATCAGCCAGGCGTTGTGCTGTTCCTTGATCTCGACAAGGCGCGGCAGGTCGGCGATGTCGCCGTCCATGCTGTAAAGGCCCTCGACGACGATCATCACATTGCGATAGCGATCGCGGCGTTCGCGCAGCAGGAAATCGAGATGATCGAAATCATTGTGCCGGAACATAATGGTTTCGGCGACGGCGCTTTTGGCCCCGCTGACAATGCTATTATGCGACAGTTCGTCGATGAACAGAGCGTCGCGCGAGCCGAGCAGGTGTGAAATTGTCGTCACATTGGCGAGATAGCCTGACACGAGAGTGACGGCTGATTCCGCGCCGATGAATTTGGCGATGTCGTCTTCCAGAATATGGTGCAGCGAACGCTGGCCGCCGACGAGGCGGGACGCGAGCGCGCCGACGCCGAATGTGTCGAGCGCCGCCGCCGCAGCGCTTTTCACCGCAGGATGAGTGGAGAGGCCAAGGTAGTCATAATTGGCGAAACTCGTGAAGCGTCGGCCGCTTGCCGCTGCTTCCTGGCGCAGACTGTCGATCGGAGCGAAAAAGGGGTCGCCGCTTTCGAGGTACGCCTTGCCGGCGAGACGAAAGCGCCGCGTCGCGTGATCTTCGAGGCTGTTGAACTTGGTCACTTAGCTCGGATGTCCAATGGTTCAAGGAAAGGTTTTTCGTCGCCGCGGCGCGCCGGTTGAAAATTTCAATCGGATCGCCATGATGAACGCGAGCAATAGCATCGAGTTTTCAAGGCGGCAAAAGCCAAACTGTAACCTTGCCGCGCCCTCGCCGCGTAAACATCTATAAACATATATTTTTCAAAATGTTAACAAGCTTCTCAATTCAAGTTACAAATCGTAACAGAAGCCTTGGACGCCCCAGTCGGCCGCCAAAACCTCCCCACCGCGGAAAAATATCCTCCCCTCGAATCGACCTTTTCGCCGCCTCGCATCGAGAAAAAACACTTCGTGATCGGGATGAGAAGCTCAAGCTTTGCTGATCGCTTCCGCGCCTTTCGGTCGGCTGCCTTTTGACTTAATGATGGGCGGTCCGGCCGCGCTTCAACTTGAAGGATTACGCCATGAATGATGTCGTCCTGCGCACTCCAATGCAATATCTCGACAGGGCCAATGGCGCGCTGCGCGAGCTTGGACTGCTGCCGGCCAGAATCGAGGCCGCGCCCATCAACGCGCTGCTGGAGAAAATCTCCGATCTCGATCCCGAAAAGATCGCCGTCATCGCCAAGACCCTTGGCGAAGCCTCGGTGTTCAACGAAGTGGTGCGCAATGAGACCGCAGCGATGTCGATCGGCCAGCGCTACCAGGAGATCGCCAAAAGCTTCGACTCCATCCGCGACGACGCCAAGATGATGGTCGATCAGCTCGATGACGGCAAAATCGATCTGATGGAGCGCGTCAACAACGTCTGGATGAAGGTCAGCCGCGGCGACATTGGCGTCCGCTTCGACAAGATCAGATCGGTCTATCTCGAGGTGACCGCGGCGACCCACGATCAGATCGATCGCGAGGGCCGCATTCTCGAAGCCTATCGCGATTTCCGCGGCGCGATGAAGCAGTCCGAAGTGATGGCGCTCGAGGTTCAGGAATCGGCCGAGGCGAAGCTTGCGGCCGCCAAGGCCGGCCTCAAAACCGCGGCCGAGGCGGTCGCCAATTTTGCCGGAACAGCGCCGGCGGAACGCGCCAATCTGGAGCTCGTGCGCGATGAGCATCTTCGCCGCGTCCAGAACGAGGAGAAGCGCTATCAGATCGCCAAGGATCTCGCCGACAATCTGACCATCAGCTACAACACCTCCGAGGTCATCATGGCCCGGCTGATGCAGACGACCAACGCCAAGGAGCGGGTCTATGCGCAGTCGGTCAGCTTCTTCTCGACCAATGACAGCGTGCTGACGGCGCTCCGCGCCTCCTTTACCGGCCTGTTCGGCCTGCATGAATCGACCGCGACGCTCGATGCGATGAAAGAAGGGGTGTCAAAGTCGATCGAGGTGCTGGCCGAGATCGGCGGATCGGTGCAGGAGGCGGCGCTGCGCAGCGGCTACGGCCCGACCATCCGCGCCGACGCGGTGAAGAAACTCGTCGACAGCGTCGTTAATTATCAGGAGCGGGCGATCGGCATCGTCGACGAAATGCGCGACATGGCGACGAAAAACTCCACCGAGATCCGCGACGCGGTGGAGGCCGGCAACCGGCGCATCGCCAAGCTGATTACGGAAGGGAAGGCGTTCGACGTCAATGGCTGACAGCGCCGCCGTCGCAGGTTCCGCCGAAGTAAAACTCAACGACCTCATGCTCGCCATGGACGTCGTCGACACGCTGCGGCATCAGGAAGCTTTTGTCGCGCGCGAGCTTGACGAGGAGGGCCGCGAGCAGGAGCTGACCGCGCGGCTGCGCAAGATTTACCGTGACCAGGGCATCGAGGTGTCGGATGCGGTGATCGCCGAGGGCGTCAAAGCCCTGAAGGACAGCCGCTTCGTCTATACCCCGCCCCGGCCGGGCCTCGGCGTCACGCTTGCGCGTCTGTGGGTGCGGCGCGGACGCGTCGGCGCATTCGCAGCTGGACTGCTCGGCCTCTTCGGCCTTGCCTGGATCGGCTATTACATTCTGGCCGAGCGGCCGGCTCAGCAGAGACAGATCGAGCTTTCGACCAATCTGCCGAAAGCGCTCGAGGCGGCCTATGCCGACGCCAGCGCGGAGGCGAAGGCCCCCGCCGCCCGCGACAGAGCCGCAGAATTGCTCGCCGACGGACGGCGCGCGGCGCAGAACGCCGATCCGGCCGCAGCCAAGTCGGCCCTCGACGGCCTCAAAACGCTGAGCGCGGATTTGCGCCAATCGTATCAGATCAGGGTCGTCGCCAGCCCAGGCGAGAAGAGCGGCGTTTTTCGCATTCCGGACCGCAACACCAATGCGCGCAATTACTATCTTATTGTCGAAGCGGTCGGCGCGGACGGACAGCCGATCGCGCTGCCGATCAAGAGCGAGGAAGACGGGACGACGAAAATGACGACCAAATGGGGCCTGCGGGTCGACAAGCAGACCTACGACCGGGTCGGCGCCGACAAGGCCGATGACGGCATCATCCAGAATCGGACCCTCGGCGAGAAACGGCGCGGCTTCCTCGACGTCGATTATTCCGTGCCGGCCTCCGGCGCGGCGATTACCCAATGGTGAGCGCATGATCACTGGCCAGCAGGCGCTGTGGCGGCTGGAGCAGGCGACCGCGGCCGTCCGCGCCGAGGAAACGCAAAGCGCGAATGCGCTTGCGGCGGCGGACCGGGAGCTTGCGGGGCTGCGCGCCGGCCGCACGGCCCTGCTGCGGCAGCTCGCCGGAGCCCGGCTCGACGCCATGCAAAGCGAAAAGATCGCCGGCGATCTCGCCTCCGCCGAACAGCGGGCCCTCAAGATGCTGGATGACGGCCGGGCGGCGCTGGAGCAGTTGATGGCGAAGATCGCCGCGGCGCAGGCGGCGCGCATGGCGGCCGAAGGCGCGCGCCGCGCCAAATCCGACGAGGTCGCGGAAATCCTCAATGCGCTCGAAGATCTCCAGGCCGGCGTTGAGGCGAAGGTGCGCGCCTCGGGCGATTGGATCGCCAGCAAGGAGGCGGTCGACCGCGCGCAAAAAATTTTCGCAGCGGCGGAGTCGAAAGCCACCGCTGCCACGGACGATAGCGCGGCCAAGGCCAAGCCCTATGAGGACGACCCGCTGTTTATGTATTTGTGGTCGCGCGGCTTCGGCACGTCAGCCTATCGCGCCGGGCTGTTCGTCCGCTTCATCGACGAAAAGGTCGCGCAGCTGGTCGGCTTTCAGAATGCGCGGCCGAATTACGCCATGCTGAAGGAAATCCCGGCGCGGCTGCGCCAGCACGCCGAGCGTTGTCGCGCAGCCGTCGACGAGGAGCGGCGCAAGCAGGCCGCGATCGAGGCGGCGGGCCTCGACGCCGCCGGCGCAAAGCCGCTGAACGAGCGCCTCGACGCGGCGCGGCTGGCGCTGAGCGAGGCCGACAGCCGGCTGAAGGCGGCAGACGCGACGCTGCAAAAGCTCGACGCAGAGCACGACAGGACCCTCAAATCCGCCGCGCAAACGACCGGGGCCGAGGCGGTCGCAATCGTTTCGGACGCGGATTCCCGCGCCTCCATCGCCGAGCTCTATCGCAAGGCGGCGATGACCATGTCGCCGGCGGACGACAGCCTGGTGCGGCAGATCGAGGCCGGCGACAAGACCCTTGCGGCGGCGGAGCGGCGGCGCGTCGATCTTTTGGGCAAGGCGCAGGCGATCGCGCAGCGCCGCCACGAGATTGAGACGGAGCGGGCGCGCTTCTATCGCCGCGGCTATGACAATCCGATGGGCGGCTTCTCCAATGAATCGGCGATTTCCGATGCGCTCGGCGGATTTCTCAAAGGCGCGATCACGGGCGCCGTCCTCGGCCAGGTGTTTCAGGGCGGCTTTCAGGAGCGCGACCGGCGCGCCGACAGCGGCTTTGGCGGCGACGGCGGCTTCAATTTTCCGGGCGGCGCGGGCGGCGGCTGGATCGATCCCGGCAGCGGCGGTTTTGGCGGTGATGGCGGCGGAGGCTTTGGCGGCGACGACGGCTTCCGCACCGGCGGCGGCTTCTGAAACGCTCTGCTTCGAGAGCTGACGCATGAAGGCGCTCGCCAAAGCCAGCTTTCCAATCTTCGCCATCGCCGGTTTCGCCCTTGCCGCCGCCGCGTTTTTCGCGGCGCGCGGGGCGGACGCCCTCTGCGGCGGCGAGCGGTTCGCAATCGAGCGCGCGGGCGGCGGCGCCTCGCCCTATATCCGGCTCACCGCCGGCTCCGTAACCGGCGCCTTCCTTCTGGACTATGGCGCGACCGAGAGCCTGATGTCCTCCGCCGCGCTCCCGCCCGGGGCCGGATCGACGGAGATTTCCAATTTTTCGCTTCCCAGTTTTTCGCATGGGCGCTTCAAGCCGGGCTCGTTCGAGCGCCTGTCGCTCCAGCCTGAGGGAGGCCAGCTTGGCGTCGTCGGGACCGATTTCCTGGCGCGGCTCAGCGCGCAATTCAGCGGGGACAAGGTTTTTCTCGGACCAGAGGCTTGCGCGGCGTCGGCGCTCGCGGCGAAGGGCCTTAAACCGATCGCGCAGGCCGGATTCTTTTCGTCGGACCCCTCACGGCTTCCCGCCGGCCGGCCCAATGTGCCGGTGGTTTTCCTGAATTTTGGCGGCGGCTCGTCAATATTTGCGCAAATCGACACCGGCTATGAGGATGTGAAATATCGCCACAGCGTCGATATCAACCGGCCGCTGTTCGAGCGGCTCGCAGCGAGCGGAGCCGCGCTAGAGCTTGTCGAGCAAGCGACGATCACGACTTGCAGCGGGTCGGAGCCGCGCGCCGTCTACCGGCTCAAGGACCGGCCGCTCGTGATCGAATCGGAGGCCGGCGCGCCGATCCGGCGCATCGCGGATTTTTATCTGACAGTGAAGGCGCCGAACAGCTGCGGCGGCATCGCGACGATGCAGGCCCCCGCGGCCCAACTCGGCGCATCTTTTCTCAAAAGCTTTGGGACGATCGTGTTCGATCCAAAGTCCGAAACCGTATGGATCGAGGCTGAGAGCGGGCCGGACTCCGGCCGCTAACCCTCCCGTCGCATCACGAACTTGATCTCTCCGCGCCGGGCCGCAAACCTAAGTATAATGGACCAAAAGCGCCGCATTGCCCAATGTTGCGAGGACTTCAGATCCTCGGAAAGGACGAGAAGGCCCATCGCGCCGCCGACGGCGGCGGATATTTTGCTTCACAACGGAGAACTCACATGCGGAAGAACTTCATCTATGCTTCGACAGCGCTGCTTATGCTCGCCTTTACCGGCGCAGCTTCAGCCGAGGGCCAGAACGCCTCGGAGCGTAACCAGACGTCGGAATCGCGCAGCAGCGCCACGACCGAGAGCTCCGGTAATCCCCACAAGACATTGAGCCCCAGCGATGAAGTCGGCGACCATACCAGCGCCTATGACTCAAAGCACGGCTACGACAGCGACGACGCGCATTGAGGCGGACGCCACATAGCGTCTGACGAAAGGCGGGGCGGCGCTGTCCTGCCTCCAGGCTCGCCTCAACCCTGCACGATAAGCAAAAGGAAGGTGACGAACAGCAGAACATGCACGCCGCCCTGCAGCGCATTGGTCCGGCCGCTGGAGAAGGTCACGATGCTGAGGCCGAGAGTCAACAGCAAGACGACGAGATCAGCATGCTCGACGCCAAGGGTGATCGGCAAACCGTACCAGTAGACGATGAGCAGCATGATCGGCACCGTGAGGCCGATCGACGAGAGAACCGATCCAAAAAGGATGTTGATCGAGCGCTGCAGATGGTTGGCTCTTGCGGCGCGCACCGCGCTCACGCCCTCGGGCGACGTCACCAGAAGCGCGATCGCGACGCCGCCGAGAATGGTCGGCTGTTTCAAGGTCTCGATCACATAATCGACTGGATGAGCCATCTGTTCGGCGAGATAGACGACTGGAACGAGATAGGCTGTCAGCATCGCGACATGAAACGGAACCGTACTCCCTCCCGCGCCGCGCTGTTCGTGCCCCGGCTCCTCGCCAAGAGTGAAATAACCGCGGTGACGCCCTGTTTGAATAAGGAGAAAACCACAGTAGAGGGCGATGGAGAACAGGGCCAACACAAATCGCTGCTGCGTCGAGAGCGTTGGTCCCGCCGACGTGACTGTATAGTCAGGCAGCACGACGCTCATCACGGCGAGCGGTAATATCAGACCGAGATAGGCGTTCGCGCCCTGCAGATTATAGCTCTGCTCCTTATGGCGCAGCGCGCCGGTGAGGAGCGACAGCCCGACCAGCCCGTTGAGGCTGATCATGATCACTGAGAGCAGCGTGTCGCGCACGAGCGTCGGGTTCGGATCGCCGTGCAGCATGATGGCGGAAATGCTCATGACCTCGATGAAGGTCACCGCGAGCGTCAGGATCAGCGTGCCGAACGGCTCGCCAAAATGGGCGGCGAGGTGATCCGCGTGCCGGACCGCCGAGAGCGCCGAGCCAAGAATCACAACGAAGAGCAGGCCAAAGATCGCCGCGAGAATAAGGGGATTGGAGAGGCTGGCGAAAAACGCGCCGCCCGACCACCAAAATAGCGCGCAGGTCGCCACCGCCACGGCGAAAAACCAGTCGGACCGCCAAAAAGCGCGACCGTCAGCCGCCATTACGGTTTTCTCCTCAACCCCGTTATTGAGCTTCGCCAAAAAGCGCTCTGCCCTATTCCAGCACCATCAACAGATCGCGCGCATCGATCTGCTGACCCGGCGCGACAAGAATCTCCTTGATCTTGCCGTTGCAGGGCGCGTGCAGCGAGGTCTCCATCTTCATCGCCTCGAGGGTCGCAACGACGTCGCCGGCCTTGACCTCCTGGCCCTGGCGGACCGCGATCGTCGAGACCGCTCCCGGCATCGGCGCGGCGACATGATGATCATTGCCCTCCTCCGCCTTGCGCCGGACCACGGCGGTGACCGCCGCCAGCCGGTCCTTGACCCGGACGATGCGCTGCTGGCCGTTGAGCTCGAAAAAGACCTTCTTGTGGCCTTCCTCGTCCACTTCGCCGATGGTTACGAGCAGCAGCACCAGCGTCTTGCCGGGCTCGATCTCGATCGCGATCTCGTCGCCCGGCTGCATGCCGTAGAAAAACACCGGCGTCGGCAGCGTCGAAACCGGGCCGAAGCGGCGCACGGTCGCCGAAAACTCGGTGAACACTTTCGGATACATAAGGTAGGAGGCGAGGTCGTCGTCGGAAAGATGACGGCCGCAATGCTTTTCCGCCTCGATCCGCGCCGCGCCAAGATCGGTCGGCGGAAGCAGCGCCCCGGGGCGTCCTTCGATCGGCTTCTCGCCCTTCAGCGCTTTTGCCTGCAAGGCCGGCGGCCAGCCGCCCGGCGGCTGACCGAGATCGCCGGCGAGCATGTCGACGACGGAGGTCGGAAAGGCGATGTCGCGCTCGGGGTCGAGCACATCCTGCGGCGTCAGGTTCTGGCTCACCATCATCAAGGCCATGTCGCCGACGACTTTGGACGAGGGCGTCACCTTGACGATGTCGCCAAACAGATCGTTCGCGGCGCGATAGGCTTTCGCGACTTCGTGCCAGCGCGTCTCGAGCCCAAGGCCGCGCGCCTGTTCGCGCAGATTGGTGAACTGGCCGCCCGGCATTTCATGCAGATAGACTTCCGAGGTGCCGGCCTTGAGGTCGCTCTCGAAGGCGGCGTATTGCAGGCGCACCGCCTCCCAGTAAAAACTCAGCTGGCGGATGATTTCGGGATCAAGCCCGGTATCGCGCGGGCTGTGGCGGAGCGCCGAGACGATCGAGCCAAGGCAGGGTTGCGAGGTCATGCCCGACATCGAATCGATCGCCGCATCGACCGCGTCGATCCCGGCGTCGACCGCGGCGAGCACGGTCGCCGCCGACAGCCCCGACGTGTCATGCGTATGGAGGTGCAGCGGCAGCCCGACCTCTTCACGCAAGGCCTTGACCAGGATTCTCGCGCCGGCAGGCTGGAGCAGGCCGGCCATGTCCTTGATCGCCAGAATATGACACCCGGCCTTTTCAAGATCCTTGGCGACGCCGACGTAATAGTTGAGCGAATATTTGGCGCGGTCGGGATCCAAAATGTCGCCGGTGTAGCAGATCGCGCCTTCAGCCAGCTTGCCGGTCTCGACCACGGCGTCGATCGAGACGCGCATATTCTCGACCCAGTTGAGGCAATCGAAGATGCGGAACAGATCGATGCCCTGCGCGGCGCGGCGCACGAAATATTTGACGACATTGTCCGGGTAGTTGGTGTAGCCGACGCCGTTTGCGCCGCGCAGCAGCATCTGCGTCAGCAAATTCGGCGCGCGTTCGCGCACGAGCGCAAGCCGCTCCCACGGATCTTCCGAAAGGAAGCGCATCGAAACGTCGAAGGTGGCGCCGCCCCAGCATTCGAGCGAGAGCAGCTGCGGCAATCCCTTGGCGTAGGCGTCCGCGACGGCGACGATGTCACGCGTGCGCATGCGCGTCGCAATCAGCGATTGATGCGCGTCGCGCATGGTGGTGTCGGTGACGAGCACGCGTTCCTCGGCGCGCATCCATTCGGCGAAGCCCTTGGCGCCGAGTTCCTCGAAGCGCTGGCGCGTTCCGTCCGGGATCGGGCGATCCGGGAAATAGGGCGCGACCGGCGCGCGCGCGGACGCCGGCGGCTTCGCCCTGCCCCGCGTCTCCGGATGGCCGTTGATGGTGACGTCGGCGACCCAGGTCAGAAGCTTGGTCGCGCGGTCCTTGCGCTTCTTGAAGTCGAACAGCGACGGCGTGTCGTCGATGAAGCGGGTTGTGTAGTCATTCGCTACAAAATGCGGATCGTTGATGATGTTGTGCAGAAAGGCGAGATTGGTGGCGACGCCGCGGATGCGATATTCGAGCAGAGCGCGGTCCATGCGCCGGATGACCTCTTCCGGCGTCGGCGCCCAGGCGGTGACCTTCTCCAGCATCGGATCGTAAAAACGGGTGACGATCGCGCCCGAATAGGCCGTGCCGCCGTCGACGCGAATGCCAAAGCCCATCGCGCCGCGATAGGCTGTAATGCGGCCGTAATCGGGAATGAAATTATTTTCCGGATTTTCGGTGGTGATGCGGCATTGCAGGGCATGGCCGGAGAGGCGGATATCCTTCTGCTCGGGGATCCCGGTCTCCTCGAGGCGGCCGATGCGCTTGCCTTCGGCGATTTTGATCTGCGCCTTGACAATATCGAGGCCGGTCACGACTTCGGTCACCGTATGCTCGACCTGAATGCGCGGATTGACCTCGATGAAGTAAAATTGGTTGGTGTCGGCGTCGAGCAGGAATTCAACGGTGCCGGCGCCGCAATATTTGGTCGCCCGGCCAATTTTCAGCGCCGCCTCGCAAAGGCCCTGGCGGGTCGCCTCGTCGAGATAGGGCGCGGGGGCGCGTTCGACCACTTTCTGATGGCGGCGCTGGATCGAGCAGTCGCGCTCGAAGAGATGCACGAGATTGCCGTGCGAATCGCCCAAAATCTGAACCTCGACGTGGCGCGCGCGGAGCACCAGCTTTTCGAGATAGACTTCATCCTTGCCGAAGGCGTTCTTGGCCTCGCGCTTGGCGCTGAGCACCGCGTCGAGCAGCTTGTCCTCGCTCTCGATCGGGCGCATGCCGCGCCCGCCGCCGCCCCACGACGCCTTCAGCATGACGGGATAGCCGACCCCGAGCGCGAGGCGCTTGATTTCCGCCGGATCGTCCGGGAGGGGGTCCGTGGCCGGCATGACCGGAGCGCCGGACCGAACGGCGATATTGCGCGCGGCGACCTTATTGCCGAGTTCGCGCATCGTCTGCGGCGAAGGGCCGATGAAAATGATTCCCGCCTCGGCGCAGGCGTCGGCGAATTCCGGGCTCTCCGACAGGAAGCCATAGCCGGGATGGATCGCGTCGACCTTGGCTTCCCGCGCGACGCGGATGACTTCCTCGATCGAGAGATAGGCTTCGAGCGGACCCTTGCCGGCGCCAACCTGATAGGCTTCGTCGGCCTTGAAGCGATGCAGCGAAAGCTTGTCTTCCTCGGCGTAAATCGCCACCGTCCTTATGCCGAGCTCCGTCGCCGCGCGAAACACGCGGATGGCGATTTCAGAACGATTGGCGACCAATAGACGACGAATTCGGGCCATGGCTACTCGCTGCCGGTTCGGGGAGGCGGATCCGCGATGGCGGGATCCATAAGGAAGGCCAAGATCAAGACGGCGCCCATTTAGACGCAAGCCCAGGGAAATGAAAACGCCATCGTCGTCGGACGGGAGCCCGCAAACAGCGATGAAGATAAGTCGAAGCAAAAAGCAGGCCTTGCGCGCGGCGAGGCCGCCAGGCTCCGGACCCGCGCCCGCCAAGCGGGAAGCCGAGGCTCGCGTCACGGGCCTGATCGCAGCGCTCGTCGCGGGTTTTGCGCTCAACGCCGCGCCAGGGAGGGCGTCGGCGGAGGGGATTCAAGCCGCGCAAGCGGCGCAGGCCAATCAAGCGGCGAACTCGGCTGAGGACTGCGCCATTCCGCCGGCAAGCCAGGGCCGGCGGCGCGTCGACCTCGAAAAAGCCCGTGTCAAAAGCGTCGACGAACGACTGGAGCTGACGCTCGACGACGGCCGCAGGCTGAAGATCGCCGGCCTCGATCCGCCGCGCCCGACGCCGGGCGCCCCCGAGCTCGACATTGAAACGGGACAAAAGCTCGGCGCCTGGCTCTCCGGCAAGGCGGTGATCTTCCGGCCCGTCTTCACCGCGCCGGATCGCTGGGGGCGCATCAATGCCGAAGTGTTCGCGCCGGCCGGCGAGGACGACGGGTCGCCGCCGATCTCCGTCGCGGGCGCGGCGCTCGACGCCGGACTGGCGCGATTTGAGTCCGGCGCGGCGGGACGGCGGTGCCGCGCCTTTCTGCTTGCCGCCGAAGGCGCGGCGCGCGCCGCCGCGCTTGGCCTTTGGGGCGATCCATATTATGCGGTAATCGCCGCCAGCGACCGCGCCTCCTTTGCTGAAAAGACCGGGACAAGCGTCATCGTCGAGGGCCGCGTCGCCCGTGTCGAGGAGGATAAATTCCGTACCCTGCTGCTGTTTGGCGAGCGCCGCGGCTGGGATTTTTCCGTTACAATATTGCAACGCAATCGGAAACTCTTTACGGCCGCGGGGTTGGATGTCTCGACGCTGAAAGACAAAACAGTGAGGGTGCGAGGCTTGCTCGATATGCGGTTCGGGCCGCAGATCGAGATTGAACGCCCTGACGAAATCGAAGCGATGACGCCAGGGCAGGACGCCGCCGCCGCTTCGTCCCGGCGGTAAGACAGGTCTTCGAGCGCGATGCCTTTCATGAGAATTGTTGGCGCTCGACATCTTGCCGGCGTCGCTCCCCGCCGCAAAGCCCTGACGACCCGGCCTCCCGCGTCCTCGCTGCGCGCCGCGATCCTCGTCGCATTCGCCGCATCCCTCGGGCTCGCGGGCTGCGCGTCGATCGAGCCGCAGGGCGAGCAATCCTTCAAACTCGAGACGCCGCCGCTGCCGCCGCGCCCGCCAAAGCCGGAAAGCGAGGCGAGCGCCGAGCACAACCGCATGGTCGCCCTGTTCGACGGCGAGTACAAGGACCCCGCCGCCGAGCGCTATCTCAATGATATTCTGGCGAAGCTCGCCAAGGCCGACGACCGCCGCAGCGAGCCCTATAAGGTGACGATTCTCGATTCGCCGATCGTCAACGCTTTCGCGCTGCCGCCGCACGATCTCTTCATCACCCGCGGCCTGCTGGCGCTCGCCAATGACGCGTCGGAAGTCGCGGCCGTCATGGCCCATGAGATCGCCCATCTCACTGCAAAGCACGCGGTCCGTCGGGAGGAAGAGGAAAAGCGCGCGGCGGTGATCAGCCGGGCCGCGAGCGTCGTCCAGAACAAGGAAAAGGGCCAGGAGATCGAAGCCTCCGCGCGGCGCACGATCGCGACCTTCTCGCGCCAGCAGGAGCTCGACGCCGACCAGATGGGCATCAAGGGGATCGCCAAGGCTGGCTTCGACCCTTACGGCGCCTCGCGTTTCCTTGGCGCGCTCGGACGATCCGCCGTCCTGCGCACCTCGCTGATCGGCCAGAACGCCAGCGCGGACAAGCCGGATATCCTCGCAACCCACCCTTCGACGCCGGAGCGCGTGACGCAGGCGATCGCCGTCGCGCGCCAGATCGCCGCCCCGGGCATCGGCGTCACGGACCGCGACGCCTATCTTTCCGCCATCGACGGCATGGTGTTCGGCGACAGTCCAACGGAAGGAACGGTGCGCGGACGCAACTTCCTTCACGCCCGGCTCGGCTTCGCCTTTGCCGCTCCCGAAGGCTTTGTCCTCGAGAATGCGTCGAAGGCGCTGCTGGGCGTCTCGGCCGACGGCAATCAGGCGCTGCGGCTCGACAGCGTCAAGGCCCCGCCGGGCATGTCGCTTGAGGCCTATATGGCCTCCGACTGGATCGACGGTCTGGAACAGGGCTCGATCGAGACCGTCGACGTCAACGGTTCGCCGGCGGCCATCGCCAGAGCCAAAGCCGGCGACTGGAGTTTTCGGCTCGCCGTGATCCGCTTCGAGGCGGGCGAGTTCTACCGGCTGATCTTCGCGACCCGCATCGAAAGCCAAGACAGCGAGCGGCAGTTCAAGGACGCGCTCTCGTCGTTCCATCGCGCAAGTCCGGAGGAAATCCGCGCCGTACACCCGCTGCGAATCGAAATCGTCACGGCAAAGCCCGGCGAGCGCGCGGAAGATCTCGCGGAGAAAATGGCGACGCCCGACCGCACGCTCGAATTCTTCCGGCTGATCAACGGCCTTGAGGCCTCGGCGCCGCTGCAGGCGGGCGAGCGCTACAAGATCGTCGCCGAGCAGAAATAGACGCGCGGGGCGGGCCGGCGGCCGCCTCTCGCGCCCGAAAGGCGGTCGAAGTGGAGACCATCAACGGCCACGCGCCCGCCTGCTTAAGCGAACATGTAAAATCTGGACAAACAGGCCCGGAGGATGGATGCTGGCGAAAACGACCGGGGCGACAATCCGTGTCGAGCGATGGGGGAGACAATGACGCTGCAAGCGAAGCTGATATGGGCTGCGGTGGCAGTCGTCGGCGCATTTTCTTTCGGGGTCGTCGCCCTGACTCGCGGAGAATCGGTCAACGCCGCCTGGCTGGTCGTCGCATCGGTCTGCATCTATGTCATCGCCTTCCGCTTTTATGGTCTGTTCATCGCCCATACAGCGCTGGGCATCGATCCGACGCGGAAGACGCCGGCCTATCGCCACAATGACGGTCTCGACTACGTCCCAACCAACCGTTACGTGGTCTTCGGCCACCATTTCGCCGCCATAGCCGGCGCCGGGCCGCTGGTCGGTCCGGTTCTGGCGGTGCAATTGGGCTATCTGCCCGGCACCTTGTGGATTCTCGTTGGCGTCGTGTTCGCCGGCGCGGTCCAGGACATGACCGTGCTGTTCTTGTCCACCAGGCGCGACGGCCGCTCGCTCGGCGACATGGTCCGCTCCGAGATGGGTCCAGTCGCCGGAAGCATTGCCGGCTTCGGCGTGATGTTGATCTGCGTCATTGTCCTTGCCGTGCTCGCCCTCGTCGTCGTCAAGGCTCTGATCGGAAGCCCTTGGGGGACCTTCACCGTTTTCTGCACGATTCCGATCGCATTGTTCATGGGCGTGTACAGCCGCTACATCCGCCCGGGACGCATTGGCGAGATGTCCATCCTTGGCGCGATCCTTTTGCTGCTCTCGCTGGTCTTCGGTCGCGCCGTCTCCGAGAACCCGGCGATTGGACCCTATTTCGATCTCTCCGGCACGACGCTGGCGCTGAGCATCATCGCCTATGGCTTCGTCGCCTCTGTGCTGCCTGTCTGGCTTTTGCTGGCGCCGCGGGACTATCTGTCGACCTTCCTGAAGATCGGCACGATCGCCGTTTTGGCGGTCGGCATCATCCTCGTGCATCCCAATCTTGAAATGCCGCCGGTGACGAAATTTATCGATGGAACCGGACCGGTCTGGGCCGGCGGGCTGTTTCCCTTCCTGTTTATCACGATCGCCTGCGGCGCCGTCTCAGGCTGGCACTCGCTCATCGCATCGGGCACCACGCCGAAAATGCTTGAGAACGAGAGCCAGATTCCGTTGATCGGCTATGGCGGCATGTTGATGGAATCTTTCGTCGCCATCATGGCCCTGATCGGCGCCTCGATTTTGCATCCGGGCATCTACTTCGCGATGAACAGTGGGGCGGGGCTCATCGGCACGACCGCCGAGCAGGCGGCGCAGACGATCTCGAACTGGGGCTTCGTCGTGACGCCCGACATGCTGACCCAGATTGCCCGAGATGTCGGCGAGACCAGCATCCTATCGCGCACCGGCGGCGCGCCCACCCTCGCCGTCGGCATGGCGACCATCCTGTCGAGTTTCCTCGGCGGACGGGCGATGATGGGCCTCTGGTATCATTTCATCATTCTGTTTGAGGCTTTGTTCATCCTGACCACGGTCGACGCGGGCACCCGCGTGCTGCGGTTCATGATCCAGGATTACGTCGGCGCCGTCGTTCCCTCCTTCAAGGCGACGAACTCCTGGGCGAACACGATCATCGGCTCGGCGCTGGCCTGCGTCTTGTGGGGCTACATCCTGTATCAGGGCGTGATCGATCCCTATGGCGGCATCTGGACGCTATGGCCGCTGTTTGGAACAGCCAATCAGATGCTTGCCGCGATCGCTTTGATGTTCTGCACCGTTGTCCTGTTCAAGATGAAGCGCCAGCGCTACGCTTGGGTGACGATTGCGCCGACCGCCTGGCTCGTCGTGGTCACGGTCACCGCGGGGCTGGAAAAGGTGTTCAGTCCCAACCCCGCCGTCGGGTTCCTGAGCCACGCCCGGAAGTTCTCCGAGGCGTTGGCTGCGGGTAACGTGCTCGCGCCGGCGAAAGATCTGGAAACCATGCGGCGGGTGATCTTCAACGACTATCTGGACGCGACGCTTGCCGCCTTGTTTGTCGGCGTCGTCCTGACGACCCTGTTCTATGCGGTGGTTCATATCCGCAAGGCGCTGGGCAGCTCGAAGAGCACCGCGGTCGAGATCGGCGGCGCGGCAATGGCGGGAGGCCAGAGTTGACTGAGACGACAGGGCTCCGATTCGTCTGCGAGATGGTGACCAAGACCGCCCGCCTGATGGTCGGCGTCCCGGACTATGAGACCTATGTCGCGCATCGTCAGCTCAATCATCCAGACAAGCCGATCATGACCCACACGGAATTTTTCCGCGAGCGTCAGGAGGCGCGCTACGCAGTCGGCAAGGGGCGGTTCCGCGGCTGCTGCTGAGCGCGCCCGCGCTGGTCTTTCCGGCTGGCGTTCGAGGGCTCGAAGCTCGCCACTTCTTCCGGCCCTCTCGCGCTCGCGGCCAATGTCCCTGTCGCAGTCATCGTCAACGGCTTTTACCGCAGCCGCGACGACGCGGTTCGCTTCTGACGCAAAGGGGGCCCGCCGCGGATTCGATCTTGGCCCTTGCCGCCGCGCGCTCCTGACGGCTGGGGCGAAGCTTTGCGGCCCCGCCGAACCCGCGCCGCGCAACAAGAATTTGTCGCAAAACACGATTGGCATTCGCCTTGCTCCCGGTTTTTTGTATATTTGTCCGGTCAAAAGGAGCGCCCTAAATGGACAAGTTCGATCGCCCGCGCGAAATCATTGAATTCTGCCTGAAGCCTTTGAACCTCGACGCCTCAACCAACGAATATAAAGACGCCTATCGCCGGCTTGAGCATGTCATCAAGACTTATCAGCTCATGATCATCAAAGAGAAGATGCCGGTCGCGGTCGATTTCTCGAAGATGAAAACGATCACCATCAATGAATCGGCGCATGGCGACGACTGAGCTTTGCCGCTGGCTTTCACGGCGGTCGCTTGCGGGCGCCGTCGCGGCGCGGGCGCTCGGCGCATAATGCGATCAACCTAAGGCTGGCGCGACGCCGGCCTTTTTTGTTTGTTCGTCCCCGAAATCCATTGGTCGGCCTCGCCTCCCTTCTCCCTTCTCGGCCTTGGCTAAAATAGGCGCCTGTTCTCCCGCCGCCGCGTTAACCATTTTTGGTTAGATTTCCCCCACTCATTGAGACAGTCGGCGCATGCGCGTCCGGCTGAACAGGTCTTGCGGGGGGCGCATAATTCGCGCGCCGCCGCCCGAAGGAGGGGCGCAGCTTGGAGCATCGTGAAGACAATGTTTCGCCGCGCGGCGGCGCGCATGATCTGTCGTGCCGCTGCTGCGTCGTCGGCGGCGGCCCAGCGGGAATGATGCTCGGGCTGCTGCTCGCCCGCGCCGGAATCGACGTCATCGTCCTGGAGAAGCACGCCGATTTCCTGCGTGATTTCCGCGGCGACACGATCCATCCCTCGACGCTCGAGGCGCTGCATGACCTCGGTTTCCTAGATGAGTTCTTGCGCTTGCCGCATCAGGAGGCGCGCGAACTCGCCGCCGTGATCGGCGATACGCGCATTCCCCTCGCGGATTTCTCCCATCTGCCGACGCAGGCCAAATTCATCGCTTTCATGCCGCAGTGGGATTTTCTCAATTTTCTGGCGCGCAAAGCGGCGGACTATCCGACCTTCCGTCTGCTCATGTCGACGGAGGCTGTCGGCCTCGTCACCGAGGGCGGCCGGATCGCCGGCGTCCGAGCGAAGACGAAGGACGACGGCGCCTTTACGATCCGCGCCGATCTCACCTTTGGCGCAGACGGGCGCCATTCGCTGGTGCGCGCGGAGGCGGGTTTTGCGCCAATCGAAATCGGCGCCCCGATGGACGTGCTCTGGTTCAAATTGTCCCGCCGCGCCGATGATCCGAATGAAACCTTCGGCCGGCTCGAAAGCGGCCAGATGCTCGTTCTCATCAACCGCGGCGAGCATTGGCAATGCGGCTATGTCATCGCCAAGGGCTCGGCCGACGCGTTGAAGGCCGAGGGAATCGAGGCATTGCGCGCGCGGATCCGGGCGCTGGCGCCTTTCATGAGCGATCGCCTCGCGGAGCTTGCCAGCGTCGACGACGCAAAGCTCCTCAGCGTTGCGATCGACCGGCTGCCGCTATGGCACCGGCCAGGGCTGCTTTGCATCGGCGATTGCGCGCATGCGATGTCGCCGGTTGGCGGAGTTGGCATTAATCTGGCGATCCAGGACGCGATCGCGGCGGCCAATCTGCTGTCGGTCCCGCTCTTGAGCCAGCCGCGGCCGCCGGACGAGTGCCTCGCCCGCGTGCAGGCCCGGCGCGAATTTCCAGCCAAGGTCACGCAAGAGATGCAAGCTTTCATTCAAACTCGGGTGATCTCCCAGGTTCTTTCGGGCAAAAAGCTGACGCCGCCGCTGTTTTTGCGTCTGTTTACGATCTGGCCGCCGCTGCGGCGGCTGCCGGCGCGCCTGATTGGGCTTGGCGTCAGGCCGGAACGGGTCCGATCGCCGAGAGCGTGATGCGGGGAAGTTGCGGCCTTTTCGAGCCCGCATGCTGTAAGCTTTTAAAATCGATCGCGTTTGTGAGTTTGGATCGATTTCGATTCAAAAATCATCGTGATCCAAGGCATGAGCGCCCGAACATCGTGGGCAAAGTTCGGGCGAGCGCCATAATATCGCTGCATCATAACCGCAAAGTCCCTGCTTCAGCGGGATTTCGGCGAACCTACTCGCCGGCGTTCAGGTCATGAAACGGATGGCGGAGCGGATAAAATCAAGCGCTTCAGGGCGAAGCGGCTGCTCCTGCGCAAAGCTTATGGAAGCTGGTCGTGTAAGACGGTGTTTTGCGGCTCGGCGCTGTCTCGTTAATAATTAGGGCGTGAGGGCGCGCGAAAACTGGTTTTTCGCCCGCGTCCCGCTCTAGACTAGGAAATCGATCGCGTCGGATTTGGTTGATTCGCGCGGCCTAAAGAAGCGTCAAGGATCATGGACTTCTCATCGCGGGACTGTTCGCAATTTTCGGCGCATCGGCGCAGCCGCGGCGGTCTCGTCGGCCGGGCAGCCGCGCTGCTTCTTGCCGCGCTTGCCTGCCTCGCCATCCCGCTGCGCGCCGAGGCCGCGCCATCCCTCCTCATGGATCTCGCCAGCGGCGCGGTGCTTTATGAGGATCATGCGACGCAGCCCTGGTTTCCCGCCTCGCTGACGAAGCTGATGACCGTTTATGTCGCGCTTCAGGCCGTGCGCGATCATCGCATCTCGCTCGATACGCCCTTGGTGGTTTCGCGCCGCGCCGCGGCGATGCCGCCGTCGAAAATGGGCTTTCGTCCCGGCACGATGGTGACGCTCGACACGGCGCTGAAAATTCTCATGGTGAAATCGGCCAATGACGTGTCCGTCACCGTGGCGGAGGGCGTATCCGGGTCGGTCGAAGCTTTCGCCGCCGAAATGAACGCCACGGCGGCGGCGCTCGGCATGCAGCAATCGCATTTCGTCAATCCAAACGGCCTGCCCGATCCGCAGCATTATTCCTCGGCGCGCGATCTCGCGCTGCTGGCGCGGGCGCTCTATGTGACCTTCCCTGAACATGCCGATCTGTTCAGCATCGGCGCGCTGGAAATCGGCGGCAGGGTCATGGCCAACCACAATAATCTGCTTGGGCGCTACCCCGGCGTCGACGGCATGAAGACCGGCTTCACCTGCGCCGCCGGCTTCAATGTCGTCGCCAGCGCGACGCAGGGCGGCCGCAAGCTCGTCGCCGTCATTCTCGGCGCGCCCAATGTCGCGCTTCGGACGGTCAAAGCCGCCGCCCTTTTCGATCGCGGCTTTGCCGGGATCGACCGGCCCTCGATCCAGGTGGCTGCGCTGCCGCTGCAAGGCGGCGCTCCGCCCGACAATGGCGCCTCCGTCTGCCGCAGCCGCGGCGCGGCGATGGTCGCCTTCAATGCCGAAAACGAGCGCCTGCTGGCCCCGCTGGAAGCAGCGACCAATCAAGCCTTCTCCTCGACGCAGGGGTCCTCCTTCTATGATTCCAGCGCGCTGTCGCGCATTTCGCCGATGGCGACCCGGATCGCGCTTGTGCCGCCGCCGAATTTCGAGCCGGTGCCGATCCGGATCGCCGGCTATGCCGGCGCAGACGGCGCAACGGAGAGCCGCGGCGGCGACGCCGACGAAGAACCGGCCTCGGTCAGCGCCTTCGCGCCGAAAACCGGCGCAATCGCCGGCGCGGCGAAGCTTGCGCCCGACGCGAAGGCGCTGCCGATGAAAGGCGCGAAAGCCGCCGCCCGCGAGAAATCGGCCCAGCGCGCTGCGACCCGTCATCGCCATCATGGCGCAGCGGCGACCGCCAGCGCGAAGCCGCATGGCAAGGCCGCCGCGGCGAAGGAGGCCAAGATCCGGCGCCATGGCGCGGCCAAGGAAGAAGCGTCCGTCGAGACGCCAGAGGCCAAGCCAGCGCCGTCGCACAAAGGGAAGCACGGCGCGGCCGAGGCGAAACCCGCGCCGGGCAAAGCCGCCGCAACAAAGGGCGCGCAGGCCCCTGCCGGGAAGGGCGCACAAGCCCCCGCCGGCAAGAAAGCACAAGCCGCCGCGACCCAATGAGCGACACGGATTCGTCCCGAAACGAGAGGGAAGCCGACGCCGCGGCGGCTCGCGAGGCGGACCCCGCTGCGCGCCGGCCGCCGCTGCCGATCCCGCTGACGGTCATCACCGGCTTTCTCGGCGCCGGCAAGACGACGCTGCTCAATCGCCTCCTGCGCGACGAGGCGCTGTCCGACGCGCTAGTGATCATCAACGAATTCGGCGAAATCGGCCTCGATCATCTGCTTGTCGAAACGGCGGGCGACGATCTCATTGTCATGACCTCGGGCTGTCTTTGCTGCTCGATCCGCGGCGATCTCGTGACGACCCTCGAGGATACCTTGCGGCGGCGCGATAATGACCGCATCGCGCCCTTCAACCGCGTCGTGATCGAGACGACCGGCCTCGCCGATCCGGCGCCCGTGCTGCACACCATCATGTATCATCCCTATCTGATGCTGCGCTTTCGCCTCGACGGCGTGCTGACGCTGGTCGACGCCGTCAATGGCGCGGCGACGCTCGACGCCCATGAAGAGGCTGTCAAACAGGCCGCCATGGCCGACCGCATCATCCTTTCAAAAACCGACCTTCTGACCGGCGAAGCGGGAGAGCGCTCGGCTTTGGCCCTGCGCGAGCGCCTCGCCCGTCTGAACCCCGGCGCGCGCGTGCTCGATGCGGCCAAGGGCGAGGCCGGCGCCGGCGCCCTGCTCGACGCGGGGCTCTATAATCCTGAGCGGAAGACGCTCGACGTGCGCCGCTGGCTCAACGCCGAGGCTTTCGCGGCCGATCACGATCATGACGACCGTCATGGTCATCACGACGGACACCGCCATGAGCACGCCAAACCCGACGTCAACCGCCATGATGAGCGCATCCGCGCCTTTTGCATGCGATTCGAAGCGCCGATCGCGCCGGCGGCGTTCGATCTCTTTCTTGAATTGCTGCGCAACGCCCACGGCCCCAGCCTGCTGAGGGTCAAGGGAATCGTCGCGCTCAGCGACGATCCTATGCGCCCGGTGGTGATCCATGGCGTCCAGCATGTGTTCCATCCGCCGGTGCGGCTGGCGGCCTGGCCCGACGCCGATCATGCGACGCGGATCGTCTTCATCCTGCGCGATATGGAGCCCGCTTTCGTCGAGGGACTGTGGCGGGCTTTCGCCAATGTTCCGGGGCTTGACCGCCCCGACGCCGCGGCGCTGCAGGACAATCCGCTGGCGCCCGCCCGATCCGGCCTGCTTGGTTAAATTTTATTGAATCCCCGCGCATTCCCTTGAATCCAGGCCCGCCATGACCAATTGAGCGGCCTGCCCGCAGATTCAGGGAAGGCATGGCTGCGACGCAACGTCTCGACAAATGGCTGTGGTTCGCCCGCGTCACTAAGACGCGAACGCTGGCAGCGCGGCTGGTCCTCGATGGCCACGTCCGGCTGAATGCGCGCCGTATCGACGCGCCGGCCAAGCCGGTTGCAGCAGGCGACGTCCTGACCGTTGCGCTGGAGCGCCAGGTGCGGGTCTTGAGAGTGCTGCAGCCGGGCGCACGCCGCGGCCCGTTTCCGGAAGCGCGGCTGCTGTTCGAGGAATTGAGCGAGAGCGTGACTGCGCCAGGCGACGACCATGACGGCGGGCAGTCATCCAATCCTTGATTATCGGCCGCAAAGGCGCTAGTGGGGCGCTCCCGCCGGAGGGAAAGCCGTTTCCGCCTGGCCGTTGGCGTCTTCGCGACGCCTCGCGCGTTTGGGTTTCGGCGCGCGGCGGCTGATCAGCAAGTTGGAGCGGCTGCGCGCCGCATAAATCCCCGGACCCGCCGGGGCGGCGGACTCTGTCCGCAAGGGAGCGTTTGTGATGACCTATGTCGTCCTCGAGAACTGCATCAAGTGTAAATATATGGATTGCGTCGAAGTTTGTCCGGTCGACTGCTTCTATGAGGGCGAGAACATGCTCGTCATTCATCCGGACGAATGTATCGATTGCGGCGTTTGCGAGCCTGAGTGCCCGGCCGAGGCGATCAAGCCGGACACCGAGCCGGGAATTGAGCAATGGATCACGCTCAACGCTGATATGGCGCAGTCCTGGCCCAATATAACCATGAAGCGGGAAGCCGCGCCCGACGCGAAGCAGTTCGACGGCAGACCCGGCAAGTTCAAAGAGTTTTTCTCGCCCGAGCCCGGCAAGGGTGATTAGATCGTGATGACTTTGGATCTGGAATGTTGAGCGACCGGGTCCATATGTTTAGGCTAGATCGTCCGTTTCCGGCGCGCATCGAGGCTTTTTTGCGACGTGGTTCGCTGCCGCACGCTTGACATCGGGGATCGCGCAGCTTTGCGCATTTAGAGGATAAGAGCGGCGCGCGGACTCGAATCCTTTGATTCTTTTCAACCTCTGTGCTATACACTTATGTGACAGTTGCAGTTTCGGGATCTTAAAAATTCGCCATCGTCCGCGTCCTGGTTTGCCTAATACCTAATGACGATAGTTTTATGATGCTGCGCCCCCGCTTCTGTCGGGGGTTTTCCAGCGCATAACGGACGGTCTTCGTTCAGAACGCCCTGTAAGGGCTCTTGCGTGAGCGGCTTGCGCCGGTCGTCGCGATACGCGTCAGCGACGAATTCCCCGGTTCGTCGCTGATTGTTTGTTCCGTCTCCAACGCGGAACGAGAAAGGGAGCGCAGATGAGGTCCGTCAAGAAGACCCTACAGCCGTCAAAAATCAAATCAGCGGCGCCTGCCAATGCATCGAAACAATTAAAGGCGTCTTCGTCCACGATTAAGGCGAAGACCGGCCAGGATGCGGGGGAGCCCAAGATCAAGGCGCGGAGCGCCGCGGCGCCGTCAAAGCGCGCGGCGGCGGCGGATTCGTCTCGCGCAAAGAGCGCTCCAAAGAGCGCCGCCAAGATCATCGCCGACGCCGCGGCTGTAACCAAAGATAGCGCGGCGGGCAAAGAAAGAAGAACTGCGGACCAAAGAAAAGCGGAGCGGGAGACGGTCAAGAGAACCGCGCCCGAGGCGAAAGCCGACGCTTCAGTGAAACCCTCTTCTTCGGACAAGAGCTTGTCGACTAAAAACACTTCGATCAAAAACAGTTCAGCTAAAAACGCTTCGGCCAAGAAAACGTCAGCCGGAAAGAATTCGGCGAATCCGGCCCCCGAAGACGCCGATAAGAAATCGGAGCCTGCGCCGAGCGTCTCGGCGGTTTCCGTCGCCCGCTTTCAGGCCGCCAGAACGGCTGCGGCGGCCGCGCAGCAAAAAATTACGAGCCACGCAGCAGCGCCTCTTCGCGCCGCGGCGTTTTCATTGTCGCCCCCGGACCCAGACGAGCGAGATATAGTGACAAAGAAAGTGGAAAAGAAAACGACCGCCCTTGAAGTAGCGGTCAAGGTCGAGGCTCCTGCCGAGACCGTGGTGGTCGAGGCCGCTGTCGCCCCGGTTGCGGCCATTGACCCGAAGGCTGCGCTCGCCAAGCCGGCCAAGGCCTCCGGCTCGCGCCAGAGCGGATTCAAGCCGAACGAATACATCGTTTATCCGGCGCATGGGGTCGGTCAGATCGTCGCGATCGAAGAACAGGAAGTGGCTGGCTTCAAGCTCGAACTGTTCGTCATCAGCTTCGTCAAGGACAAGATGATTCTCAAGGTGCCGACGCCCAAGGTGACGAGCGTCGGGATGCGCAAACTCGCCGAGGCCGATGTCGTCCGCCGTTCCCTCGACACGCTGGCCGGCCGGGCGCGCATCAAGCGCACCATGTGGTCGCGCCGGGCGCAGGAATATGAGGCGAAGATCAATTCGGGCGATTTGATCGCGATCGCTGAAGTCGTTCGCGATCTTTACCGTTCGGATTCGCAGCCGGAGCAGTCCTATTCGGAGCGTCAGCTCTATGAGGCCGCGCTCGACCGCATGGCGCGGGAAGTCGTCATCGTGGAGAAGCTGACGGAGACCGAAGCGCTGAAGGCGATCGAGGCGCAGCTGCAGAAGGGTCCGCGCCGCGGCGGCAAGGCGGAAGAGATTGAAGTCGACGACACGGAAACGGAGATCGAGCAAGCCGCCTGACGGCTTACTTCCATCCGCGCGCTACGCCGCGCGTTCAAGACAAAAGGCCCGGCGCCGTGACGCCGGGCCTTTTGCGTTCGGGGCCTCGCCGCCGCGAACGCCCTTGAATCGGCGCCGCGTCGCGCCATATGCGAGAAGGCGGCAAACGCCGCGGGACGCCTCTCGAGGGTTCCTTTGTCGAAGGCTTCGAGAGCTTCGCTGATGTCGCGTGGGTCGAACTCACATTCCCCTTTTGTGCTGGGCTTTAGCGCAATAGAGCGCAGCTTTCCGCGCGGCGTCAAAGCGAGCTCCGACGGCTATCCGCCCTATAATATCGAGCGCGTGCTAGGCGACAGCGCCGGGCCTGCGAGGCTTCGCGTCATTATCGCCGTCGCGGGTTTCACCGCGGATCAGCTTGAAGTCGTCGAGCAGCAGGAACAACTCGTCATTCGCGGCCGTCAGACCGAGGAGCGAGAACGCTCCCATCTTCACAGGGGCATTGCGACGCGTCAGTTTCAGCGCGTTTTTCTACTCGGCGAAGCCATGCAAGTGGCGCATGCCAGTCTCGACCGGGGCCTGCTTTCGGTTGAGCTGACGCCGCGCGCGTCGAAGCAGGATTGAGCCGGCCGGCGCGGGAAAGGATAAAAAGGAGATAGACGATGGTTTCGCATGGCGAGAATGAAAATTTTGGACAGTTGACCGACGAACAATTGGCGGGCCTTGGCGGCGGCCAGGTCGCTTATGTGCGCACGATGCAATCGGAAGAGGTGAACAGGCTGTTTCCGCAAGCGCCTGTGATGCAGCCGGGAATGCGTCTGTTCGCTCTGCTTGCCGCCGACGGCTCGCCGATCGCAGTTACCCAGTCGCGCGACGCGGCCGTGGCCAATGCGATGGAGCGTGAGCTCGAAATGGTGAGCTTGCATTGATCCAAACGCGGCGGCTGCGGCGCGGGCGCGCCCGGCTTGCCTAGACCTCCAAGGACATATCGCCGCCGAAAGAACGGGAACTTTCCAGTATTTCGCGACGTTTGGCGCGCAATACAGTTCTTTCAAGGAGGCGATCATGGGACGCAGCGTTCTGCTTTGGCTTGTCGGCGTGCCGATACCGGTTATTCTGTTGCTCTATTTTCTTTGGCACTGACCTTTGTCTTGAGCGCATTGACGGTGCCCACCCGTACTCTTGCTTAAATGGCAAACTCCGGCGCATAGATCTTTTAGGCGGCGCCGGGGTTCGCCATGGTTTGAAATCGCGCCGCAGGTCGCTTAGTCTGGCGCGATGATTCAAGAGCCTGCCGCCACGACGCGACCCACGCCGGATGATTACGACCCGCTTGCCGAAGCCAAGCTGCTGCTGCGCGTCGGCCGCGCAGCTTCGCTCGCCACTTTGACGGCGGAGGGCGCCCCCTTCGCCACTCTGGTCAATATAGCGACCGCGCCCGACGGGGCGCCGATCCTCCTGATGTCGCGGCTTGCGGCGCACACCCGCCAGCTTGAGCGCGATCCGCGCCTCTCGTTGCTCATCGTTCAGACGGGCGAGGGCGATCCCCTTGCTCATCCTCGCCTGACGGTTTCGGGGCGCGCCGCGCGCGCGGAAGACGCCGACGCCCGCGACCGCCTGCGCGCGCGCTTTCTCGCGCGGCACCCAAAGTCGGCGCTTTACGCCGATTTCGGCGATTTTTCATTCTGGCGGGTCGAGGTCGCGCTGGCTCATCTCAACGGCGGCTTCGGCCGCACCGGCAATTTCAACGCCGCAACGATCCTGACCTCGGTCGGCGACGCCGACGCGCTGCTGGCGTCCGAACAGGGCGCGCTGGCTCATATGAACGCCGATCACGCCGACGCGCTCGCGCTTTACGCTGCCGCTTTCACCGGAAAAAGCGGCGCGGATTGGGTCGCGACCGGCCTCGACCCCGAGGGTCTCGACCTTATGCGCGGCGATGAGGCGGCGCGGATCGTGTTCCCACGGCGGGCGCAAACGCCAGGAGAGTTGCGCGCTGTTCTGGTAGAACTTGCCGAAGTGGCGCGCGAATTGCTGCAGCCATCTTGAAACCGGACGCGTTCGACGCCCGGCCTTATAACATCCTCACCTGATGCGTGATCTCAAGCAAAATAAGCTCGGCGGCGCCAAGTTGAAGCCGAGCATTGATGAAGCTTGAGCGCGCCTAGTCTAACGCAAGCGCTCGCCTGCTCTGCGAACTATGGCGCTTGGGCAGAATTAATCATCAAATCCGCATAGCCTAAACGTCGGATATTGGCCGGGAAATTAATCGGCTATTCTGCGCGTCTACCTTGCTCATGCGTGGGAGCTTGGCGCTTTGCCGCAAGCTGCCTGCGACACCGACCTATTGGCGGAGAGACGATGTCTAACGAGACCGGTTTGTTCAATCCTTCCTTCGGAGTCGACCAGTTCGGCCTCAAAGAGGCGAAGTCGATTTTTTATAATCTTGAAGCGCCGCAGCTTTATGAGGAAGCAATCCGCCGCGGTGAAGCAAAGCTCGCGAAAGACGGCCCGCTCGTCGCCGACACCGGCGTCCATACCGGCCGCTCCCCCAAGGATAAGTTCGTTGTCCGCGACGCGGTGACGGAAAGCTCTATCTGGTGGGACAACAGCAATTCGATCACGCCCGCGCAGTTTGACGTTCTTTACGCCGACATGCTCGCCCATACGGCCGGACGCGACGTTTTCGTGCAGGATCTTTTCGGCGGCGCCGAGCCGGCCAACCGCGTCAAGGCGCGCGTCATCACCGAATATGCCTGGCACTCGCTGTTCATCCGCAACCTGCTGATTCGCCCAGCAACGGACGAGGTTCAATCTTTCGTCAGCGATCTCACCATTCTCGACCTGCCTTCGTTCCAGGCGGATCCCGCGCGCCATGGCTGCCGCTCGCAAACGGTGGTCGCGATCGATTTTACGCGCAAGATCGTACTGATCGGCGGCACGAGCTACGCCGGCGAAATCAAGAAGTCGGTGTTCAGCTATTTGAATTTCGTGCTGCCTGCGGTGGGCGTCATGCCGATGCACTGCTCCGCCAATGTGAGCAAGGAGGGCGCCTCGACGGTGTTCTTTGGCCTCTCGGGCACCGGCAAGACCACCCTTTCGGCCGACGCCTCGCGCACGCTTGTCGGCGACGACGAACATGGCTGGAGCCAGGACGGGATCTTCAATTTCGAGGGCGGCTGCTACGCCAAGGCGATCAAGCTGTCGCGCGAGGCCGAGCCCGAAATCTTCGCGACCACCGAGCGCTTCGGCTCGATCATGGAAAATGTGGTGCTCGATCCGCGCACGCGAAAGCCCGATTTCGACGATGCGTCGAAGACCGAGAACACCCGCATCGCCTATCCGCTGTATTTCATCGCCAATGCATCGGAAACCGGGCGCGCCGGCCATCCGACCAATATCGTCATGCTGACCTGCGACGCTTTCGGCGTATTGCCGCCGATCGCCAAGCTCGAATCGGCGCAAGCGATGTATCATTTTCTGTCCGGCTACACCGCCAAGGTCGCCGGGACGGAAAAGGGCGTCAGCGAACCGCAGGCGACTTTCTCGACCTGTTTCGGCGCGCCTTTCATGTCGCGCCACCCGAGCGTCTACGGCAATCTTCTGCGCGATCTCGTCGCCAAACACGGCGTCAATTGCTGGCTCGTCAATACCGGCTGGACCGGAGGCAAATATGGCGTCGGCCGGCGAATGCCGATCAAGGTGACGCGCGCTTTGCTTGCCGCCGCCCTGGATGGATCCTTGGCGAAGGCGGCCTATCGCGTCGATCCCTATTTCGGCCTGTCGACGCCGCTCGCCGTTCCGGGAATCGAATCGGCGATCTTGAATCCGGTCGAGACCTGGGCCTCGAAGGAAGAATTCGCCGCGCAGGCAACGAAGCTGGTCGACATGTTCCGCGAAAATTTCGTGAAATTCGCCTCCCACGTCGATCCCGAAATCATGAAAGCGCAGCCCGCCGCCGCTGCGGCGTAAGCGAGCTCCAAAGCGCTTTTGCCTCAAAAATAAAGGCCGCCCAAAAGGCGGCCTTTTTCAAAGTTTCGCCGGCCGCCTCCAGCTAAAACCGCAGCGCCTTGGCCTCTTTGACGCCGGGAAGCCGCCGCACCGCATCCAGCACTTTTTCCGGCACGTTCTCGTCGACCTCAACGAGCGCGATCGACGATCCGCCCTCGCGATCGCGCCCGAGCGCGAAAGTCGCGATATTAATGCCCGCATTGCCGAGAATGCTGGCGAAGCGGCCGATGAATCCCGGCCTGTCCTCATTGGTGACATAGACCATCGACGGCCCGACCGCGGCGTCGACCTTGATCCCGTTGATCATGATGATGCGCGGCTTGCCGTCGTTGAACACCGTGCCGGCGATGCAGCGCTCCTGGCCCCCCGCCTCGACGCAGAGCGTGACGATTGATTCAAAATCGGCCTCCGCCGCGCGCGTCACCTCGTCGATGACGACGCCAAGCTCGCGCGCCACCGTCGGCGCGGACACCACATTGACGTCAGCCAAAAGCGGGCGCAGCAGCGCCGCAATCATCGAGGCCGACAGCGCCTTGATCTTGAGGTCGGCAACCTCGCCCTCATAGGTAATCGAAACCTTGACGATATTGCTCTCGATCAGCTGGCCGGCAAAGGAGCCGAGACGATCGGCGAGCGCGATGAAGGGTTTGAGCTTCGGGGCCTCCTCGGCCGTGATCGAGGGGAAATTGACCGCATTCGAAATGGCGTCGCGCGTCAGATAGTCCGACATCTGCTCGGCGATCTGCGCCGCGACATTCTCCTGCGCCTCCTTGGTCGATGCGCCAAGATGCGGCGTTACGATCATATTGGGGTGGCTGAACAGCGGATGGCCGGAGGGCTGCTCCTTTTCCAGGATGTCCATCGCGGCGGCGGCAATATGTCCCGACTCAAGCAGGGCGAGCAGCGCCTCCTCGTCGATCAAAGCGGCGCGGCAGCTGTTAATGATCATGACGCCGGGCTTCGTCCGCGCGAGATTTTCAGCCGAAAGGATGTTCTTCGTTTGCGGCGTCACCGGCGTATGCAGCGATATGAAATCGGCGCGCGCGAGCAATTCGTCGAGCTCCACCTTTTCGACGCCGAGATCGAAGGCGCGATCCGGCGACAAGAACGGATCGAAGGCGATGACGCGCATGCGCAGGCCAATGGCGCGGTCCGCGACGATCGAGCCAACATTGCCGCAACCGATCAGGCCGAGGCATTTGCCGGTGATCTCGACGCCGAGAAAGCGCGCCTTCTCCCATTTGCCCTGCCGGGTGGAGGCGTCCGCCGCGGGAATGCGCCGCGCCAGCGCGAACATCAACGCGATGGCGTGCTCGGCCGTCGTGATCGAATTGCCGAAGGGCGTGTTCATCACGATGACGCCCTTGGCGGTCGCCGCGGCAAGGTCGATATTGTCAACGCTGACGCCGGCGCGGCCGATGACCTTGAGCCGTTCCGCGCGTTCGAGAACCTTCGCGGTCACTTTTGTCACGGAGCGGATCGCCAGCCCGTCATAATCGCCGATAATTTCGGCAAGCCGCGAGCGGTCCTTGCCAAGCTCCGGCTGAAAATCGACCTCGACCCCGCGCGCTTTGAAAATGGCGAGCGCGGCCGGCGAGAGCGAATCGGAAATGAGGACGCGAGGCGCCAAGCGGGTGCGATCTCCAGCGATTCCATAGGGCGTCGTCGCGCCGAGACCGGCCCAAAGCAGATTGGACCGTCCCGGCATCTATGGGATGCGAAGGGCGCATGCGCAAGGGAGCGGCGGCGTGGGTAGGGCCACAGTTTGAAGTTCGGCTTTGGGCGGGTTTCTGCCTGTCCGCTTGAGGGCCGCTACGCGCCGAGCCACACATTCCGTTCGCGGCCGGGCGCGGACAGTCCCTTCGGATCACCAGAAAGTCAAAGCGGACATTCTCGCGGGACTTCGGCAACAGCTAAACTTGCGCCCCGATCGCGCCTCCCGCGGAAAAGGTTAAGCTGTGGGTTTGACAGCGGTCCTGCGTGTTTGCGCCACGGTCAGCCACACGGCCGAAACGAGGAAGTAGAAGGCGCCGAACGCGGCGTAAGGCGCGATATCCGTGATGCTGGGAGCAGCGTCGCCGGTCGCCAGTTTGACGAAGAAGGCGCCGGCAAGCGCCGACTGCGCCCCGCTCAGAATCATCGCCCACTGCGCGCCCGCCCTCCAGCGGCGCACGCCGGTCGCCAACTGGAGCAGACCGGAGAGAATGGCCCAGACGCCGAACACCGCCAGCACCGCGTACAGGCTTTGTCCAAGGGCGATGACGACCGCGATTGTAGTTACGATGCTAACCGCTGCGTTGAGCGCCTGGCTTGGATTGGCCTTCACGCCGCCGCTGCGCTGCGCGTCGCCGATATTGGCGATCGCGTCCCACGCGGGGTAGGCGACGAGAAGCGCCGCCGCGACCGGCGGCGAGCTCTTCCCGAGGGTAAAGGCCGCCGCCACCCAGCCCACCGAAAAGGCGGCGCGGACGAAATAGTAAGATCTCAGCCATTGCGATGCGGCGTCCGAATTGGTCGTCTGGATCGTTTGATTGCTCACTGGAAACATCCTGTTCTGTTGGTGGAAAGGGGAGCGCCCGGTCGTGGGAGGGACGACGGGTGCGCGGGTCTGTCGCCGCATCGGTCCGGATGATTGGCAAACGCGGACCGCGCCGGATTCCGAGGACGGCATTTTATTTCAGGCCTTTTTATCGTGTAGAAACGTGCTCTTATGCTGTCTAATCTGCAGGCAGAAGCCCGGATGCGCCATGATGGAAATGCTGGAAAATTTGATTGTTCGTCCGGAAGGAGAGTCGAGTGGCGCTATCTCCGGCGATCTGCTGTCCCATGTGCTGGCGCAGATCCGCCTTACCGGGGATCAGGTCTTTTCGCGGGCGCTTGCGGAGGCGGAGCAATTGGACATCGATGCTGGAGAGGCCCATGTCATCGTGGTCACCGCTGGCGCGTTACATATTGAAAGCGATAATCAGACGCGCGCCGTCATCGACACAGGCGACTTGGTGCTGCTGCCTCGTGGCCCTGGTGAATCGCGGCTGGTCGCGTCGCATCAACGCGTGACGCTTGTCGTCTGCCGCTTTTGGTTCGATCCAGATAGCCTTCGAAGCATGATCTTCGCTCTACCGCAGCGCATTCATATCCAGCGCGCCGATGCGGCAGGTTGGATTGATGGCATGCTGCGTTTCTTGATGATCGAGGCAGGCGACATCCAGCCCGGCGCGGCCTTGATGATTTCCCGGATCATCGACCTTCTCGTCATCCGCGTCCTGCGCAGTTGGGTCCATAAAGGACAGACGTCCGGGTGGCTCGGAGGACTGACCGATGCGCGCATCGCCCGATCCTTGAAAGCCATCCACGAGAAGCCGATGCAGCGTTGGAGCATCAACGCCCTGGCGGACCTTGTCGGCATGTCCCGTTCCAGCTTTTGCGAACGGTTCACGGCTCTCGTCGGACGCTCGCCGCTGCGCTACCAAAATGAATGGCGCTTGGCGTTGGCGCGGGACATGCTCGCAAAGCGGGACGCTCGCGTGGGCGAGATCGGCTTGCGCATCGGCTACGAGTCGGAGGCCGCCTTCAGCCGCGCCTACAAGAAGCTCTTCGGCCATTCGCCGCGTGTAGAATATGCCCTGATGAATGAACCCGAGTCCGGGAAACTGCCTGCATAGAATTGCGCCTCCCGCACAAAATTCGCTGAACGCGCGGCCGGTGCGAAAATCTTGATTTTCGCGCGACGAACGTCTGTTTTCGGGAGCGATAAAAGCGGTGTGGGGAGGCCGCTTTGGGCGCTTCGCCGCCTTCCGATCATTCGCGCTCCATGACCTCTATATTCGCCAGGACGCGGCGGAGCAGCGACACCAGCGTCTCCACTTCGTCCGGCGAGAGACCACGCGTCATCTCTTCATTGCTCCGCCGCAGGATGGCGCGTCCTGCGGGTAAAAGGCTTTTCGCCTTCTTGGTCAGGGAAACGAGGCTGCTGCGGCGGTCATCAGGATCGGGCTCCCTTTGGATCATGCCGTCCCGCTCCATGCGCGCGAGGAGCTGAGCCATCGTCGGCTGCTCGACTTTAGCCCAGCGGGCGAGCTCCGTCTGGGATCGGCTCTCACCGTCCTTCAACGCGGTCAAGACAGGGAGCTGAGCGGTAGCGAGCCCGAGCTTTCCGAGCCGAGCGTCTCCGATACGAGCCAGGCTGCGTGCGATCCGGCTGAAATAGTGGCCGGGATGAGCCGTCGGGTCCCAGTCGTCGCCAACCATTGCATAGGCTCCTATGTTAATATATAGGCTCCTATGTATATGGAGGATCGTGTCATGACAACCAAGCCAAAAATTGCCATCGTCGGAGGCGGCCCCGGCGGCTTGATGCTCGCTCGCCTGCTTCTCCTTCGTGGTTTGGAGCCGATCGTCTTCGAGCGCGACCGCCACGCCGATGATCGCCCACAGGGCGGCTCGCTCGATCTTCACGCCGAGACCGGCCAGCGCGCGATGCGTCTCGCCGGGCTCGAACAAGAGTTCCGTGCGGCGGCGCGGCCCGAGGATCAGGGCGATCGGCTCTACGATCAGAATGGCGTGCTGCTGTTCGATCGTGATGGCGCCGGAGACAATCGTCCGGAGATCGATCGAACCGCGCTGCGCCAAATCCTGCTGAATTCGCTCCCTTCTGCTACGGTGCGCTGGACGAGCAAAGTCGACGTTGTCACCCCTCATAAGGAGGGCGGGTGCGATGTCGTCGCCGGAGGAGCGTCGGAACGCTTCGACATCGTCGTCGGCGCGGACGGAGCCTGGTCGCGCGTCCGTCCTCTACTGTCCGACGCCAAGCCGCTCTACGAGGGCGTCACGCTGGTCGAGTTCGGCTTCGACGCCGAGCGTCACCCGAAGATCGATGCGCTGGTTGGCGGAGGCAAGATGTTCGCGGTCGGCGACAACCGCGTGCTGATCGCGCAACGCAACGGCCATCATCATATCCGCGGCTATGCGGGACTGCGGATTCCAGAACAGGCCGCGCGGGATTGGATGATGACCGGCCCCGATCGCATTCGGGCGCTGCTGCGCGATGCGTTCGCCGGCTGGGCGTCCGCGCTGACCGATATCGTCGAGAGCGGCGACTTCATCGGCGTCCGCCCGCTCCATGCGCTGCCCATCTCGCACCGCTGGCGAAGCCGGGCGGGAATCACCCTGCTCGGCGACGCCGCGCACCTGATGTCGCCCTTTAGCGGGGAGGGCGTGAACCTCGCCCTTGCCGACGCCGCCGATCTCGCCGAAGCGCTTGCCGCCCCAAAGGGATGGGAGCGGGTGGCCGCCTATGAATCCATAATGATGCAAAGGGCCCGACCGGCCGCCGAAGGAGCAGCCGAAGGCCTGAATTCCTCGATATCCTCGAACGGCGTCGCGGCTGTCCTCGATCATTATCGAGAGCGGCTTGCGGGATGAGGACGCTCCTTGAGAAGAGCTGTTCGAGCGACCGTTGCAAGCAGCCGTACCGGTCGGCTCTTGCACGGCTGATGTCCGCTGGCTGAGTCCCGCAGGCGTCCGGGACGGGCGCAAAGCAACGCCAAACGTCCACGTCAGCGACGGCGTAGCGGATTGCCCCATGAGGGCCGCCCAGTCGAAGCTGGACGCCCGCAAGTTTTGCTGGTGTGACGCGTTACGCGGCTTCGGCGAAGAGCATGGCTTTCGCGCGCTCGTAGGCATAATCGAGCCAGTGCGTCAGCGCTTCGAGATCCGCGGCGTCGACCGTCGCTCCACACCAGATGCGCAGGCCAGGGGGCGCGTCGCGATAGGAATTGACGTCGAACGCCAAGCCTTCCGCTTCGAGAAAATTGACGATTTCGGCTGCGAAGGCGGCCTCGGCCTGCTTGCCGCCAGATGTGACGGCAGGGTCAATGATTTTGAGACAGGCCGCGGTGGTCGAGCGAATCGCCGGATCCTTCGCGAGGAAGGCGACCCAGGGCGTCCGCTCGACCCAATCGGACATCACCCGATCATTGGCTTCGACGCGGGCCATCAGCGCGTCAAGCCCGCCGATCGATTTCGCCCAGCTCAGCGCGTCGAGATAATCCTCGACGCACATCATGGACGGCGTGTTGATCGTCTCGCCCTCGAAAATGGCTTCGATCAGACGGCCCTTTTCCGCCAGCCGGAACAGCTTTGGGATCGGCCAGGCCGGCGTATAGGTTTCAAGCCGCTCGACCGCGCGCGGGCTGAGGATCAGCATGCCCTGCCCCGCCTCGCCGCCAAGCACTTTTTGCCAGGAGTAGGTGACGACGTCGAGCTTGTCCCAATCGAGCTTTTGGCCGAAGGCGGCGGAGGTCGCGTCGCAGATCGTCAGACCTTTGCGGTCGGCCGGGATGAAGTCGCCGTTCTGGACGCAGACGCCGGACGTCGTGCCGTTCCAGGCGAAAATCACGTCATTGTCGAAGTTGAGGCTGGACAGATCGACGATCTCGCCATAGTCGGCGACCGTGGCGCGGACATTCGGCAGCCGCAACTGCTCGACGACGTCGATGACCCAATGCTCGCTAAAAGCTTCCCAGGCGATCACGTCGACGCCGCGCTGGCCGAGCATCGACCACAACGCCGCCTCGACGGCGCCCGTGTCGGAGCCGGGAATGATGCCGATGCGGTAATCCGCCGGCACTTCCAGAACTTCGCGCGTCAGGTCGATGGCGAGTTTGAGCTTGGCGCGGTTGACGGCGGAGCGGTGCGAACGGCCGAGGGCGGCGTTCTGCAGATTTTCAAAGCTCCAGCCTGGCCTTTTGGACGCCGGGCCGCACGAAAAATAGGGCCGCGCCGGTTTCACGGCGGGAATCGTCGCTTGCATTTCGCCATCCTTCCAGATGTGCGCCCTTCGTTGGGGAAGGGTGTCCCGCCTATTTGGATAAGGCGAAGTCCGTTTAAGGTCAAGATGACGTATCCCTCTGCGCGGCGTTGTGTCGCCCTTTTGGCCATCAACGGCAGGAATTGCGGTGGAATAGTCACAGGGCTGACGTCCGGCGCCCGAGCGGCAACCAAGCGCGGGGTTGCGCATTGGCCTGCGAGCCGTCGGCGCCGCGGGCCGCTCCCTTGCGCCTGATCCGTCCCGCCCTATAGTTGCGCGCCCCGCCAACGCCTGCGAGTTCGCAATGCCCTCCAAACAATCAGACATCAAAAAAGTCGTTCTCGCCTATTCGGGAGGTCTCGACACCTCGATCATCCTGAAATGGCTCGAGACGACCTATGGCTGCGAAGTCGTGACCTTCACCGCCGATCTCGGCCAGGGCGAAGAGATCGAGCCGGCGCGCCAGAAAGCCATTCTGCTCGGCGTCAAGCCGGAAAACATTTTTATCGAGGATCTGCGCGAAGAATTCGTGCGCGACTATGTGTTTCCGATGTTCCGCGCCAACGCGCAATATGAGGGGCTTTACCTGCTCGGCACCTCGATAGCGCGGCCGCTCATCGCCAAGAAGCAGATCGAGATCGCCAAGAAAACCGGCGCCGACGCGGTCGCCCATGGCGCGACCGGCAAGGGCAATGACCAGGTCCGGTTCGAACTCTCCTATTATGCGCTGGACCCCGACATCAAGGTGATCGCGCCCTGGCGCGAATGGGACCTGACCTCCCGCACCGCGCTGATCGCCTTCGCCGAACAGCACCAGATCCCGATCGCCAAGGACAAGCGCGGCGACGCGCCCTTCTCGGTCGACGCCAATCTGCTGCACGCCTCCTCCGAAGGCAAAGTGCTGGAAGACCCGGCCGAGGAAGTGCCGGACTATGTCTATTCGCGCACGGTCAATCCGGAAGACGCGCCCGACAAGCCGACCTATATCGAGATCGATTTCGAGCGCGGCGATCCCGTCGCCATCGACGGCGAGGCGCTGTCGCCTGCAAACTTGCTGACCCGGCTGAACGAACTTGCGCGCGTCAACGGCGTCGGGCGGCTCGATCTTGTCGAGAACCGCTTCGTCGGCATGAAGTCGCGCGGCATGTATGAGACGCCCGGCGGCACGATCCTCTATGTCGCTCATCGCGGCATCGAATCGATCACGCTCGATCGCGGCGCAGCGCATCTTAAGGACGAGCTCGCGCCGAAATATTCCGAGCTCATCTACAATGGCTTCTGGTTCTCGCCCGAGCGCGAAATGCTGCAGGCGCTGATCGACAAGAGCCAGGAATTCGTAGCGGGCCGCGTGCGAGTCAAACTCTACAAGGGCTCGGCGGTGGTCGTCGGCCGCTCCAGCCCCTACTCGCTCTATGATCAGGATCTCGTGACCTTCGAGGAGGGCGCCGTCGCCTATGATCACCGCGACGCCGCCGGATTTATCAAGCTGAACGCGTTGCGGCTGCGTACGCTGGGAAAACGGGCGCGAAAAATCGCCGCCGCACAAAAGGCTTAGGCGCGCCAGCCGATCATCCGGCGTTCATGATCACGGGCCCATAACAACAACGACAACATCAGGGAGTGGCATCATGCGTCGATTGATCGATATGGCGGCGGGCCTGGCGCTTACAGCCTGCGTCACAGCAGGGGGCGCTCAAGCGGCGCCCGCGTTCGGCCCCGGCCTTGGCGCGCTGGCCCAAGGCGAGGCCGCTCTGCCTCTTGAAGAGGCGCAATACGCCTGGGGCGGCCGGAACTATTGCTGGTATCCAAATGGCTGGCAGGGCCCCGGCTGGTATTGGTGCGGCTACGCATTGAGGCAAGGCTACGGCTGGGGCGGCGGCTATGGCTGGCGCGGCTGGGGCGTGCCCGGCGGCTATCGTCCGGGTTGGAACGGCGGCGGCTATCGCCCCGGCTGGAACGGCGGGGGTCGTCCGGGCTGGAACGGCGGCGGCGGAAATTGGCACGGCGGCGGAGGCGGTTGGCATGGCGGCGGCGGCCACGGCGGGGGCTGGCACGGCGGCGGCGGTGGTCATGGCGGCGGTGGTCATGGCGGAGGGGGCCACGGCGGAGGCGGCCACGGCGGCGGCGGCCGCAGATAGACGAACGGCAGACCGGCAGCCCGCCCTCAATCGGCGAGCGCGTCGGTCGCCCCATCGATCAGATTTGCGCGCAGCAGCGCCTCGGTTGTCGCGCGCCGGACAAGCGGACGCAGGCGCTGCTCGGTCGTCAAAATCTGCGCCTGCAACTCCTCCTGCGCCGCCAGCGCCTCGCCCAGGCCGACCGCTTTGAAGCGGCAGCGCTCGCCCGGCCGCAATTGCGCGAGGCGGCCGATATCGGCTCCGATGACATGGCCTAGCTTGGGATAGCCGCCGGTCGGCTGGCGGTCCGCCATCAGGATCAGCGGCGCGCGATCGCCGGCGATCTGAATGGCGCCAAGGGCGACGCCATCGGAGACGATATTATAGCCGCGCGCATGGTCGATCGGCGGACCGCTGAACGCATAGGCCATCCGGTCGGCGCGCGGGGTCAGGGTGAAGACTTCGCCAAAGAAGGCGGCGAGCGCCTCGGGCGCGAAATAATCGTCCTGCGGGCCAGGCAGCACGCGGATTGGCGCTACCGACGAGGCAAGCCAGGGCGCGTCAAGCGCGGCCTCCGTCAATAAGGCGCCGGAGCCGCAAGGCAGCGCATCGCCCGCGCGCAGCATGCGCCCCTCAAGCCCGCCGATCTGCGAGCGCAAATGAGTCGCGCGGGAGCCAAGCCGGAGCGGCGTCTCAAAGCCGCCGGCGACGGCGAGATAGGCCCAGGCCCCGAACGCCCCCGCCCGCGCGGACAGGGTCTCCCCCGGCGCCAGACGTATGCGCGCCGCGACCGGCAGCGCGTCGCCATTGCGCCGCCAATCGAAAGCCCCGCCCGCGAAAGCGACGCAGAGGGGTTCATCGTCCGCACCGACGCTGAGACCGCCCACCGAAATTTCGATTGCAGCCGCGTGCGGCTCGTTCTCCAGCGCCGCGGCGACCGTGGCGAAGGCGGCCGGGTCCATCGGCCCCGCCGGCGTCACGCCATAGCGCATATAGCCGGTTCGGCCCGCGTCCTGAATCGTCGCGCCGGGGCCAGCGCCAAGGATGCGCAGGGTTCTAGCCACCGTCTGCCTGCAAGGCCGAGGCGTTTGCCGCGCCCGATTGGCTGAGTTCGACGAAGCGCGCGGCGTCGATCGGATCGAACATGATCTCGTCGCCAATCTCGGCGAGAACCATCGGCTCGCGGTCGAAATCGAAGATTTTGACCGGCGTCCGGCCGATCTGATGCCAGCCCGTCGGCATGGCGATGCTAGCGATCAAGGCCTGCCCCGCGGCGATCAGCAAGGATCCCGGCGGAACAGGCGGACGCGGCGCCGGCCGGCGCGAGATGTTGAGCGCAGGCGGCAGGCCGCCGAGGAAGATATAGCCCGGGGCAAAGCCATACATATAGACGCGATAGACCGCCGCGCTTTGCAGCGCGACGACTTCTCCGGTCGAGAGCCCGAGGCTTTTGGCGACGTCCCCAAGATCTTCGGCGAAGGGCGCATCATAGCACACCGGCACGCGCCAGCGGCGCGGCGCACGGACGCCCGCCGGCTGCACGATCAGGATGCTGACGGCGCAGCGTAGCGCGCCGAGCGCGATTCGAGCTGGATCATAATGGATCATCAACGAGCGATAGGTCGGAACCGTCTCCACGACCCCGTCAAGGCCGGCGCGGCCCAGCGCGGCGTCGAGCGCGACGACGCGGGCGTTGACGGCAGGGTCGATCGTCTCGCCAAATTCGACGACCAGCGCGCGCTCGCCGGCGAGCAGGAAGCGTGGGTAGGCCACGGCGTCCGTCATATGACAATCATCATTTTTGAGCCGGAGCCGCAAAGGGCGCGATGCGGATTCCCTTCGCCTCGAGGCGCGTCCGCACCTGCTTCGCTGTCGCGACGGCGCCGTGATGATCGCCATGCACGCAGATGGAATCGATGGCCGCCGCGATCCGTTTTCCCGATTGCGCGATGATCGCCCCCTCCCCGATCATGGCGAGAACGCGGGCGGCGATTGCGTCCTTGTCGGTCAGCACGGCGCCCGGCGCCGCGCGCGGCGCGAGCAGGCCCTCATCGGTATAGGCGCGGTCAGCGTAAATCTCGCGCGCGACGTCAAGACCCGCAGCGGCGCCCTCTGTCTCAAGCGGCGTGCCGGCTATGGCGAGAAAGGAGAGGCCGCGATCGACTGCCTTCGTTGCGTGGGCGAGGGCGCGCGCGACGTCGCGCTCGACCATGGCGAGATTGCTCAAGGCGCCGTGAATCTTGACATAGGAGATGCGGCATCCGGCCAAGGCCGCGACCCCGAGCGCCGCGCCGATCTGATAGGCGATCAGGCGCTCGAGTTCGCCAAGGCTGAATTGTTGCGGGCGCCGGCCAAAACCCCAGAGATCGGGATAGCCGGGATGGGCGCCGAGCGCGACGCCCTTCTCCCTGGCGGTCGCGAAGACGGCGGCCATGATCTGCGGATCGCCCGCGTGAAAGCCGCAGGCGACGCTGGCGCTCGACACGATCTCCAGCATCGCGGCGTCATCGCCCATCGCGTAGGGACCGAAGCCCTCGCCGCAATCGCAGTTGAGATCGACCGAAAGACTAACGCTTTCGCCTTGCGGTCCGCTCATCGCCCCTCATCCGGAAAGGCTGGAGCGGTTGCTCCAGCTTCGAAAGGCGGAGCATAGTCTTGTCGGCCGGATGGATTCAAATCCAGCGTCGCCTCGGCGCATCTTACGCGCAATCGACCGCGCTAGGATCGACGCCGGCGCGAATAGGCCTCGAAGCCTATTTTGGCGGTGGGCGCTGTTTCATGCGTTCGTCGATGAGCATATTGGCGATGGTCATGCGCCGCGCCGCGCCGCTTCTTTGCGCCGGCGCGAAGCGATCGGGATGGTTCTTCTTGGCGAAATCGCGACGGATGCGGCGCAGATCGACGATCGCCAGATCGGCGCTGAGGCCGAGCTCTTCGGCGATAGCCTCATCCTCTCCCATCGGCGGCGGGGCGGTGCGGAGCGACGACGCAGGCGCCTCTTGAGCAGCGTCCGCGAGTCCCGGCGTTTTCATCCGCCGCCATGCGAAGGGAAATTGCTGGAGCAGCCGCCGCAGCGCGTGAACCGGGTTGCCAACCGGCCCGTTTGCGAACGGCTCGTCCCCGTTCGGCGGCGCGGCGCCAGCGCTTCCGCGCGGCGCGGCGTCCGCATCGTTTTGCGCCGGACGGGCGCCGAAATCGCGCCAGTCCCATGAAAAAGGCCCGGAGGCGCGGGTTCGTTCGGCGCCCCGGGCCGGACGCGGCGCCGCGGTTTCATTCGGCGCCTTCGCTGCCTGCTGCGCCATATAGGCGGCTTTTGCCCGCGCCTGCGCGGATTTCACCCAAGATGCGTCGATCGTCGACGCTGGGCCAGGGCTGCGATCGCTCGACGGCTTGAATGAATCGCGGGGCGCCGCTTTTGCCGGCTCGTGACCACGGAGTCCGGCCAGAATATCGCCGAAGTCGGCGGATCCCGATTTTTTCGCCTGGATCATCGACGCGAGCCACTCCGCTATGCCGGACCATTTTTCCGTACCCTTTGGCAGAGCCTTGGGGACCGTCGGTTGAGTCTGATCGGGAGCAGTTGAATTTGCGTTAAGTCCAGGCCGCGAAATCTCCCCTTGCCCGGATCGCAGCTTGGCGGGCGGACGAATAACAAAAGCGTCACTTGAAAGCTTTATGCCCAACAACTAAGCCGGCTATCGTGCAGCCATTGGAGCCAAAAATGAAAATGCGCCTGCCTTTGTTGACCGCTGCCGCTCTCGTCTGCGGCCTTGCTGTTTCCGCCCACTCCTTCGCGCAGGACATGCCGCACGGCGGACCTCCCGCCCCGCCCAGCGCCGGCGCCGACAAGCCTGAGAAGCATGGACCGCCGCATCCGCGGTTTTCGGCGGCCGACCGCGAAGCCTTCTTCGACGCGCGGCTCGCCGCCCTGCACGTCGGCCTCAAATTGACGCCGGATCAGGAGAAGCTGTGGCCGCCGGTCGAGGCGGCTCTTAAATCCGGGGCCAAAGCCGCCTCCGACCGCTTCGAAAAAGCCCACAGCGAGCCGCCGCCGACCAACGCCATCGCCTGGCTGCGAAAGATGAGCGAAGAAGACCTCGCCAAAGGCGAATCCTTGAAATCGCTCGCCGACGCAGCGGCGCCGCTCTACCAATCCTTAAGCGATGATCAGAAGCGTCGCCTGCCATTCCTGCTGCACGGCGTCAGGCCGCATGGCTTTGGCCCGTGGGGAGGCCATGGCGGCCCGATGATGACGCATGACGATCACGCCGGCGGAGGGATGATGGACCGCGACCATGGCGATCACGACCATCCAGGCGATCACGATGGGGACGATAACGGCGACGAATAAAATCGGCGCCTGCCGTGGCGAGCGCCATGGCAGGCCGCCTCAGGCGTTGTTCACGCCGGAAGCTTGAGCGCCGAAGCGATTTCGGAAACCGTCGCCTTTTCCGCCTCGGTCACCCTGACGCCGCCGAATCCAAGGAAGCCGCCTTCGCTCGAGGCTTCGGCGGTCTTCTCGGCGATGTGTTTCAGCCAATCCTTGAAGCCCGGCGCATCCTGCGGCGCCTTGGCGTCGACAAGCGCGCCAACTTCGGCAAGGGTCGACAGCGCCCTCGCCTTGAGCGCGCCGGGGTCCGCTCCGGTAAACTCGGCCTCGAGCGCTTGGCGCGAGGCGGTCCTGCCCTCCGACGTTTCAATGTCGGCGACGACCGCCTTGGCCAGCGCGGCCGCGCCCGGATCGTTTCTCGCCTCAAGGAGAGCGTGTCCGCTGGCGAATCCCTCCTTGATCATGCCGAACAGGCCGCTCGGCTCCGCCAGCGTGACCGCCATGCCGGCGAGCACCGGCGCGGTGAGGATCTTGCTCCATTCGTCGGCCGTAAAATCCGCCTTCCCAGCCATCACGTCCTCCTGTTGATCGACGCGCGGCGCACCGGCCGGCATGATGCACTAAATATTTGGAATCGATCAAATTAGGCTTTAGCGCTCGGCGCGCAGCGGCACCAGCATGCGCAGCCGGAATCCCTCCGGCTCAAAGGCGACATTGACCTCGGCGCCGATTTGCTGAGAGAGCACGCGCTTCAGCAGCATCGAGCCAAATCCCTCGCGGCCGGGCGGAGCGACCCGCGGCCCGTCGGATTCGCTCCACTCCCAGCGCAGCGCAGCCCCGGCCGGCCCCTCGGCGAGACTCCACTCGACGGCGACATGGCCCGACTCGAACGCAAGCGAACCGAACTTGACGGCGTTGGTCGTCAGCTCATGAACCGCCATGCCGAGCGGCACCGCGATCTGCGAGGGCAGTTCGACAGGCGGCCCTTTCAAATGGACGCGATTGCGGCCATTGCCGGCGTAGAGGCCAAGCTCCTGAATAAGCAGATGCTCGAAAGAGACGCATTGATCGAGCTCATCGGTCATGACCGCATGCGTCTTGGCGAGCGAGCCGATGCGCCCGGCGAAGGCTTCCTGAAACTCCTCGATGGTCGCGGAGCTCTTGGCGGTCGTGTTCATCACGCCCTGCACCGTCGCGAGCGTGTTGCGGACGCGGTGATGCAATTCCCGAATGAGCAACGCCTGCCGCTGATCGGCCCGGACCATGTTGGTGACGTCCGATCCTTCGATAAAAATGCCGCTTACCTCTCCATCCTCGCCAAGGATCGGCTGGCACGTCAAATCGATGAAATATTCCCTGATCTGCCCGTCGCCGCCCTGCAACAGGATGCGCATCTTGCGGCCGGCGAACGCCTCTCCCGAATTATACACTTTGTCGAGGACGTCCATGAAGCCCTGGCTCGCCAGTTCGGGCAGGACGTCACGCATGCGCTTGCCGACAACGTCGCGTCCGCCGATAAATTCGGCGTAGGATTTATTGACCATATCGTAGACGTAGTCGCGCCCGCGCAGCACGCACATGAAATTGCTCGCGTGCATGAACAGCCGGTGCAAATAATGAGCGGTGGTGAGAAGCGTCTGGTTCAGCACCTGAGCCATCTCCAGACGCTGCGCGGAGGTTGCGCCCGTCGCGCCCGGCCCCGGCTGCGGCCCGGCGGGCGGCGCGAGCGCCGAAATATCCCTTGTATTCTGAACGATATAGGCGACTTTCCCATCCGCGCCGTGGATCGGCGTATGGGTGCAGGTCCAGCGCCGGGGTTCGACGCCATACGCGCCGGCAATGGGATAGTCGAGGCTCGGCATCACGTCCACGACGCCTTCGTCGCGCACCCGCTCGAAGGATTTCTGCAATTTGACGCGGCTCGGCCCCTCGCCCGGAAAAGCCTCGAAGACATTCACGCCGATCAGGCTGGCGCTGTCGCGACCCGTCACGTCGAGATAGGCGCGATTGGCCGCAACGATATTCAGATCGGCGTCCATAACCATAGTCGGGGCGGGAAGACTATTGAAGACAGCCTCGAAGTCCATGCAATCGACCAACTTCATCCAAAGATTTCGAGAATGGACCTTGGCTGATAAAAAGCCTCGGCGGAAACGAATAGCCGCGCCCCTGATGCTGCAGGCGTCGACTACGATACTGCGAGGCTTACGACAAGAACCGCGATTGAACCTCTCAAACTTTTTATGAACGCCATTATTTCATGATCGTGAGATATTTTGTGCTCTCGTAAGAAGCGGGGTTCGCGAACAGAGAGCCGCCGGCGGACCGGCCTCGGATATCGCCAGCACAGGCCAACAACAACGAGCAGAACCCTGTTTGGTTGCATATTCGGGATTGGGATCGGCTTATCCGGCGCCGATTTTCTGCTGATGGTGGCGCCGCGCCGCCTTGGCGCCTATGCTGGCGCGATCATTCTTCATGCAAGAGCCCCATGCCAACCCCAGCCTCCCAAACGCCTGTCCAGTCCGGCGACCACGTCTTTCTCGTCGACGGGTCGTCTTTCGTGTTCCGCGCCTATTTCCAGTCGATCCGGCAGGACGCCAAATATAATTACCGCTCCGACGGCCTGCCGACGGGGGCGGTGCGGCTGTTCTGCACCAAAATCTTCCAGTTCGTGCGCGAGGGCGCGGCCGGCGTGAAGCCGACCCATCTCGCCATTATTTTCGATAAATCCGAGAATTCGTTCCGGAAGGAAATCTACCCGCCCTACAAGGGCAACCGTTCCGAGCCGCCTGAGGATCTGATCCCGCAGTTTCCGCTTATGCGCGCCGCGGTGCGCGCGTTCGGCCTCCTTCCCGTCGAGCAGGACCGCTATGAGGCCGACGATCTCATCGCCACCTATGCGCGGCAAGCGCGCGAGCGCGGCGCCGACGTCACGATTATCTCGGCCGACAAGGATCTGATGCAGCTGATCGGGCCCGGCGTCTCGATGTATGATCCAGCGTCCGGCGAGGCCGGCGCGAAAGGCTCGCGAGAGGAGCGCCGCATTGGCGTCGACGAGGTTTTGGCTTATTTCGGCGTGCCGCCCGAAAAAGTCGTCGACGTGCAAGCGCTGGCCGGCGATTCGACCGATAATGTGCCCGGGGCGCGCGGCATCGGCCTCAAAACCGCCGCGCAGCTTATCGGCGAATATGGCGATCTCGACACGCTGCTGGCGCGCGCCGGCGAGATCAAGCAGCCGAAGCGGCGCGAGATTCTGACCGACGCGGATAGCGTCGCGCTGATCCGCACATCGCGAAAGCTCGTGGAGCTCGTCTGCGACGTCGAGGTCGAAACGCCGCTGGACGATCTGCGCCTCGCCGCGCCGGAGGGCAAGACCCTCGTCGCCTTCTGCAAGGCGCTTGAATTTACAACGCTCACCAGGCGTGTGGCCGAGGCTTGCGCCGTCGAGCCGGCGCTGATCGAGCCGGACCCGGATTTCGCCGGCGAAGCCGGATGGCGCGGCCGCAACGGGGCGCCCCCGCCCGTTTCCACCGCGGCCGAAACGCCATCCGCCGAAAATCTGCCGCAAGGGCCGAAGCGCAATGCGCGCTATGGCGCCGAGGCGCCGCAACAGACCATCGCGACGGGCCCCGGCGAACTTGCCGCTGCGCGGGCGGCGCAAGCGCGTGCGGAAAAATTCGATCTCGGGGCGTATGAGACGATTGTGAGCTTCGAGCGGCTCGAGGCCTATATCGCGGAAGCGATCGAATCCGGCATTATCGCGATCGACACGGAAACCTCCTCGCTCGATCCGATGCAGGCCGAGCTCGTCGGCCTGTCGCTTTGCCTCGCCCCCGGCCGCGCCGCCTATGTTCCGCTGCGCCACCGAGGCGAGGGCGCGGGCGATCTCTTTGGCGGCGCTGATCTCGTCCCCGGCCAGCTCGACTCCGACGAAACGCTGGCGCGGCTGAAGCCGATGCTGGAGGCGCCGGACGTTCTCAAAATCGCGCAGAACGCCAAATTCGACCAGCTTGTACTGGCGCAGCGCGGCATAAGGCTCGCTCCCGTCGACGACACGCTGCTGCTGTCTTATGTGCTCGACGCCGGCCGCACCGATCACGGCATGGACGTGCTCGCCGAAAAATACTTCGGCCATAGACCGATTCAGTTCGGCGCCGTCGCAGGCTCGGGCCGGACGTTCATCGGCTTCGCCCGCGTCGCGCTCGACAAGGCGACGGAATATTCCGCCGAAGACGCCGACGTCACCTTGCGGCTCTGGCGGGTTTTGAAGCCGCGCCTTGCGGCCGAGCGCATGAGCGCCGTCTATGAGACGCTGGAGCGGCCGATGGTCGAAACTCTCGCGCGCATGGAGCGGCGCGGCGTCTCGATCGACCGGGCGATTTTATCGAGGCTCTCCGGCGAATTCGCACAGGATATGGCGCGGCTGGAGGCGGTTATTTTCGAGCTCGCCGGCGAAAGCTTCAATCTCGGCTCGCCGAAGCAATTGGGCGACATATTATTCGGCAAGATGGGCCTTGCGGGAGCGCGCAAAACCGCGACCGGCGCCTGGTCGACGGCGGCCGGCGTGCTGGACGACCTCGCCGAACAGGGCGTCCCGCTCGCCGCCCGCATTCTCGACTGGCGCCAGCTGTCGAAACTGAAATCGACCTACACCGACGCCCTGCCCTCCTATGTCAATCCTGAGACCGGCCGCGTGCATACCTCCTATGCGCTCGCGGCGACGACAACAGGACGGTTGTCCTCGTCGGAGCCCAATCTGCAGAATATTCCCGTGCGCAACGAGGCGGGGCGAAAGATCCGCAAGGCTTTTATTGCGCCGCCCGGCAGGAAGCTGATCTCGGCCGACTACAGCCAGATTGAATTGCGCCTGCTTGCTCATATTGCCGACATTTCGCAACTGAGAGCCGCCTTTGCCGAGAACCTCGACATTCACGCGATGACAGCGTCCGAGATGTTCGGCGTGCCGGTCGAGGGCATGCCGCCCGAGGTGCGCCGCCGCGCCAAGGCGATCAATTTCGGCATCATCTATGGCATTTCAGCATTCGGCCTCGCCAACCAGCTGGCCATTCCGCGCGAGGAGGCCGGCGCCTATATCAAGCGCTATTTCGAGCGCTTTCCGGGCATCCGCGCCTACATGGACGCAACCAAACAATTTGCGCGCGAGAATGGCTATGTGACAACCATTTTTGGCCGCAAATGCCACTATCCGCGCATCACCGCCTCAAACCCATCGGAACGCGCCTTTAACGAACGCGCCGCCATCAACGCGCCGATCCAGGGCTCGGCGGCGGACATCATCCGGCGCGCGATGGTCCGCATGGACGAGGCTTTGGAAAAAGCGGGCTTGAGCGCGCAGATGTTGTTGCAGGTGCATGACGAGCTTGTGTTTGAAGCGCCGGACGAGGAGATCGACGCCACGATCGATGTGGTGCGCAAGGTGATGGTCGACGCGCCGCATCCGTTCCTGCAACTCGCCGTGCCGCTGCAAGTCGACGCCAAGGCGGCGCAGAACTGGGACGAGGCGCATTAGGCTACGCCTCGCTCGTACTTCCCTTTTCCGCGATCAATCGTCTTCCAAGCCAAGCCTCAAACGCTTGAGCGCATTGTTTTCGAGCAGAATGATTCAGTCCGCCCATACAGAAAAACGCGCGCGCCGGGCGCTGATTTTGACCACAATCGTGGTCATCGATGCGTAGATTTTGCATATCACGATGATCAATGAATTCAGCGGCCAAGCGGGTCTCACCTATAGTTAAGCCTATGCAATAAACCGGGCTGGGCTTTCATTTTGCACTGCACAGTAATTTCCTCAGACGGCGGCAAAAACTCAAAAAGTGATTGTTGGATTCGTCCAATTTTTGGCTGCTTTGATTTGAATCAAGGCCGTTGCTTTGAAGTGACTGTGGGATGCGCCCTCATCCCGTGACCGGGGTCGCCATTTCAACCAGCCGCGGCTCTAGAGTCATAGACAGAACACGCCGCCGGGTCCCCGATGCCGCTTTTCACCTTCGAGGTTTTTGACGGAGAGGGGCCGATTAGTCGCTGCGTCCGGAACTTGCCCGATCGCAAGGCCGCCCTCCGCTACGCTAAACTTCTAAAGACGGAAATGGCGCATCGGCAGGGCGTCGAGATCACGGTGCGAAACGCGGAGGGCGCGGTCGCGGCGCAGATCAGAAGCGCCTCTCAGCGCGCGACGCACGAATCCCGCCGCTCGGGCGGCTGACGCGATGGCGCTCTTTACGTTTGAGATCAGTTACGAAGACGGTCCATCCGCGGTGACGGTGGAGGAATTGCCAAACCAGAAAGCAGCCTGGTGCTATGTCGAATTTCTGGCCTCTCAGCTCAAGACCCGGAGCGGCGCGCGCATCTGGGTCACAAATTCCAAGGGAGAGGTCATCATTCACGCGGGCGCCGCCACGGCGCTCGCCTCGATCGACTGGTGCCACGACGCAACCTGCCCGCTAAAGCCCCGCAACAAGGGCCGGTGAGAAGCCGGACTTCCGTTCTATTCCGCCTTTCCGGACCAGCGCTGCGAACCGAACGCCTTGGCGATTGCGGCGGCGCGCGCAGTCTGGACGGCTTCCGCGGAATCGAGCCCGCCTTGATCCGACGCCAGTCCTATTCCGGCGCAGGCGTTGAGGGCGGCGGTCAGCAGCTCGGCCTTGGGATAGGGGCCGCCGGAGCGCTCGCCATAAGCGCAATAGTCGCAGGCACAAATGCTCATCAGCAGCGCGAAATTTTCGGGCGCGTCAAAGGCGCCGAGCCGCTCCAGCATCAGGGCGACGGGCCCCGCCCGCACTTCGGATGCGCGATGCACGCGCTCGCATTCGGCGAGCGCCAATAGGGCGAGCGCACGGCAATCCTCCGAAATCTGGAAGCGCGCGCAAATCGCCCTGATGCGCGGACCGCCGCGCTCGATATGCCGGTAGTGGGACGGCAGATGCTCGCGCGGCGAATCCGACTTGCCGACATTCATCACGAGCAGGGAGAAGCGCACGGAAAGCGGCGCGCCGCGCTTCGCCGCCTCGTCGAGCGCCTTCATGAGATGGGCGCCAAGATCGACCTGCGGCGGATCGTCGGCGATCTGCGGCACGCCAAACAGCGCGTCCACTTCCGGCAGCGCGATGGCCAGCGCCCCGCAGGCGCGTAGCGCCTCGATCATTCGGGAGGGCGCGCCGGCCATCAGGCCGTGCGCCAACTCCGGCCATATCTTGGATGGCTTGAGGCCAATCAACACGCCCGCCTCGACCGCGGCGCGCATATCGTCCCACGCCTCGTCATCGAGCCCGTCGCCGCTTTCGCCAAGCAGAGCGGCAAAGCGCAGGAGGCCGAGGCCCGGATGCGTTTGCGTCAGTTCAGCCGGCAGCGCCCCGAAGTCATGGCTCATGGCGCCCGCCTACCCATAAAATCCCTTGCCGCTCGCCGCCAGCGCCGAAAATTTCTCGCTCGGCCGGTAGATTTCGCCAAGCGACTGCCATTTGCCGGCGGTCTCGACAATCTTCTTCAGCCCCAGCCAGTCGGCGTAGCGCAGCGCGCCGCCAAGATAACGCGGCAGGCCAAGCCCGAGGATGAGGCACATGTCGGTTTCGCCGGGGCTCGCCGCAACGCCATCCTCGAAGCAGCGCGCCGCTTCAAGAATCAGGGGGATCATCATGCGCTCGAGAATATCCGCATCCGGCAGGGAGCTTTCGCCTTGCGGCTGGACGGAGGCGAGCAGCGCGGCGACGGCGGGATCGGTCTCCTTGCGCGGGCGCCCCTTGGCGTCCTTCGTATAGAGATAAAAGCCGCGCCCGTTCTTCTGGCCGAGGCGTCCGTCGGCCTTCAGTGCGTCGATGGCGGAGGGGTGCGCGGCGACCATGCGCTCCGGGAAGCCGGCCGAGACGATCTCGACCACGTGATGCGAAATATCGAGGCCGATGACGTCGATGAGATAGGCCGGCCCCATCGGCCAGCCGAAGGCTTCCATCACCTTGTCGATCTGGCGGAAATCGACGCCGTCGCGCACCAGTTGCAGAAAGGCGATGAGATAGGGCGTCAGCACGCGGTTGACAACGAAGCCGGGGCAATCGCCGACGACGACGGGCGTCTTGCCCATCGCGCTCGCATAGCCGACGATGGTGGCGACCGCTGCTTCGGAGGTTTTCGGTCCGCGCACCACCTCGACCAGCGCCATCTTCGGCACGGGATTGAAGAAATGCATGCCGATGAAATTCTGCGGCCGCGCGAGGCCGTGGGTCAGGTCGGCGATCTGCAGGGATGAGGTGTTCGAGGCGAGGATCGTCTTTGCGTCGGTCGACGCTTCGACTTGCCGGAAGACGGACGATTTGATGGCGATATCCTCAATGATCGCCTCGACGACGACATCCACATCCGAAAAATCGTCGAAACTTTCGGTCGGCTTGATCGAGCGCGCGACCGCGTCGGCGCGATCCTGCGGCATTCTTCCCTGCTCGACCAGCTTGTCGAGGAGCTGTTCGGCGTGCGCCATGCCGGATTCCAGCGCAGCTTGCGAGACGTCCTTCAGCAGCACGGGCACGCCGCGCACGGCGCTCTGATAGGCGATGCCCGCGCCCATGACGCCCGCTCCGAGGACCGCCGCCTTGCGCACCGGCGCGGCCGTCTTGGCGTATGTCTTGCCGATTTTCTTCAGCGCCTGCTCGTTGACGAAATTGCCGACCAGCGAGGCGGCCGCCTGCGAACGCGCAGTCCGCGCAAAAGTCTTCGCCTCGAGCGCCAGCGCCTCGTCGCGGGCGAGCCCGGCCGCGGCTTCGAGCAATTGCACCGCGTCATGGGCGGCCGGATAATGCGGCAGCGCCCGCGCCGCCTCGACTTTCGCACCGGTGAGATAATCGGCGATTGTTTCCTGGCTCATGCCGAGGCTTTGCTCTCCCTCGCGGCGGCGCTTGCGCCACTCGCCAGGATTCGCGGCCGCCTGCTTCAGCAGCGCCAACGCTGTCTCGAACAGGGAGTCGGGCGCGGCGACGGCGTCGACCGCCCCCTGATCTCGCGCGACGGCGGCGGAGCGCGGCGTTCCGGAGATGATCCAATTGGCGCTCTCGACAAGGCCGATCAGGCGCGGCAGCCGCACCGTGCCGCCATATCCGGGGAAAATGCCGAGCGTAACCTCGGGAAAGCCGACCTTCGCGGCGTCGGCGATGACGCGATAATCGGCGGCGAGCGCAACCTCGAAGCCGCCGCCGAGCGCAAGCCCGTTGATGGCGGCGACCGTCGGCGCGGGCAGATCGCTCAGCGCCGTGATGATCTTCGCATTGGCCGCGACGAATTCGGCGACTTCCGCCTCGCCGCGCTGGAAAACGTCGACGAACTCGAAAATATCCGCGCCGACGATAAAGGCGTCCTTGGCGCTGGTGATGAGCGCGCCCTCAAGACCCGGCGTCTTGACGAGGGCGTCAACGGCCTGAGCCAGTTCGCTGAAGGCCAGGCGGTCGAGCTTGTTGACGGCCTCTCCCTTCCGATCAAAGCGCAGCTCGAAAAGCCCCCCGCCGAGCGCTTCGACCCGGATCGTCTCGCCGTCAAAAATCATGTCGCACCCGAAATTTGTGTCGCCTCAATCGTTCGCACATCCAATAGCATAACGGCTTCGTCTTAGCAGCGGCGGGACGAAAAATCCCGCCGCGCGCCATACGTGTCAAAATGGGCCTCGATCAATAATCGCGTGTAGGGATCGCGCGGGCTGCCCAGGATCTCCGCGGCGGGGCCCTGCTCGACGATGCGGCCGCTTTTCATGACGGCGATATCGTCGGCCATCGCTCTGATCGCCGTCAAATCATGGCTGATCAGAATATAGGCGAGGCCATGCGCCTCCTGCAGATCGCGCAGCAGCCGCAAAATATCCATCTGCGTCGCGCGGTCGAGCGCCGAGGTCGGCTCGTCGAGCACGACGAGGCGCGGCCGCAGGATGATCGCCCGCGCGATGGCGATCCGCTGACGCTGGCCGCCGGAAAACTCGCGCGGCGGACGGTCGCGCCGGGCGGGGTCGATCGAGACCTCTTCGAGCGCCTGCGCAGCCCTCACGTCGCGCGCGCGCCGCGCAATGGCGGGCTCATGGATCAGCAGGCCCTCCGACACGATGTCGCCGATACGCATGCGCGGCGAGAGCGCCCCATAGGGGTCCTGAAACACCATCTGCATGGCGCGGCGCCGCGGACGCAGCGCCGCCTCATCGAGGCCGCCGATGTCGCGCCCCTCGAAGCGGATAATGCCGCTGGCCGGGACGAGCCTTAAAATCGCCCGGCCGAGCGTGGATTTGCCGGCGCCCGACTCGCCGACGATCCCGAGCGTTCGTCCGCGCTTAAGGCTGAGGCTGACATCTTCCAGCACTTTGACCTCGCCTCGCCCGCCAAACCAGCCGCCGCGGAGCTTATAGGCGACGCCAAGATTCTCGACGTTGAGAATTTCCGGCGCCGGACCTTGGCGCGGCGCGCGCGGCGACGGCGGGGTGATGACCAGCCCCTGCGTTGCGGCGTGCTGCGGGTTGCGGAAAACAGCTTCCGTCGCGCCGGCCTCGACGATGCAGCCGGCCTCCATCACATAGACGCGGCTTGCGAGACGGCGCACCAGTTGCAGATCATGGCTGATGAAGATCATGGCGAGCCCGAGCCGCGCGCGGAGCTCGCCCAGAAGATCCAGGATGCGCGCGGCGACGGTGACGTCGAGCGCCGTCGTCGGCTCGTCGGCGATGAGCGCGTCGGGCTCGCAAGCAATCGCCATCGCGATCGAAACGCGCTGCCGCTGGCCGCCCGACAGCTGATGCGGAAAAGCGCCGACCCTCTCCTTCGCCGCATCGATGCCGACAAGGTCAAGGAGCTCGGCGGCCCGCGTCAGCGCTTGGCGGCGCGAAAACCCGGCCTGCAGGCGCAGCACGGCGGCGATCTGCGAGCCGACCGTAAACAGCGGGTCGAGCGCCGACATCGGCTCTTGAAAAATCATCGCGACGCGCCGGCCGCGTATCGCGTTGAGGCGGCGCTCGGGCAGACTCAAAAGGTCTTCGCCCTCGAAGGCGACACGGCCGGACGCCCGCGCTTGCGGCGGGAGGAGCCGCAAGGCGGCGAGAACCGTCTGGCTTTTGCCGGAGCCCGAAGCGCCGACGAGCGCCGCCGTTTCGCCGCGCGCCAGAGCGAAGCTGACGTTATCGACAATTGTGCGCGCGCCATAAAAGACGCTGAGGTTCGAGAATTCGAGCAGGGGCGGCTCGCTCATCGCGGCTCGCTCTCCTCGCCGAAGCCGGCCGCGTCGGTAAAGATCGCCTGGAGATATTGGCCAAAACTCTGCAAGGCGCCGAGCGTTGCGCCGAGAAACAGCGCCGGAAAAAAGAGTAGGTGGAGCGCGCCCTGAATGTTGCGGGCGCCGTCGGCGATCAATACGCCCCAGCTCGCCAGAGGCTCCTGCACGCCGAGACCGAGGAAGGAAATGAAGCTTTCGAGCAATATGACGCGCGGCAGAAGCAGCGTCAGATAGGCGATGATCGGGCCGCTCGCATTGGGCAGAATATGGCGCCGGATGATCGCGGCAGGGCTCGCCCCCAAGGCGCGCGCGGCGGCGACATAATCCTTCTCCTTGATGGCGAGCGTCTGTCCTCGCGCGATGCGCGCCATGTCGAGCCATTCGACCGCGCCGATGGCGATGAAGATCAGCACGAAATGCCGCCCGAACACCATCACAAGCACGATGACGAAAAAGATGAAGGGCAGCGCGTAGATGATTTCGACGATGCGCGTCATCAAAGCGTCGACGGCCCCGCCGGCATAGCCGGCAATCGCGCCATAGAGAACGCCGATGACGAGCGCCACCAGCGAGGCGAGCAAGCCAACCGCGAGGGAGACGCGCCCCGCGATCAATGTCCGGGTCAAGAGGTCGCGGCCATTGGCGTCGGCGCCAAAAGGAAACATTGTTCGCAGCAAGGGAATGGAGAGGCTGATTTTTTGGTCGTCGTGGCCGCTGGAGACGAGGCGCGGCGGTCCAATCCTGTCCGAGCGCGGCAGCGCCGCGAGAGCCGCCGCGTCAATGGTCCGGTCGCTTGAGAATTTTGCGATGACGTTGTCGCCTGTTGGTTCAAACGACACTATTTTGGCGCCGAGCCGCGCGGCGAGCTCCTCGACCGCCTCGCGCGTTTCTTCCGCGTTCGGACGCGGCTCCAGCGAGGGAGGCGCCAGCACATAATCCGGATAGACGCGATCGAATGGATGCGGCGTGAATAAAGGGCCGAAAATACAGGCGAGCGCGATCAAGATGAGCAGCATGGCGCTCGCGGGAATCCGCTGCCAGAAATTGGCGCCCGACAGGGAAGGCAGAATAGATCTGCTCATCCTGACGCCGATTCCGCGACGCGCGGATCGAGCCAGGCATAGGCGAGATCGACGAGAAGATTGAAGGCGATGACCAGCGCAGCGACGACGACCACGGTTCCCATGACCAGCGTGTAGTCGCGGCCAAGCGCGCCATCGACGAAATAGCGTCCCATGCCCGGAATGCCGAAGATGGTTTCGACGATCACCGAACCGGTCAACAGATTGGCGGCGGCAAGGCCGAGATAGGACAGGGTCGGCAGAATCGCGGCGCGCAGCGCGTGGGCGTAGATGTGGCGGGGCGGCAATCCGAAGGCGCGCAGCGTGCGGATATGCGGCTCGGCCAGAACGTCGCGCAAGGATGTTTGCATCAGCCGCGCGACGATCGCGATCTGCGGCAAGGCGAGCGTCGCGACGGGGAGGATCTGGTTGCGCCAGGCGCCGTCCTCCCAGCCGCCGACAGGCAGGATGCGCCATGTCAGGCCGAACAGAAGCTGCATCAACGGCGCAATGACGAAGGCCGGCAAGATGACGCCGATCAGCGCTGCGGCGTCGACGGCGAAGGCGCCAAGCTTCTGGCGCAGCTCCGCGCTGGGGGAGGCGCCGATGATCCCGAGCGCGCCGCCGACCAGCATCGCGACGATCAATGCTTCCGCGCCAAGCCGCATCGAGATCGGCAACGCATGGGCGAACAACTCATTTACCGAAAAATCGCGCCAATGCAGGCTCGGCCCGAAATCGCCCTGCGCGAGACTTTGCAGATAGAACAGAAACTGACGCCAGAGCGGCAGATCGAGGCGGTAGATGCGGCGCAGATTCTCGGCGATTTTCGGATCGAGCGGACGCTCGGAATCGAACGGGCCGCCCGGCGCAAGCCGCATCAGAAAGAACGACAGCGCGATCACGATGAAGAGCGTCGCGGCGGCGGCCAAGATACGGGAAAGCGCGCGCTGCGGCATGGGTCAGCGGCGAAAACGCGAGGCGGACGATAGAATTTGGATCATGCCTCCCGCTTCCGAGTCACGCCTCTACCGAGCGCTCGAAGATGACCTGCGTCCCACCCGGGCTGATCGCAAAGCGATAATCCGTGACCGAGGCGTCGGGATAGTCGAGAAGCGGAACCGGAGTGACTGGCGGCGGGGTCATCTTATGGTTCCGAGGCTGGCCGAGTTTGCGTTAGGATGCGTTGCAAACGCCGGCGTCATAATGCGCCCGGCCCGGGCGTCCGTGAAGTCAAACAAACCCCGCGCCGCAAAAGAATCTTGTCGGTGGTTCGCAAGTCAACCCCGGCGACGGCGTGGACTCGGCGCTATCGCCACGGATCAACGACGGGAGCGCCGGCGCGCTCATAGTCGCTCGTATCACGGGAGAGAATTGTGAGGCCGTGGCAAAGGGCTGTCGCCGCGATGATGAGGTCCGGTTGCGAAAATGTATGTCTCGCCTTGCGTCCTTCCTCCACCAGAAGGCGCCATTTGAACATGACGTCTTCGGTAACCGGCAGGACTCGCTGGTCGAACATCGGCCGCAGGTTTTGCTCCAACCATGTATTGAGCGCCGAACGCCGACCGACGTCCGCGACAAGCTCGATGCCAAAGCGGATTTCTGCGAAGGTCACTGTGCTGACGTAAAGATTTTCGAGCGGCTGCGCGGCAATAAAGGACACCACCTTGGGTTCTGGCTTCGGGCGCCGCAGCTCGGAGAGGATGTTGGTGTCGAGCAGAAATGTCGTCACATCACAAATCGACGGGGCGCACCGGCATAGGCGCGCGCGTGGAGCCAAGGCCGATGTCGCGGCTTGGAGAGGCGGCCATCGCGGCGATCAGCGCTTCGCCGCCGCGTTCGCCCTTGAGGCGGCGGAACTCCTCCACGGAGACCACCACGACTTCCTCGCGCCCGTGGATTGTCACATGCTGCGGCCCCTCGCTGCGCACGCGGCGCACCAATTCGCTGAACCGCGCCTTAGCGTCCTGCAGCAGCCAATAGCCCGGCGGCAAAGCGCGTCGGGATGCTTTGGGACGAGGGGCGCCTGGCTGATCAGTTCTAGTCATTCTGACTAGAATATCATGGGTCCACGTCCGCGAACAAGAGCGCCCGACACTTTCCCACATGCGAAAAATCCTCTATTGCCCTGCGTTCCCATGCGCCTCGGGCGCGCCCTGACGGCTCAGAACGCGAAACCCATGCACAATTTTTCTTCAACGCGTATCGACCGCCGCTTCAAAGACCTCGCTGTCGAGGGCCGCGCGGCGCTCGTCGCCTTCGTCATGGCGGGCGATCCCGATCTGGCGACGAGCCTCGATATCCTGAAGGCGCTGCCCAAAGCCGGCGCCGATGTGATCGAGGTCGGAATGCCCTTCACCGACCCAATGGCCGACGGGCCGGCGATCCAGGCCGCCGGCCTCCGCGCTCTTGCGGCGGGCGCCACTCTGGCAAAAACCCTAAAGCTCGTCGCCGACTTCCGCGGCGAGGATCAAACGACGCCGATCGTGCTGATGGGCTATTACAATCCAATCTACGTCTATGGCGTCGACGCCTTTCTCGAGGCCGCGAAAGAGTCGGGCGTCGACGGGCTGATCGTGGTCGATCTTCCGCCGGAAGAAGATTCCGAGCTTTGCCTGCCGGCGCTGGCCGCGGGGCTCAATTTCATCCGTCTCGCGACGCCGACGACCGACGACGCCCGCCTCCCGGCCGTGCTCGCGAACACCTCCGGCTTTGTCTATTATGTCTCGATCACCGGCACGACCGGCGCAGCGACGCCGAATTTTTCGGCGACGGCGAGCGCCGTCGCGCGGATCAAGCGCCATACCGGACTGCCCGTCGCGGTCGGATTCGGCGTCAAGACCGCCGCCGACGCCGCGGCGATCGCAGCCCATGCCGACGGGGTCGTGGTCGGATCGGCGATCGTCGACGCGCTGCGCGGCTCGCTCGACGCCGAGGGCCGCGCGACCCCCGGCACGGTCCCGGCAGTGGCGAAGCTCGTCGAAGATCTTGCCGGCGGCGTCCGAACCGCTGCGCGGGCGCCGGCTTGAGGGGCCGGCGCGCTCCGTTCCGGCCCACGATTATATTTCTGTCGCAAACGGGTCCTTATGCCCCTAAATAGCTCCAGGTCCCGACAGGCTGAGCCGAGGGTCTCGCCGGCGGGGCCGCAGACAGTGTGTGACGGCGCCTTCGCGCCGCATCAGGATGGTCAATGAACTGGATCTCCAACGTCGTGCCGCCCAAGGTCAGGTCGTTCCTTCGCCGTGAGACGCCGGAAAATCTCTGGGTCAAATGCCCGGAGAGCGGCGAACTCGTGTTCCACAAGGACCTCGAGGCCAATCTCTTCGTGGTGCCCGGCTCCGGCTATCATATGCGGCTCAGCCCCAAGGCGCGGCTCGCCAATCTGTTCGACGAAGGGATCTACGAAGATCTGCCGACGCCCGAGGCGCCGGTCGATCCGCTGAAATTCCGCGACGTCAAGCGCTACACCGACCGGCTCAAGGAATATCGCGCCAAAACCGAGGCGCAGGACTGCGTCAAGCTCGCCGCCGGCCGGCTGGAGGGCATGGAGATCGTCGCCGCGATCCAGGATTTTGATTTTCTCGCCGGATCGCTCGGCATGGCCGCCGGAGAGGCGATCATCACCGGCATGACGACGGCGTTGAACCGCCGCGCGCCCTTCATCATCTTCACCGCCTCGGGCGGCGCCCGCATGCAGGAGGGCATTTTTTCGCTGATGCAGATGCCGCGCACGACCATCGCCGTGCAGCGCCTGCGCGAGGCGAACCTGCCCTATATCGTCGTCCTGACCAATCCGACGACCGGCGGCGTCACGGCCTCCTACGCCATGCTGGGAGACATCCACATCGCCGAACCCGGCGCCGTCATCGGCTTCGCTGGCCCCCGCGTGATCGAACAGACCATCCGGGAGCGGCTGCCGGAAGGATTCCAGCGCGCCGAATATCTCGAATCGCACGGAATGATCGACATGGTGGTGCAGCGCCAGGACATGCGCGCGACGCTCGCCCGCCTCTGCTCGATCCTGACCCGCACGCCGCGCGCCTCTGAGGCCGCCTGAACCTGTCCGGAACGCGCGCCGCCATGACACCCCTCGACGCCTTGCTGGCGCGCCTTTATCTGCTGCACAAGAAAGACATCGAGCTGACGCTCGGGCGGATGGAGCGGCTGCTCGTCGCGCTGGGTTCGCCGCAAAAGAAACTGCCGCCGGTCATCCATGTCGCCGGCACCAATGGCAAGGGCTCGACCATCGCCTTCATGCGGGCGATCCTTGAGGCCGCGGGCCGGCGCGTCCATGTTTACACCTCGCCGCATCTTGTGCGGTTCCACGAGCGGATCCGGCTCGGCGCCGCCGGAGGCGGCAAACTCGTCGGCGACGCCCAATTGTTCGACGCCCTCAGCCATTGCGAGGAGGTCAACGCCGGCGCGCCGATCACGTTCTTCGAGTTCACGACAGCCGCCGCCTTCAAGATCTTCAGCGAAGCGCCGGCCGACTATCTGCTGCTCGAAGTCGGTCTTGGCGGGCGCGGCGACGCCACCAATGTGATCTCCGATCCGCTGGCGACGGTGGTGACCTCGATCTCAATCGACCATCCGGAATTTCTCGGCTCGACAATCGAGAAGATCGCCTATGAGAAGGCGGGCATTTTCAAGCCGGGCGTTCCCGCCGTGCTCGGCGCGCAGGATGAACGGGCGTTTGCCGTGCTGCGCATGGAGGCGGCGCGAAAAGGCGCGCCGGTGACGGCGGCCTCGCGCGATTATTCGGCGCGGGAGGAGCATGGCCGCTTCATCTTCGAGGATGAACGCGGCCTCATCGATCTGCCGCTGCCCCGGCTTCTCGGCCGCCACCAGCACCAGAACGCCGCAACCGCCATCGCCGTCACGCGGCTGATCGAGCCGGAGCTTGATGCGAAGGTCTATGAGCGGGGCCTCATCGAGGTCGATTGGCCGGCGCGCCTGCAAAATCTGGTCAAGGGCCGGATCGCCGCGCTTGGCCCGAAAGGCGCCGAAATCTGGATCGACGGCGGCCACAATGAAGACGGCGGCCGCGCCATCGCCGAAGCCATGGCGGATTTCGCCGACAAGAGCGAACGCCCGCTCGTCATCATCTGCGGCACGTTGACGACAAAGGACACCGGCGCTTTTCTGCGCTCCTTCAAGGGACTCGCCCAGCAGGTGATCGCCGTTCCCGTCGAGGCCGAGCATTATGGCAAGCCCGCGCGTGACGTCGCCGCCGCCGCAAGCGAAGTTGGCCTGCCAGCGGTCGCCTCCGAGAGCATCGAGGCCGCGCTGCGTTTCCTCGCGGTCCAGCACTGGCGTCAGCCGCCCCGCATCCTGATCGCCGGCAGCCTTTATCTCGCCGGCGAAGCTTTGCTTTTAAACGGAACGCCGCCCGCTTGAGCGCGTTTTCAGCCTATGCAAAACGTTAATACACAGCGCTACGCAAAAGCGGCAGGAGAACCGATATGCGCCAGGAGTTTTCCAGCCGCCGCGCGCTCTGCCTAGCCTTCGTCCTCCTTATCGGCGCCCCTCTGCCCGCCCCCGCGGCGCCAGCGACGATCGACCTTCCCGGGGCCGACGTCTATCCCGAAAGCATCACCTCGAAATCCGATGGGACGCTCTTTGTGGGCAGCGTCGCCAAGGGCGGCGTCATGCGAATCCCCCAAGAGGCGGGCCAAGCCGAATCTTTTATCGAGCCCGGAGCCTTTGGCAGCCGATCGATCTTCGGCGTGCTCGCCGACGACGCATCGAACACCCTGTGGGTATGCTCCAACGACGCCTCGATGCTGAATACGCCCGGACCGAGCAAGGTCGAGGGCAGCTTCCTGAAAGGCTTCGACCTCACGACCGGGGCGCCAAAGACAAGCGCCCGGCTGCCCGGCGAGCACACCCTCTGTAACGACATCGCGATCGGTCCCGGCGGCGCGGTCTATGTGACCAACACTTTCGCCCCTGAAATCCTGAAACTCGACCGCGCTCGGGACCGGCTCGAGGTGTGGTTGCGCGACTCCCTTTTCGAGCCGCCCAAAAATGGCGGCGGCCTCGATGGGATCGCCTTCGACGGCGACGGTAATCTCTATGTCAACACCTTCACGCCGGGCGAATTGTTCCGCATCGACGTCAAAGGCGGCGCGCCGGCCAAGATCACGCGGCTGCAGACGTCGCGGCCGCTGACGACGCCTGACGCGCTGCGGCGGCTCGATCAAAGCCACTTCCTGATGATCGAAGGCGACGGAAAGCTCGATCGCGTGACGGTGTCCGGCGACAGCGCCAGGATCGAGACGATCGCAGACGGGTTCGGCGCGCCGACCAGCGTGACGCAGGTCGGCGAGACAGCTTTTGTGACGGACGGCCAGCTCCCGGGGCTGTTTTCAGGCAGCGGAGAGAGTCCGCGGCTGCCCTTCAGGCTTTACGCCGCGCCGCTCTCGCCGCGCGCCGACTGACGGTCCAAACCCCGCCAAAAAACAAAGAGGATGATGCTGATGAACCGCCCCGCCGCGACCCTCAGCAGTCTTTATGCAGCGCCCTTGGCGGTGTTGATTATCGCGGCCTATGCGCCGTGGGCCGAAGCGCAGGAAACAGGCGAAAGCGGTCGCAAACAGGCGTGCGATTCGGCCGGCCTCTCGCTGCCGCGCGGCTTCTGCGCGACGATCTTCGCCGACAATATCGGCCACGCCAGGCAGCTCGCCGTCGCGCCGGACGGCACGGTCTATGTGAACACATGGAGCGGCGTCTACTACAAGAACGACAAGCCGCCGGAAGGCGGCTTTCTCGTCGCGCTCAAGGATAAGGACGGCGACGGACGCGCCGACGAGATCGTCCGCTTCGGCGAGACGGTCGCCACTGGCGGGCATGGCGGGACAGGCCTTGCGCTCTACAAGGGCGCGGTTTACGCGGAAATCAACGACCGCATCGTCCGCTACGCCCTCATCGGCGGCGCGCCGGAGCAAGAGCCGGAAACCATCGTCTCGGGCCTGCCGGTAACGGGCGATCATCCGATGCACCCCTTCGCAATCGGCTCCGCCGGCGATCTTTATGTCGATCTCGGCTCGGCCGACAACGCCTGCGAGGAAAAGAACCGCATGCCGCTATCGCCCGGACGAAACCCTTGCGTCGAGCTGGAGACGCGAGGCGGCGTCTGGCGCTACGACGCCAACAAGCGCGATCAGCATTTTTCGCCGGCCGAGCGTTTTGCCTCCGGGCTGCGCAACGCCGAAGGGCTTTCCGTCGACCCCTCGGGCCGGATCTTCGCGACCCAACATGGCCGCGACCAGCTCGCCGAGAATTGGCCGCGCCTCTATACGCCGGAAGAGGGCCAAAATCTTCCTGCCGAAATTCTGGTCGAGCTGAAACATGGCGCCGATTACGGCTGGCCCGAATGCTATTTCGACGACAAGCAGGAAAAGCTCGTGCTGGCGCCGGAATATGGCGGAGACGGCGGCCAGAAAATCGGCGTTTGCGCGGAAAAGACGCCGCCCGTCGCCTTCTTTCCCGCCCATTGGGCTCCGAATGACATGAAAATCTACCATGGCGCGCAGTTTCCCGCCGCCTATCGCGGCGGCGCCTTTATCGCGTTTCACGGCTCCTGGAACCGGGCGCCGGGGCCGCAGGGCGGCTACAATGTCGTGTTTCAGCCGCTCTCCGACGGCAGGGCCTCTGATCCTTATGTGATATTTGCCGACGGATTCGCCGGGGCGCACAAAGAGCCCGGCCGAGCCGAACATCGTCCCTCGGGCCTCGCCATCGGGCCCGACGGCGCGCTCTATATCTCGGACGATCAGGGCGGCCGCATCTGGCGCGTGACCTTCGAGGGCGGCGCGAACATCACGGCGATCGAGGCCGCGCCCGAGCCGGCTTCCGCCGCCGCGACGGCCGCCGCGGCCGAGCCGCCCGAAGGCGTTCATCCCGACGCAAGCGCCGAGGCGGCGCTGCCGATTCCCCCCGGCGCAAGCCCGGACGAAGTCGCTCTCGGTCGGCGCATCTTCGCCGGCGAAATCGCCGGGGCGACCTGCGGCGGCTGCCACGGCACCGACGGCAAGGGCACGCCGGTCGGCGCCGATCTGACGAGCGGAACCTGGCTGTGGGGCGACGGAAGCCTTGAGTCGCTCATTACGACGATCACGAACGGCGTGCCGGAGCCGAAGCAACATGGCGGCGCCATGCCGCCGATGGGCGGCGTCAGCCTGTCAGAGCCCGAGATTCGCGCGGTCGCGGCCTATGTCTGGGCGCTCGGCCACCCCAATTGAGATCACCCGTCAGGCTGTGAAGCGAACAGGCTCAGTCCCAACCGCTCCGACAGAAAGCGGGCGACGAGGCGCCCCTTGACGCTATTGCCCGCATCATCGAGCCGCGGCGCGAACACGCCGAGCCCTGCCTTGCCAGGCGCGACCGCGACGACGCCGCCGGCGATCCCGCTTTTGCCGGGCAGGCCAACCTCGTAAAGCCAATCCCCAGAGTCCTGATAGAATCCGGCGCTGGCCATTACCGCCAGCGTTCGCTTGCAGGAGTCGGCGCTGGCCGCGCGCTGCTTCGTCAGCGGATTGACGCCGCCGTCGGCAAGACAAGCGCCCATCCGCGCGAGGTCCAGGGCGCTGACTTGCAGGCAACATTGGCGCGTATAAAGGTCGATGGCGTCAAGGGGATCGCAATAGATCCGCCCGCGCGCCTCGAGCAATTGCGCGATTGCCCGGTTGCGGGCGTTGCTCGCGAGGGCGCAGGCATAAATGTCGTCGTCGACAACGAGCGCGCGGCCGGCAAAGCGAGCCAGCCCCTCCGCGATGAAAGCCCATTTCTCGTCGAGGCTCGCGCCGGGAACGAGGCTCGTCGCGGCGATGGCTCCCGCATTGACCATTGGATTGGTCGCGCCGGTCGGACTCTGTTCGACTGCGCCGAGCGAATTGAACGGCAATCCGGTGGCGTTGACTCCCAGCCTCTCGCGGGCCGCCTCGAATCCCAGATGATCGCAGACAAGAGCGAAGACGAAGGGCTTCGACACGCTCATGATCGCGAATTCATGGGAAGAATCGCCGCTTGCATGCAGCGCGCCGTCGACGCCGGCAACCGCGACTCCGAAAAGGTCGCTCGGCATGCGCGCCAGCGAGGGGTAGATGTCCGCGTTCGCGCCCTCGGCGTTGCCCTTGAACAGGCGATGCGCTTCCTCAACGAGAGCATCGACGCGATCCGAGGGCGGTAGGCGGCCGGTCGAAACGAAGGCGGCCGCGGCGTCGTTGGAGTCGCGGCTCATCCGGCGCGCTGCGCCGCTACAGGCACAGGCGCGGCGCTGACCGAAACGCAGACATTCATGGCAAGGAAGTCAGCCGCTTCGCCAAAATAGCCGCCTGCGACCGGCAGCGCCTGTTGCGGCGTGCGGGTTTCGCAGACGCGCACGAGATTGGCGCCGGCGATCAGCCCGTTGGTCGGATCATATTCGACCCAACCGGCGCCCGGGAGGTAGACGCTGACCCACGCGTGGGTCGAGCCGCCGCCGCGCTGCGTTCCGGTGAGATCGTCATAGAGATAGCCGCTGACGAAACGCGCGGCGAGGCCGAGGCTGCGGATCGCCTCGATCATCAGCATTGCAAAATCGCGGCAGGTTCCGGTCCCGAGCTCAAGCGTTTGCGCCGCCGTTTGCGTTCCTTCCTCATGGCGCGCGCCATAGGTCAGCTCCGCTTTTATGGCGTGCGTCATATCTTCCAGGAGCTGCAGCGTGCGCGTCTCGCCGGGCCCGGAGACGAAGCGGCGCGCGAAGGCGTCAACCGTGCGGTTTGGGTCCGGCTGCTGCCGCTCGGTGAGGCGCCCGAGATCAGGGACTTCCTCGGAGGCGTAGGAGAAGGGAAACAGCTCCGCCGCCGGATCGAGGCTGTAGACAGGCAGCGCGGCGCCGATCGGATAATGGGTGAGGTCGAGCGTCGAGACGATGCTGAGCTCTTTCGTGCGCAGCGGCTCGGCCCATTCGAGATAGCAGATCGAATTGTCGAACACATCATGCGCATAGCGCATTTTCGCGGGCGTCGGATGAACCGCAAGCGTCACGCTGTTGAGCCGCAGATCGTGGCTGTCGCGGGGACGCAGCATCAGGCGATGGCGGGTCAGGCCGACGGGATTGCGATAGCTGTATTCCGTCGTATGGACGATATTGATTCGGGCCATGGCTCCCTCATCGCGGCGCTTTCGCCGACGACGCCGCGTGGCCCGTCGGCTTGGCCGCTTCGCCTCGTTTTATCAGGCCGGCGCGCCAATCACAAAAAATCGCGCGAGCCGCCATGCGGCTTCAGGCGCCCTCATATTCGGCCCAGCAATCCGGCGTCTCGAACACTTTTACGCATGAAAGCTGCGGCAATGGTCCCCGGATGCGCTCAAAGATCCAGATCGCGATCAGCTCGGCCGTCGGGTTTTCGAGACCCTCGATCTCATTCAGAAAATGGTGGTCGAGACGCGCCAGAAGCGGACCGAACGCCGCCTCGATATCGAAGAAATCGACGACGAAGCCGGTCACAGGATCGACCGGTCCCTGAAGCTCGAGTTCGACGCGATAGGAATGGCCGTGCAGCCTGTGGCAGCGATGCGTCTCGGCGACATGCGGCAGCCGGTGCGCCGCCTCGAAATGGAAGGCCTGAGTGATTTTCATAAGGTTGAGGCTTTATTTTAGGGAATGCCGATGAGCTTGTGGGTTTGCAGGCTCAGGCGCCAATCGGGATGGGCGAGGCAATAGGCGACCGCCGCTTTGGTGTTGGCGTCGACATTGGCGCCGTCCATGGGCTGCAGCCAGAAATGCGCGAACTGAAGCCCGCTCAGGGCGTCCGGCAGAAGATCGTCCTGCGGATAAACGAGCTTTAGCTCCGAGCCGGCGGTCACGACGATCGGCGCTCCGGCCTTGGGGCTGACGCAGAGCCAATCGACGCCGGCGGGCGGCTCAAGCGTGCCATTGGTCTCGACCGCCGCTTCAAAGCCGCGGGCGTGGACGGCCGCAATCAGCGCGTCGTCGAGTTGCAGCAAGGGTTCGCCGCCGGTGAAGACGACATAGCGGCCGGCGGGTCCGCCAAGCCAGGCCGCCTCGATGGCGCCCGCGAGCTCCTCCGCGCCGCCGAAAACGCCGCCGCCGGGGCCGTCGGTTCCGATGAAATCGGTATCACAGAAGGGGCAGGCGGCGGCGGCGCGGTCTTTCTCGCGCCCCGACCAGAGGTTGCAGCCGGCAAAGCGACAGAACACGGCGGCGCGCCCGGCCTGGGCGCCCTCCCCCTGCAGGGTCGGAAAAATCTCCTTCACCGCATAGCGGCCCATGCCTGTCCCCAAACGCGGCCTCTAAAGCAAAAAGGACCTCTCGCGAGGTCCTTTTGCCGGAAGAAGCACGCTTTTTAAAGCATGATCTTCAACACTCGCCCGATCCGGGGATGAAGATCAGAGGTAATTTGAAAGGTCAGATGGCCTCGGAAATCCATCTCTTCAGCTCGCCCTTCGGCGCGGCGCCAACCTTGGTCGAGGTCATCTTGCCGTCCTTGAACAGCATCAGCGTCGGGATGCTGCGAATGCCGTAAGCGCCGGCGACGCCCGGATTTTCATCGACGTTGAGCTTGGCGATGGTCACCTTGCCCTCTAGCTCGGCGGCGATCTCCTCGAGCGCCGGACCGATCATTTTGCACGGGCCGCACCATTCCGCCCAGAAATCCACGACGACGGGACCGCCGGCGCCGACCACGTCGGATTTGAAATTCGCATCGGTGACTTTGACGGTCGACGACATGAGCAACTCTCGTTTGGGGCGACGACAGGCGCGCCCGCCCTACGGCGGGACAGTCCCCGCCAGATTCGGATTTTAACGTAAGAAGACGCCGCCGCCCCGTCAAGGAGCCGGGCGTTTCGCAGCGGCGACAGCAGCCAGCGCCGCGTCGAGGGCTGCTTCGGCGAGCTCAATGATTTGCGGGCCTTCCGTAAAGATCAAAATCATGCGCAGCCGGCGTTCCGGCCAAAGCGGCCGCAGCGCCGCGCGGTAGAGCGCCATCTGCGTCAGATAGGATTGCGGGACCTCGCCAGGCGCTGGCGGCGCTCCGGTCTTGAAGTCGGCGACCCAAACCTCGCCCTCCGACAGCCCCAGCCGATCGATCCGGCCGATGACGTCGACCGAAGCTCCGCCCGGCAGCGCGATCTTGCCGGCGACGGCGACCTCCGCCCTGGAGCCCGCACCGAACAAGGGCTCAAGCTGCGGCGCGGCGATGACCGCCAAGGCGGCTTGCAGGAGACGTTCATGGGCCGCTTCGTCGAGACCCTTCGCCCGAACGGCGAGATAGGCCAGCCCCGCGCGCGCCCGCGCTTCGACCGGCTGATCGGGGAGATATTGCAGCAAAATGTGCGTAAGCGAGCCAAGCTGCAGCGCCTCGCGCCGTCCCGCGGCGTCGGCGCGGCGGTCGGAGGCGGCGAGCGCGCTCGACGGGCGCATTGGCGCCGCCGGCTCTTCCAGCGGATCGAGCCGGCGCGACAGCCATCCGGGAGCGATGAGGCTTCCTCCCTCTACCGGCGCCGCGGTCTCCTGAACCGCCAGATCAGCCCCCGGCGATAGCCGCCGCAGAACAAATTCCTCCACATTCCAGAAGGCCGGCGCCTGCTGCAAGGTCGGCGCGAGCGTCGCCTCGATCATATTCGCCCAGCAAAGCTCCGGCGGCTTTTTGGCGCCGTGAAAGCCGCAAATATAGATCCGCTCCTCGGCGCGCGTCAGGGCGACATAGAGCAGGCGGCGATATTCGTCCTCGGCAAGTTCGCGCAGGCGCTTTCGCGCCGCCGCCGCCTTGTCGCAGTCTTCGGCCTTCCGCGGCGACCAGACGACAGGCGCCGCGCCGAGGTGGGTTTCCTCCAGCGCAAAGACGCTTGGATCGTGCTGCGCGGAGAGCCCGCCGCAGGTATCGGGCAAAAAGACGATTTTGGCCTCAAGCCCCTTCGCGGCATGGACCGTCATGACACGGACGACGTCGCCGCCGCTCTCCATATCGCGCCGGACCTCCCGCTGCACGGTCTCGAAATCGGCGAGAAAACCGGCGAGCGAAGGCGCGGGCTCGGCCTCGTGGGCGAGCGCCAGGCGCAAGAATTCGTCGACCGCGTCGACCGCCTCGACGCCGAGCCGGCCTTCGATGGCGCGCCGGCCCTGATCCTCGCCAAGAAGGCTGGCGTAGAAGGCGAAGGGCCGCGCGGCGGCGCGCGCGCGCCATCGGCCGAGCGTCTCGCGCGCCGGCCTGAAGCGCGAATCGGGTGACGCAAGAAGGGCCGCAAAAAGACTGCCGGGACGCCCCGGCGCCAAGGCGATGAGATCGTCGTCGTCGAGCCCGATCAGCGGCGATTTCAGCGCCGCGGCGAGATTGAGATCGTCCTCCGGCAGCAGGGCGGCGCGGCCGGCCGCGACGAGATCCTGCACCGCGATATGTTCGCCAAGCTTCAGCCGGTCGGCGCCGGCGACCGGAACGCCCTTTTGCTTCAGCGCCCGGATCACCGCCTCGAAGAAAGGTCCGCGCGTGCGCACAAGAATGAGAATGTCGCCGGCGCGGACGGCCCGCAAAACGCCGCTCTCGCCGTCATGGACGCGCTCGCCCGAGCGAGGCTCGATGAGCGCCGCGATTTTTTCGGCGATGCGCGTTGCGACGCGGCTCGGAGGGTCGCTCTCATCGCGGAAATCGAGCGGGAGGCGCCAATCGCTGTTTTCCGCCTTGCCGCCCGCTCCAACCGAGGGCCAGATCTCGACAAGGCTCGGAAGAGTTTTTAGCGGCTCATGCCCCATCCAGACGTCGGCGGGCGCGACCAGCCCGCTTTGGCTTTCGGCCCGGCCAAAGACGCTGTCGACGGCGCCGAGCACGCCAGCCGCCGAGCGGAACGAATGGGTCAGCCGCACATGCGAGAAACGCTCGCCGCCGTTGATGAACTTGCGCTCGAATTTGCGCTGCATCTCGTGAAACATATGCGGCGCTGCGCCCTGGAACGAAAAGATCGACTGCTTTTCGTCGCCGACCGCAAAGAAGGTTCGCGGCGCAAGATTGCGGCCATGGCCGACGGCGAAATCGGCCATCAGCCCCTCAAGAATGCGCCATTGCGCCTCGCTTGTATCCTGCGCCTCGTCGATCAGAATATGGTCGATGCCCGCGTCGAGCTTGTAGAGCACCCAGGAGGCGTCGGAGCGCTCCAGCAGCGTCAGCGTCTTCGCGACGAGATCGTCGAAGTCGAGGATGACGCGCTCATATTTGAGTTTTTGATAGCGCGCGAAGATGGCGTCGACGAGACGCCCGAGCGCGGCCGAGCGCTCCAGCGTCGCGGCCGATTTTTCCTCGGCCCGCAGACGATCGAGACGCTCTTGTTCCGCGTAGAGCGCGGCCTCGATCGCGAGATTTTTCGCCGCGAGGCCTCTGGTCAGGAGCCTTTTGGCTTTCTCGCCTTTGTCGGTAAAAAAGATCTGGAGATAGACGTCGCGGCAACCCTCACTGTCGCCAGCGGCGTGACGCGCCGCCGCGTCGCGGAAAGCGGCCGCCCTATCGCAATCGGTTTTGGTTCCCGTTTCGAGAAAGGCCGCCAGTTCGCTCCAGCGCGAAGGCGCGATCCCGCCCTCCAGCATATCCTGCCGGATCGCCGCAACGTCGCGGCCCGGCGCAACGTCCAGCGCCTTGCGCAGAACGCTCTCGTGATCCTTCGGCCAGGCCTCGCGCAGCCGCGCGCGAAGGCGAAGCGCCTGTTCGAGCAGCGTCGCAAAGCCATATTCGGAACATTCTCCCGCGACTCGATCGACGATCGCTTTAAGCTCGTGATCGGCCTCCGCGGCGCTGCCCAGCACGTCGTTGCGGGCGCGGGCGAGCAGTTCACCCTGCCGCTCCTCGTCGGCGACCTCGAAGCGCGAAGGCGCATTCGCCTCGAACGGAAAGAGATGCAGCAGCCTTTCGCAGAAGGCGTGGATGGTCTGGATTTTCAGCCCGCCCGGCGTCTCCACCGTACGCGCGAACAGCTTTCGCGCCTCGCGCATCTCGCGCCAGTCCGGCGACGGCGCGCCGGTGGCTACGATCGCCCGCCTCAGCTCCGCATCGTCGAGCGCCGTCCATCGCGCGAGCGTGTTGAAGACGCGCATGGACATATTGGCGGCGGCGGCCTTGGTGAACGTCAGGCAGAGAATCTTCGACGGCGGCGTTCCCTGCAACAGCAGCCGCACCACGCGCTGCGCCAGCACATGGGTCTTGCCCGAACCGGCGTTGGCGGAGACCCAGACCGAGGCGGCGGGGTCGGAGGCTTCGCGCTGCTTTTGCAGCGTCTGCGGCGAAATCGCGGCGAGGTCCATCAGGCGTCCTCGCTCTCGCCGCCCGCCGACCATTCCTTGACGCGGGCCAAGTGATCATAGGCGTTGTAGGCCTTGGCGAATTTCGGAAAGGGGCGCGGCGGGTAGGAGCGATCCGGATCGCGGAACTGGCTCAGCAATTCGACAAGATGCGCGAAATGCTGGTCCGCGACGTCTTCGACCGTCCTCCCCTTGAAGACGACGGGCTTGACCTTGCCGCCGCCCGGCCCGTTGAGTTTGACGTAAAGCGCGTCGATCTCGTCCTGCCCCGCAGGGCCGAAGGCGCCGCGCTTGGCCATCGCCGCCTCTAGCGTCAGCTGCGGCGCAAAGCCGACCTCGATTTCCTTGATCCCCGGCGGCGCGCCGGTCTTGAAGTCAATCAGGCTGAGCTTGCCGCTGGCTGCCCGCTCGATTCGGTCGGCGCGCGCGGTCAGGGCGAAGGGCGAGCCGTCGCTCAGGAAAAATTCGAGCCGGCCGGCCGCCTCGGTCCTGATTTCGTCGAGCCCGCTGCGCCTTGACGCCTCGAAACCCATGTAAAAATCGATCATCTGCTTGAGCCGCGGAACATAGAAAGCGGCAAAGCCGGGATCGGCCAGATTGTCCTCCAGCGCCTTGAGCAGCAGGGCGCGCAATGTGTCCCTCGCCCCCGCCGGCAGCGGTCCCGGCCCAAACGATGCGGTAAAAGCCTCGATCGCGGCGTGGATCGCGCTGCCGGTTTCGGCCGGCCCCGGCGTGCGGCCGATCGAATCGAGCGGAAGCAGCTTTAGAATCGTCTCGGCGTAGACCGCATAAGGATCGCGCCGCAGCGTCTCGATTTTCGTGACGCTGAGCCGGTTCGGGCGCAGCGCGACCGGCGGCTTTGGCTCAGGCCGCCGCAGCGGAGCCGGCGCCGCCGCCGGCCGGTCGATCAGCCGCGCCAGATCAAGATAGGTTTTGCCGCGGGCGGCGCAGGCCGCCCACGCCGGACCGCCGAGCGCGGCGAGCCGCTGGATGAAGCGCGAGGCGACCGTCGGCGCGCCGCCGCGCTTCGCCGCCCGGCTCAAAACGACCTTGTCCCGGCCCATCGCCTGCACGAAATCATGCGCCGTCTGGCCAAGCTTGCGCTCTGGCGGCGAGAGGCCGAGCGCCGCCCGCATGGGCCGGTTCAAAAAGGCGTCGGCGCGCGCCTGAGGCGGCCAGACGGACTCATCGAGGCCGCCAAGCAGCATCACATCGACGTCCATCAGCCGCGCTTCGAGGAGGCCGAGGATTTTCAGGCGCGGATGCGTCCGGCCGGCGGCGCCGAGGCGCGCCTCGCCAGCGACGGCCGCGAAGAAAAACTGATAGGCCTCGGCGTCGAAGCGCATTTCCGACGTCGCGCTCAAGGCAAGCTCCTCGAACAGAGCGGCCAGAGCCTCGCCGTCCTCGCCCGAATCCTCCTCTTCGGGCTCGCCGGCGCGGATCGCCGCGAGCGCGGTTCGGTGCGCCTCGACCCAGAAGGCGAGATCGCGCTCGCCGCCCGCTTCCAGCATTGGCCGCAGAGCCGCCTCAAGCCGCATGAGGAAGTCGCGCAGGGCGTCGGATTCGCGTGGAAAAATGCGCTTCTGCGCCGGATGCGCGTGCGGCCCATCCGCTTGCGCTGCGGCCAGTTCGATCGCGCGCGCGGGATCGCGCAGCTTCCCGCCCGCCGCCGCGCGCAGCACGCCGATCTCAAGCAGCGGGCGGAGCCGCGCGATCTCCTCGCGCGAAAACCCAAGACGAAGCGCGCCATGCGCCATCAGCGCGGCGACGGTGGCCGCGCTCATATCGTCGGCAGCGCAGGCGGCGACGAGTCGCGCCAGCAATCCGGCCTCGCCGGAGCCAAGCGGCTCTCCCGCCGAATCTTCGACGCGGACGCCCCAGCGCAGCAGTTCGGCGGCGACGCGGCGGGCAAGTTCGCGGTCCGGCGTCACCAGCGCCGCCGTTCCGTCCGGGCGCTCCAGCGCGTGGCGCATGGCGATGGCGAGGGCGAGCGCTTCCTCGCGTTCGTCCGCGGCTTCGATCAGTGTCACGCCCGCCAGCGCTTCTTCAAGCAGCGCGGGATCGATCGCCTGCCGATAGGCGATCCAGGCGTCGGTCGCCTCCGCTGGGCGCAGCGCCTCGGAGATAAAACGCTCGCGCGCGTCCTGCGCTTTCGTAAGAGCGCCAAGCGGCCTCACCTCGTCGCGCGACATATTGAGGGTGCGCAAAAGCCGGCACAGGGCCGCCTGCGGATGGGTGAAGGCCGGCTCGCCCTCGTCCGCGGCGCGGGCGACGAGAGCGAACGCCGCCTCGTCAAGCTTCAGATCGAGGCCCGGCAGCACGATGGCGCCGCGCGGCGCGCTGGCGATGGCGTCAAGCAGCCGCGCGGTCGCGCGGTTGGAGCCCGTGGAGCCGATCGCGACCACGGGACCGAGTCCCGGCGCATCGCGCAGGGCGAGGCTCTGCCGTTCGATCAGCGAGACCTGACGCCGCGCCCGGTCAACAAGACCGCGCTGCTCCAGAATATGCGGCCATTGCGTGATGGCGATTTTGAGAAAATCGAGCGTGATGCGCCAATAATCGTCGAATCCCTCCGAGGCGAGCGGATCGAGGCGCGCCCAGTCGATGTCCTCGATGATCAGTTCGTCGATCAGCCGCGCAAGGTCGCCGGAAAGCCCCCAGGCGTCCGCGGCGGTCGCGCCGACTAGCAGCGATTCGCGCTCGTCGAGGACGCGGGCGCCGTCCGCCTCGACCCGCACGATGGCGTGCCGCAGCAGGCGCGACCAGGAGAGACACAATTCGGCAAGCTGCATGCGCCGGTCGATCTCGCCAATGGCGAGCGGCGGTTCGAGGGGCGCCGAAAATTCATCCGCCCCGCCATCCTCGAAAAGGAGCTCCGTCTCGCTTTCGTCGAGCGCGCCAAGCGGCAGGATGCGCGGCAGCAGCACCGCCTTTGTCGGCAGCGCGCGAAAAAACTCATCCGTGAGCGCGCGGGCGGCGCGGCGCGTCGGCACATAGATCGTCGCCTCGGCCAGCTCCAGCGGATTTTCGCCCGCGCAAAACCCTTCGACGACGCGTCCATCCAGAAACGCCTCCGCAAAAGTTTTCAGAAATGGCGCCCCGGGCGCGATGGTGAAGACGTTTTTTTTTGGCAAAGGTCCGTCCGGTCGCGACGCGTGCGCCATCATGCGGCGCGCCGGCCCGCCATCCTACCCGGCTGCCCGCGCTTTTCCACAAGCGCTTTGCCGCCCCCCTCCGCCAAGAGGCGCAGTCGGCGCGCCTTGACGGCGCTTTCGTGGGGGCCTACCTGTAAACGATGCCTAGGGGATCCCCGACAGGGGGCTGAGAGGCTGGCGACGCTCACAAGAAGCGGCCCGGCGACCCTTCGAACCTGATCCAGCTCGCACTGGCGTAGGGATGGTGAGATTCATGTTTTTTCCAAACCCTTGGCTTCGTAGTTGTTTCGGCAAATTCGCCGGCGGCGAAGGCGCGCGCCGATGAAGCCTCTGCGCATTCGTGTCATCGGCGCCGGCGTCGCCGGCCTGACCGCGGCGCTTGAATTTGCGCGCGCCGGCTGCGCGGTCGAACTCATCGAGCGCCGCGAGGGGCCGGGGCTTGGCTGCTCGTTTCTGGCTGGCGGCATGATCGCGCCCTGGTGCGAGGCCGAGAGCGCCGAGCCTCTTGTCGTCGATCTCGGGATCGAATCGCTCAATTATTGGACGCAAATCGTCCCGGTCGCGCTCAAGCGCGGCTCGCTCGTCATCGCCCCCGCCCGAGACCGGCCGGAGCTGACGCGCTTTTCACGGCGCACGCGCGAATTCAAGCGGATCGGCGCGGAGCGGATCGCGGAGCTGGAGCCCGATCTCGCCGGCCGCTTCGACGACGCGCTGTTTTTTCCGAACGAGGCGCATCTCGATCCGCGCGCAGCCGTCGCGGCCCTATTTGATCGCCTCAAAGCCATGGACAAAGTGGCGCTTCGTTTTGGCGTCGACGCCTCGCAGGCCGAAGATGACGTCGACTGGACAGTCGATTGCCGCGGCTTTGACGCGAAGGACGCCCTGCCGGACCTGCGCGGCGTCAAGGGCGAGATGCTGGTCCTCTTCACCAAAGAGGTGCGGCTGTCGCGCCCGGTGCGGCTGATCCATCCGCGCAACCCCGTCTATATCGTGCCGCGCGGCGACGGACGCTTCATGATCGGCGCGACGATGATCGAAAACCACGAGGTAGGCCGGGTGACGGCGCGCGCCATGCTCGAACTTCTCGGCGCGGCCTATGCCGTCCATCCCGCCTTCGCGGAAGCCGAGATCGTCGAGACAGGCGCCGGCGTTAGGCCGGCCTTTTTCGACAACCTGCCGCGCATAAGACTCGACAATCGAACCATCCATCTGAACGGCCTTTACCGGCACGGCTTTCTGCTGGCGCCGGCGCTGGCGATGCGGGCCGTCGACGTCGCGCTGCGCGGCGCCGACGCTGCGGAGATATTGCATGAAGATCGAAGTGAACGGCAAGACGCTTGAGGTCGCCGCGACGACGCTCGCCGCGCTCCTGAACGAGCTTGATTATGATGAAGGTCATGTAGCGACCGCGCTTAACCGGGGTTTCGTGCGCAAGACCCAGCGCGCGCAAACGAAGATCAAGGAAGGCGACGCGGTCGAAATCGTCAGCCCTAGACAGGGAGGCTAAGTTGGCGCAGGACACACTCAGCCTCTATGGCGTCTCGATGCTGTCCCGACTCATCGTCGGCACGGCGCAATATCCCTCTCCCGCGATCCTCGCCGCCGCCATTCGGGCGGGCCAGCCCGAGATCGTCACCGTGTCGCTGCGCCGCGAGTCGGGCGCAAGTCGCGCCGGCGAAGATTTCTGGGCGCTGATCCGCGAACTTGGCGTGCGCGTGTTGCCGAATACAGCCGGCTGCCGCACCGTGAAAGAGGCCGTCACCACGGCCGAGATGGCGCGCGAGGTGTTCGACACGCGCTGGATCAAACTGGAGGTCATCGGCGAGGAAGATACGCTGCAGCCCGACGTGTTCGGCCTTGTCGAGGCGGCTCAGATTCTGGTCCGCGACGGATTTCAGGTGTTTCCCTACACGACAGAAGATCTCGTCGTCGCGGAAAAACTACTTGCCGCCGGCTGCGAGGTGTTGATGCCATGGGGCGCGCCGATCGGCACCGGGCGCGGCCTTAACAACCCTTATGGTCTTCGCGCCTTGCGCGCGCATTTTCCCGATACGCCGCTGATTGTCGACGCCGGTCTCGGCGCGCCCTCCCATGCAGCGGCGGCGATGGAGCTCGGCGTTGATGCGATTTTGCTCAATACGGCGATCGCCAAGGCTGGCGATCCGGTCGTGATGGCGCGCGCCTTTGCGCTGGCGGTCGAGGCCGGCCGGCTCGGCTTCCTCGCCGATCCGATGCAGCCGCGCGACATGGCCTCCCCCTCGACGCCGGTGATCGGCCGCGCCTTTTCGGGCGCGCAGCGTGCTTGACCGCTTTTATATGATCGTCGACAGTTCCGACTGGATCGCCCGCCTCCTGCCCTACGGCGTCAAACTGGTGCAGCTACGCGCCAAAGACCTCTCCGACGAGGTTTTGCGCAAAGAGATCATAAGGGCCAGGAGCTTATGCGAGGCTGGCGGCGCGCAGCTCGTCGTCAATGACTACTGGCGTCATGCCATCGACCTTGGCTGCGATTTCATTCACCTCGGCCAGGAAGATCTCGAAACCGCCGATCTGAAAGCGATCCGCCAGGCCGGCCTGAAACTCGGCGTCTCGACGCATGACGAGGCCGAGCTTGCGCGGGCGCTCGAAACCGGGCCGGACTATATCGCGCTCGGCCCGATCTATCCGACGATCTTGAAGAAAATGCCCTTTGCGCCGCAAGGCCTCGCGCGCATCGGCGAATGGAAAAAGCGCATTGGCACAATCCCCCTTGTCGCCATCGGCGGGATTACGCTGGAGCGCGCGCCGGGCGTGCTCGAGGCCGGGGCCGACAGCGCGGCAGTCGTGACCGACATCACGCTGAACGCCGACCCGGAGGCGCGGGCGCGGGCGTGGGCCGCGATGGCGGGCGGAGCGCTCCGCGCGACCGACGACAGCGCAGCATCTGCGGGCTTCCCGGATTGAGAGCGCTCATTTGCGCTGGCGCGTCTTGCTAAAACCCGAACCTCTCAAGCTCGTCGGAAACGCGCTTGAGCATGAGTTGGTCGCGAAACGGAAAAGCGCGCAGGAAGGCGGCCTTGTTGAGATCGCAAACCCGAGCGCGCGCGGAACGGGCCCACGCTTTCGCGCGCGCATCGTTTCCGTTGAGGCCATGCGCGAGGACGGCGATCATCTCGATCAAGGCGTGCGCCCCGGGAGAGCGCGCCGCGCGCTCGGCCCATTCCGCAGCTTCGGCGGACTCTCCCATCACAAGATGGGAAAAAGCGCGAACGCCGAACATGCCATAGAGAAGCGGGTCAAGCGGGCTCAGGGCCAGCGCTTCGTCCACATTCGCGCGACTCGACGCAGCGTTGCCGAGCAGCGCCTGCGCCCAAGCTCGCGAATATTTGGCCTGGGCGTAATTCGGGTTGAGCGCATTGGCGCGCTCCAGCCAGGGAAGACTGGCGTCGAGATCGCCGCAAAGCCAGAAGGCGCGGCCCATGGTGAAATTGCCGAAAGGATCGACAGGATCGCGTTCGAGGCTTTGTTCGGCGGCGCGCTGCGCCAGATTCGCCGCCTCGGAAACATTGTCGGCGTAGCTCAGAAAGGCGCTTTGAAAATGGGTGAACGAAAGGCCGGCATAGGCGCGCGCAAATCCCGGCTCCATCGCGGCAGCGCGCTCGAACAGCGCGGTTGCGACAGAATTATCGGCTTTGTTGAAGCGATACATATGATGCAGCCCGAGATGATAGGCTGACCATGCGTCGAGACGCTCCGGCGATTTCAGCCGCGCCCGACGCGCCTCGTTGAGCGGGATCTGCAATTCGAGCGCATTGATCACGGCGCGGACGATCTCTTCGCGGATCTCATGCACCGCGCTGGCTTGCGTTCGAAATCTCTCGCTCCAAACGACGCCGCTGTCCTCGGCGTCGGAAAGTTCGACCGAGATGATCATTGCGCTATGGTGGATCTCTACGACGCCGGACAGGCAATAGCGGACGTTCAGCGCCGTCCGGACGCGGCCGACGTCCGGCTCCGCGCCGCGAAAGCGGAAGGACGAACCTCTCGCGATGACAAAGAGCCAGCGTAGCCGCGACAGTTCGGTGATGAGATCGTGAGGAAGCGCGTCGCCGATGGAAAATTGCGGATCCGCCGCGCCGAGAAGGCGAAAAGGAAGGACCGCAATGCTCGGCCGCGACGTCTCGACGGCTTGCGACCGATCCGTATCCGGCGCCGTCTCGGCCGTGGGCGCGATGGACTCGATGCGCGTCGCCGCCAGCCGGACATCCGCGACGAAGCGGAAGCCAATTCCATGGATTGTGCGGATGAGGCGCTGCGCGCCTCCATCGTCACCGAGCGCGCGGCGCGCCGATTTGATGCGGCTGGCGATCGCGGAATCGGAGATGACCCGCCCGTTCCAAACGCGCGCGACGATCTCTTCCTTCGTCGCGACCCGGTCACGGCTTTCGACGAGGAAACACAGCAGCGCAAAGACCTGTGGCTCGATCGCGATCGCGACGCCATTCGTCCGAAGTTCGACCCTGGCCGTGTCCAGTTCAAAATCTTCGAAAAGATAGATCATCGGGGCGGATTATAGCAATTTTCCGCGATTTCTCCGGAAAATCTCCAGATCGTCTCCAAGCAATCAGCCGGGCGTCCGGTTAACTTTACGACATCGACGCCTGCTGAGAGACTGTTTGAGAATTTGCTTCCTCCAAGAGGCCTCATGGTGAGGAGGGCTCGAAGAGCCCGTCTCGAACCACGAGGGCGTCGACAGCGTGCTCTGACTACATCCTTCGAGACGCCATTTCTCAGGAAATGGCTCCTCAGGATGAGGAGAACCGAATTTCCAAACAGTATCTGTGGAGATAAGACATGCCGCTCGTAACAATCGATGTCATCAAGGATGTATTCACGCCGCATCAAAAGCGCAGCCTGATCGAAAAGGTCACGGAAGCCATGATTTCCGTCGAGGGCGAGGCGATGCGCTCTGTCACCTGGGTCCGTATTCAGGAAATCGAGCAAGGCGACTGGGGCATCGGCGGGAAAATGCTCACCGCAGCCGATGTTCATGCGCTGGCGTCCGGCAAAGCCGCATAAGCGCGCCCGCCCGTCCGGGAGGCTGATTTCTGTCCCGCCGCATCACGGTGCTAATCTCCGACGTCCACGCCGGAGATGAGGTTTCACCGTCATGCAGGATCAGGTCGCGGCGGCAGGCGAGCATAACAAGATAAGACTGCGCCATCTCGTCTCCGATCGATCCGTCGGCGCGATGTTCGGCCTCGGCTTTAGCTCCGGCATGCCTTTTCTGCTCGTCTACATCACGCAATCGGCGTGGCTGTCGGAGGCGAAGGTGCCGATCGCCCTGCTCGGCCTGATGAGCGAATTGACGCTCGCCTATAAATTCAAATTCGTGTGGGCGCCTTTTCTCGACCGCTACGACGCCCCCCTGTTCAGTCGCCTGCTCGGCCGACGGCGCGGCTGGATCGTGCTCTCGCAGATCGGAATCATGCTTTCGCTGATCGGCGTCGCCTTCGGCGATCCGGCGCATTGGCTTGCCTGGACAGTCGGCTTCAGCCTCGCGCTCGGCTTCGCTGGCGCGACGCAGGATATTACGATCGACGGCTGGCGGATCACGGTGGCGCCGCAAGAGCGGCAGGCGTTGATGTCTTCCTGGTCGGAGATCGGCTGGCGCTTCGGCAATCTTGCCGCGGGCGCCGGCGCGCTCTATCTCGCCGACGCTTTTGGCTGGCGCGCCGCCTATCTCTGCATGGCCGCGTTGATGGCGCCCGGCATGATCGCCGCCCTGCTCGCGCCAGAGCCCGAGTCGGACAAGACCGCGCATTCCGAGCCGCTCGATATCGTCGCGACCATCGTCAATCCGATCAAGGATCTGATGCGCCGGCTCGGACCGCCAGCGGTTCTCATCCTGTTGATGGTGGCCGGGTTTCGCATGCCGGGTTATATTTCAAACGCGATGGCCATCCCGCTGTTCAAGAGCCTGCATTATTCGGATAGCGACATCGCCACGGTGACGAAACTTTTCGGCTTCGGCGTTGCGCTGGGAGGCACCCTTGGCGCGGGCTATGTCATCCCCCGCATCGGCATGATGGCGAGCCTCCTCGCCGGAACCGTCTTCGCCTCCGCCTCGCATCTGAGCCTCGCCTATCTCGCCGTGCATGGCGATCACGGCGGCGGCGAGTTCTGGCTGTTTGCGACGACCGTCAGCATCGACAGTTTCGCCTACGCCTTCGCCTCGATCGTGCTGATCACCTACATGTCGTCGCTGACCTCGACCGATTATGCGGCGAGCCAATATGCGCTGTTGACTTCGCTCTGCGCCCTGCCCGGCAGCTTTCTTGCCGGCGCCTCGGGATTCATCATCGAACGGATGAGCTTTGAGTGGTTTTTTGTCGGCACGTCGCTGATCGGAATACCGGTCGCGCTGCTCGCCTGGTATCTGTGGCATACGCATAAGAGGGGACGGCTGCCGGCGACGAGCGGGTAAACGGATTTACGTGTCAGCGTAATCCGCGAAAAAGCTCAGCTGCATCAAAATTTGGGCTAACCATCCCGCAACGATTGCTGGCTTGCAGCTCGCCCTCAATCAGATTACTAGAAGCGAAGGACAGGGTACAAAGGTCATGATCAAGCCTCCATATGACCCGCGCGCCGTCGCTAACCTCCTCTTGGAATTAGCCGCCAAGGAGGAGGAAGGTCCGATGCCAATCAGCAACCTCGCGCTCCAAAAGCTGCTTTACTTCGCTCACGGTCATTTCCTCATTAGGACCGGCGTTCCGCTTGTACAGGGAGCTTTTGAAGCGTGGAAATACGGGCCGGTCCATCCGGCTGTCTATCAAGCATTCAAGGGCGAAGCCGATCAGCCCATCCGAACGCGAGCAACCGGGCGGAACCCGATGACGGGAGCGGTTTACGCCCTGGAAATTCCTGACGATAGGCAAGTTCGCCGCCACTTGAAGGAAGTTCTCCGCGCGTATGGCCATCTGAGCCCTGGCCGTCTCGTTGACATTGCGCACGCGGCGAAAGGGCCATGGGCTACTGTTGTGAACAAAGCAAAAACATCTGTTGCGCTCGGCTTACGAATCCCAGATAGTATTACGCTGGAATGCTTTAAGCACCAGAAGGTTACGGTCGGCCTGCAAAGCCGCGTCGGGGAGCCTAATGAAGACACGCCGCTTATCGGAAATTGACTTAGCGAGACTCGCGGCGCTCACGCCCGGTCCACAGCTTGAGCATGCCCTCCGCTCCTACGACGCAGGTGGCGGCGCTTGGTCCTACGATCCGGTGAGAAGCTCGACTTCCGATATTGTCGGCGCGAACACTCCTCTTTTCGAACGTCTTGCTCAGCCACCGTGGGAAAAAATAGGGCGGCAAATCGAGATCGCTTGCAAGAGAGGCGAAGTCCAGGCGCAGGCAAACCTAGAAGTCGGCAAGGTTTTATTCGAGGGGGCACGACGCAAAGGATGGTCGGCGGTACACTTTCCTATGGGTCGCCTTCCGATAGGTATAACTGAAACCGTTCGCTATTGGAGCGATGTGTTGCTCGCAGATCAAGATGGGGTGTTTATCCCCTTTTTTGATCACCGCCGAAAAGACGGGATCGAGAACCGCTCAATAAGGCAGATCGTTTTTTCAATGCAACATCTGTGGGTGCGCGAGCGGCACCCTGACGTTTCGGAAGCCCGTCTGGCGATCATTCAGTTTCCTACCGCCAAGGATACCAGGCGCATTCATGTAGAGTTTCATAGGGAAGCCGATCTCCTGCCTTATGCGGAAATCGATAAGCGGATTCGAATTGTCTATGAGACTTGGGCGCGTGTGTTGGACGAGAGGAGGCGTCGCGCGCCAGAAACCGGCACGGGCGGCCCAAACCCGTTTGGCTTCTAGCTGAGTATTGTCAGTCGCCTACCGCTTCTTCTTCTCCGCCTGCCGAAAGCTCCAAGTCAGCTCCAGGCCGTCGCGCGTCTCGCCCTCGAGCACGATCTGAGAGCAGGCTCTTGGTCCATCCGGGGCGGCGAAGAAAATGCTCTCCTCGATCTCGGCGATCCAGGGCGTCTCGAACAGCCAGCGCCGCCCGTTCGGAAGCAGGCACAACACCGCATGGCCCTCGCGCACCCGCTTCAGCCGCACATTGGGATGGATGTGGAAGCGCACCGCGAAGGGGCGGCGCTCGATGGCGTCGCCGGGCGTCGCGGCGACCATGCGGTCAGCGCCGTCGAGCCATTTGCCGTCCTTGTGCAACACGAGGCGGCGCTGGCAAATGAGGCCGAAGCGGGAGGCATAACCGTCGTGCTGGACCACGAGAGTCGAGCCCGCCGCCTCGTCGCGGCGTTCGATCTCGACCTGTTCCGGCCCCGACACGATTTCGTCCCCGAGCCATTTGCGCAAGCCGAGATGAAAGGCGAAGCGCGATGAGGACAGATCGTCGACGACAAGCGTCGAATGGGCGGCGGTCATGCGCGCCGCCTCGCGCGCGGCGGCTCGGTTTGCCTCCGGCGCCCCGCAATTCAACACGAGACGCTGCGCGCCGACCGAAAATTCAAACGAGGCGCAGCCGGCGTGGGCGCGCGTCGAAAACACCGGCGGCGGCGGCCGGCCGGCGTCGACGACGACGACCGCGTCCTGCCCCTCCAGCCGCTGATAGCCGGAATGGGGCGCATTGGTCAGCGCCCGCGCCCGGCTGTCGTCATAGGCGAGCACCGTCGCAAGCTGCTCCGGCGGCGTCACGCCCATTCCGTTGAACAGCGCCAGCGCGCCGTCGCCATGGCGGAACAGCCGCAGCATGGGCATCATGCGGTCGATCGCGTTGAGAAGCTGCGGCGGCGGCTGCGCGCCGCGCGCGGCATAGGCCTGACGCAGCGGCAGAAGATCGAGCAGCAGGTCGATCAGGATCTGCGGATTGCGGCTGATGTGGCCGCCATCCGGCAGGATCTGGCGCTGCAGCTCCTCGGCGAGCATCCGGCCGGCGCGCTGGCGCAATTTTCCGGCGTCCTCGGCGCAAAGGCTGAGCTCGACCAGCGCGATCGCGACAAGCAGCCGGTCCTCGCCGGCGAGCCCCTCGGCCATCTTGCGTTCGAGAAATTGCTGCGTGCGCCCGATCGCCTTCATGAAGCGGCGATAGAAAGCGCGGTCGGCGCCATGCAGGATGATCGGCGACTGCGAGAGGAAGGCGAGCAGCCGTCTGGCCGCGACGCGCGGCTCCCAGGCCGCGTTCGCGCCGGGCTTGCTGAAATCGACGAGAAAATCCTCGACCAGCGCCCGCGCATTCGCTTTCGAGATCGCCGTATCGGCCGCGCGCAGATGGCGCAGCCAGCTGAAACTGGCGAGCGAGCGCGCCCAGGCGTCCGATTGCGGCTCAAGCTCGAAAGGCGAGCGTCCATGCGCGTTGACGATCTTGCCGCCGAAAGCGAAATAGCCGGCGTAAATATCGGCGGCGAGCGTCGGATCGCTGGTTCGGATGTCCTGCGGCGCGATCAGCAGCCGTTCGGGCGGCCGGCGCCGCAGCCCGGCGAGCGCGCGCCAGGGGCTCGCGGCGAAGCGCCACGCCGCCGCCGCGCCGCGCGCGAGAACGAGGCCCGCGACATGCAGCCGATCCTTCAAAATCGCGCCGGCCACAAGTACCCCCGACCGTCTCGCGGCCTCAATGAAGATGTTCCAAAACCGGAATGGCGCAAAAAGACCATCCCGACGGGACAGAGGCGGCCGATCCGAAAAGCTTGAGACTTTTCGGCTCCTTATCCCGGAAAATCAAATATGGGGGAAAAAACTCTCGGCTTTATTAACTACGCCGGATCAACCGGGCCGCGAAAAAGCCGTCGAGGCCCGAAAGCCGTGGATCGTCAGCGGGAAGATGGCAAGGCAAGGTGCGAAGCTCGCCTTCATTGTTGATGACGCCCTCGACGTCGCCGACCTCATGCGGGGAAATTTTAGAGCGCAGCATGTCCGGATTGCGGCGAAGCAGCGCCGCGATCTGGAGTTCGCCCTCCTCCGGCTCAAGCGAGCAGGTGCAATAGACGATCACGCCGCCCGGGCGGACCAGTTCGACCGCCTTGTCCAGCATGCGCGCCTGAACCTGCGCGAGGGAAGCGATGTCCGTCGGCTTCTTGATCCAGGCGATATCGGGATGGCGGCGGATGGTTCCCGTAGCGAGGCAGGGCGCGTCGATCAGGATGGCGTCGAAGGGCTGCGCCTTGAGGCCGACGATATCGGCGACGACGACATCGGCATGAAGATCAAGCCGCGAGAAATTGGCGGCGAGCCGTTTCAGGCGCTCCGCCGACCGGTCGATCGCCGTGACCTTGGCGCCGGCGGCGGCGAGCTGAGCGGCCTTGCCGCCGGGAGCCGCGCAAAAATCCGCGACGCGGGCGCCGGGAGCGGGAGCGATCAGCCGGGCCGGCAGGGCCGCGGCCGCGTCCTGCACCCACCACTCGCCCTCCGCAAAGCCGGGAAGCTCGGCGATCGGCGCATGCGTCAGAAGCCGTACGGAGCCGGTCGGCAGAACAAGGCCGCCAAGCCGCTCCGCCCAGAGCGCGGGATCGGATTTGACGGTGAGATCCAGCGTCGGCTCGTCGCGATTGGCTCTGGCGATCTTTCGGGCCAGATCCTCGCCATAGGTCTTGCGCCAGCGCGCGGCGAGCCAGGGCGGCGTATCATGATCGAACGGGTCGCTGTCTTCGAGGATCTTGTCGCGGCCGCGCGCGATATTGCGCAAAACGGCGTTGATCACGCCGGCAAAGGGCGCGCTTTTATTTTCGAGCCGGGTCGCGCGAACAGCAAGATCGACGGCCGCATGATCTGGAACATCCAGAAAGAGAATCTGCGCCGCGGCGGCGATAAGGGTCCATTCGAGGTGTGCGACCGGACGCGGCAACCCCTTGTCGAGAAACTCGCCCAGCGTCTTCCGGATGGTGCCGAGCCGTCGCAGCGCGGCGGTGACGATCGAGCGCGTCAGCGCGACGTCGCGCGGGTCCAGTCCCTGCAGCCGGGAGGGGATGGCGCCGGGGGAAAAGCAATCTTCGAGAGAATGCGCCTTGCCGACGATATCATTCAGGATGGCCGCGGCGGCAAGACGGGCCGGCAGCCCCGGGTGACGTTCGGCCTCGATCCTTGACGCTTCCGCCGACATGGACTGGCCCGGCCGATGGAGCGCTCCCTTGCGGTTGCGCTGTGGGTCGGGCCGGCGCGGAGGTGCGTTCAAATTTATGGCTCCGCCAATGGATGGCTGCATTGTTGGGCGGCTGCGGGCGATCTGGCAAATAACCGCCGCCGGACAAAGCCCGACGCGGATTGAATTGCCGAACACCGCCGCCGCGGTTCGACTGCCGCGGTTTATAGCACGGGCGGCCTGATTCCGCGCGGGGGTTTTGCCGCAATCCAAAACCTTTTAGAAGGTTGGGACGTCTTATTTATGAAGAACGCGAGATCGCCCGATGAGCGAGAAGCCCGATTTTGGCCCCGCCGAGCCAATCCCTACCGATCCAAGCCGCATCGATGCGAATCAGGCGGCAGGCGCCGCGGCGACCGGAACTGAGTCGCTGCAGCCGGACGCAAATGATCGGCGCGAATTGCCGCCCGCCGCGCAACGCGCGCTCGCCGAGGCGGCGGAGCGCCGGCGTTTAAAGGAGCTGGCGCATGAGCCGCGTCCGAAGGAAATCAACGGCCGCGACGGGCCAGAGCCAGCGCGCTACGGCGACTGGGAGGTCAAGGGCATCGCTAGCGATTTTTGAGACGTCGCCTTATGGGCTCAAACCCGACGCGAGGCTCGGAAAATCGAGCGGCCGAAAGCCGTAATGCTTCAGCCAGCGGACATCCGCCTCGAAGAAGGCGCGCAAATCGGGCATGCCATATTTCAGCATCGCCAACCGGTCGATGCCGATGCCCCAGGCGAATCCCTGAAAAATCTCCGGATCGAGGCCGCAATTGCGCAAGACATTCGGATGCACCATGCCGCAGCCGAGGATTTCGAGCCAGTCGCTCCCCTCCCCGAATCTTATTTCGCCATCCTTGCGCGAGCATTGCACATCGACCTCCATCGACGGCTCGGTAAAGGGGAAATAGCTCGGTCGGAAGCGCAGATTGACGGTCGACGTCTCGAAGAACGCCTTGAGGAATTCCTCGAGAATCCATTTGAGGTGGCCGAGATTGGACGAGCGGTCGATGACAAGGCCCTCGACCTGATGGAACATCGGCGTGTGGGTCTGGTCGGAATCGCAGCGATAGGTTCGGCCAGGGCAGATCACCCGGATCGGCGGCTTTTGCGCCAGCATCGTGCGCACCTGCACTGGGCTCGTATGCGTGCGCAAGACCTTGCGGCGGCCGTGCTTGTCCGGATGAAAGAAGAAGGTGTCGTGCATGTCCCGCGCGGGATGATCCGGGGGAAAATTCAGCTTCGTGAAATTATAATCGTCGGTCTCGATGTCGGGGCCTTCGGCGATCGAGAACCCCATATCGGCGAAAATCTCGGCGAGTTCATCCATCACCTGGGAAATCGGATGAATGCGGCCGGCCGCGGCGCCCTGTGGGCGAACCGGCAAAGTGACGTCGAGCGTCTCATTGGCGAGCCGCGCTTCGAGCGCTGCATCCTTCAGCACGCCGCGCCGGGCCGACAGAGCCGTATTGACTGCGTCCTTCAGGGCGTTAATCGCCGCGCCCTCGGTCTTGCGTTCATCGGGCGACATTTTTCCAAGGCCGGACAGCAGAGCGGAAATTGAGCCCTTCTTGCCAAGCGAAGCGACGCGCACCGCCTCAAGCGCGGATTCGTCCGCGGCCGCTGCAATATCGCTCAAGAGCGCGGTTTTCAGGTCTTCGAGGTCGGCCATGATGGGTAAAATTCCAATTGCGCCGCCGTCATAGAGCATTTTGCCCGCGGCGGCACAGGAAAATGCGTGGGCGTCGACTCAGGACAGAGCCGCCGCCTGCGGCCGATAGGCGACCGCCTCCGTCGCTCAGATGGGCCGCGTCGCAGCGACCAGCCAGCGCCGGCGCTCCGGGTCGAGCAGCGGCGAAAGCTGGCGCCGAACGCGCAGATGATAGGCGTTGAGCCAGGCGGTCTCCTCAGGCTCCAGCAGCTTCGGCTCGATCAGCGCGGCGTCGATCGGCGCCAGAGTGATCGTGTCAAATCCGTACATTTCGCGTTCGGCGCCCTTGATCGCGCGCGGCTCGACGACGACGAGATTTTCGATCCTTATGCCCCAATGGCCCGCGTTGTAATAGCCCGGCTCGTTGGACAGGATCATGCCCGGCTGCAGCGGCGTCGAGCCAATCTTCGAGATCCGCTGCGGACCTTCATGCACCGAGAGATAGGAGCCGACCCCATGGCCCGTGCCATGATCGAAATCGAGCCCTGCCCGCCAAAGCGCAAGCCGCGCCAGCGCGTCTATCTGGGCGCCGGAAGTGCCTTTCGGGAACACCGCCCGCGCAATGGCGATGTGACCCTTGAGCACGCGCGTAAAGCGGTCGCGCATTGTCGCCGTCGGGCGCCCGACCGCGAGCGTGCGGGTGATATCGGTGGTGCCGTCCTCATATTGGCCGCCGGAATCGATGAGGAAAATCCCGTTGCGGATGCGGGCGTTGGTCCTGTTCGTGACGCGATAATGCGGAATGGCGGCGTTTGGTCCGGCGGCCGCGATTGAGGGAAAGGAGAGATCCTTGAGCTTGCCCGTCTCGCGCCGAAAACTCTCCAACGCCTTGGCCGCGTCGATCTCGGTCAGCCGGCCATGGCGCGCATGTTCGGCGAACCAGTGGAGGAAGCGCGTAACGGCCGCCCCGTCGCGAATATGGGCGGCTTTCGCGCCGGCGAGTTCCGTCGCATTCTTGCGCGCCTTCATCAGCGCGATCGGATCGGCGCCGATATCGCAGACGCCGCCCGCCTCCTTGAACGCGCAAACGAGCCTTGCGGGAGCCGTCGCGCCGTCGAACAGCAGCTTCTTGCCCTTGCGTCCCAGATCTTCAAGATCGCGCTCGAGCTGCGACGGCTCCTTCAATTCAGCGAGCGCCTCAAGCTTGCGGCGTTGCGCCGCATCGAGCTTGCGCCCGTCGATATAAAGCCGCGGCCTGCCGGATTTGAAGACGAGAGCGAAGGCGAGCGGCAGCGGCGTGTAGGAGACGTCATGGCCGCGGATGTTGAAAACCCAGGCGACCGCATGCGGGTCGCTCACCAGAAGAGCGTCATTGCCGCCTAGCAGCGCGGCGACGCGGCTGACTTTGCGCGCCGCGGTCTCGCCCGCATATTTGCCCGGATGCAGCGTAATCTTGCCCAGCGGCGGCGCTGGCCGGTCGCCCCACACCGCATCGATCGGATTGGGCTCGACCGCGACGAGGACGCCGCCCGCGGTTTCGACCGCCTTGGCGAGCCGCTCGACCTGCCCCGGCGTATGCAGCCACGGATCGTAGCCAATCCGGGCGCCGCGCCGAACGGCCTGCTCCAGCCATTCGGCCGGCGTCGTCTGCGCGATCTCAACCGGCTCAAAAATGCTTACATCAACCTGGTCCCTCACCGCGAGCGCATAGCGCCCGTCGACGAACACCGCCGCGCGGTCGCGCAGCACGATCGCCGTTCCAGCCGAACCGGTAAAGCCGGACAGAAAGGCCAGCCGCTCCTCAGAGGGCGCAACATATTCATTTTGATGGCAATCAGCGCGCGGCACGATGAAGCCGTCGAGTCCGAGGCGGCGCAATTCAAGGCGCAGCGCGGCGACGCGCGGTGGGCCCTGCGTCGCGTCGGCAAGATCGTCGAAGGATTGAAATGCGCTCTCGAACATAGCGCGAGAGTAGAAGCAAGTTTTACGCGCGGCAACCGGGCGACGGCAAGAAATGCTCAGCCCAAGGCGTCTTGGCCCTCGCTGTGAGTCTCATCCCGCCTCTCGTCCTGGCAAGGATGCCCAGGAAGGCCGCATGATTTCCAGCGCTCGCCCCGATCGCGCAGCCGCGCCTCCAGCCGCTCCACCTTGAGCCGCACGGCGCAGCCTCCTGAGAAGATGAGATCGACTTCGCCGGCGGGAGCCTGCGTCTCCCTGAAGCAAATGCGCAGCAGATTGAGAATGCGCGTCTTGTCGCTCAGCGAAAAACCCGAATAGGCGGCGCCGACGACGCCGTCGAAATGCAGGCCGGCGCGGCACCGCTCGAGCGGCCCCGACGCCGCCTTGACCCAATCGAATCGCGAGGCGAGGAAGGCGAACTGCCGCGTATCGGGCAGCAGGGCCATTTCGCCGACAAGGACCAGCGCATCCTGCAGATTGGCGGAGACGATATCGAGGTCTTCCTTGTCGAGCGCGATGAGCCGAAGCTCGGTCGGGGCCAAAATTTCGCTCATCGAATCACCCATCGCTATGCGCCGCGCCGCGGCCCGGAGAGAATGGCGCCACTCCCGCCGGCCTTCAAACCCTTGATTTAGGCTATCCGGACAGGCGTTCAATGATTGCGCCGCAGCCGCCGAGCTTGGTTTCCAGATGCTCGAAGCCGCGATCGAGATGATAGACGCGGTTGACCATCGTCTCACCCTCGGCCGCCAGCGCCGCGATGACGAGCGACACCGAGGCGCGCAGATCCGTCGCCATCACCGGCGCGCCTTCGAGGCGCTCGACTCCATCGACCAAGGCGACGTCGCCATCGAGCCTGATATGGGCGCCGAGGCGCGCCAATTCCTGCACATGCATGAAACGATTTTCGAAAATCGTCTCCGTGATTCGGGACTGCCCCTTGGCTTTGGTCATCAGCGCCATGAATTGCGCCTGCAGGTCAGTCGGAAACCCGGGAAAAGGCGCGGTCACAATATCGACCGGCATCAGCCCGGCGCCGTTCCGCTGCACCCTGATGCCTTCATTGACCACGTTGACGGTGGCGCCGGCCTCAACGAGCACATCAAGCGCGCTTTGCAGCAGACCGGCCTCTGCGCCTTCCAGCATGACGTCGCCGCCGGCCATGGCCGCCGCGATCGCATAGGTGCCGGCCTCGATCCGGTCCGGCAGCACGCGATGGCTCGCGCCATTCAACCGCGCGACGCCCTCGACGTCGATCACCGACTGGCCGGCGCCCTTAATCCGAGCCCCCATCTTGACGAGGCACTCCGCCAGATCGACCACCTCCGGCTCGCGCGCCGCGTTCACGATGCGGGTGTGGCCATGGGCGAGCGAGGCGGCCATCAGCGCGGTATGGGTGCCGCCGACCGTCACCTTGGGGAACTTGATCTCCGCCCCGCGCAATCCCTTCGGCGCCTTCGCGTGAACATAGCCGGCTTCGATTTCGACGCTGGCGCCAAGCTTTTCGAGGGCCATGATCAAGAGGTCGACCGGGCGCGTGCCGATGGCGCAGCCGCCGGGCAGCGACACTTTCGCCTCGCCCATGCGGGCGAGAAGCGGGGCGATCACCCAGAAACTCGCGCGCATTTTCGAGACGAGCTCATAAGGCGCCGTTGTGTCGACGATGTCGCGCGCCGTCAGATGCACCGGCCGGCTGGCGTTGGGGGCCGCCCCGAGGCGACGCCCGTCCACCGAATGATCGACGCCGTGATGCCCCAGAATGCGCAGGAGCATGTTGACGTCGGCGAGATTGGGGAGATTGTCGAGCGTAAGCGTTTCAGCGGTCAGAAGCGAGGCGATCATCAGCGGCAGCGCCGCGTTCTTGGCGCCGGAAATTTGAATGACGCCATTCAGCTCCTGGCCGCCGACAATCCGAATGCGATCCATAATCCCCCGTCTTTCCGGCCGTTTGGATCATTTTGATTACGGATTTCACCCGATCCAAAATCAAATTGATCGATTTCATAATGTTTGGAGCAAAATAAGGAAGGGAAAGCAGACGCCGCTTTCCGCGTTAGGCTTTAGCTCGTCGTCCCCGGACAATCGCCGCCGCCACCCGAATGGCAGGCGCTGTCCTTTGAAATCGGCTCGCCCTCGGCTCCGGCGCGCTCTTGCTGTCCGCTCCCGGCGTCAGCGGCCTGTCGCCCCCTGCCCTGCGCCTTCCGGCGATTAAGATTTGCGCGCAGCGCCGCGGCGAGGCGCTGGCGCTCCGCGCCCTTGCGATCCTCGCCCGCGCCGCGCACCGGAATCCTATTCATACGGAAGGCCCTTGCGTCATGAAGCTCGTTTCGAAGCGCCGCGCGCCAAGGCTCGGCGGGCGGCCGCTGACACCTTTAGAGCCCGGCGTTGGCGGAAACAAGGCTTTACGGGCCGGCTTGCCTGCGCGGCGCGACTGTGGCAATACGCCAGCCGTCGCGCCCCGAAGCGTCGGCTGCGGTAGCTCAGTGGTAGAGCACTCCATTGGTAATGGAGAGGTCGACAGTTCAATCCTGTCTCGCAGCACCATTCAAATCAGAGGCTTAGACGCTTTTGAATTGATCGGAAACAGCGTCAATACACGATATAGATCGGCGATCGGCTGAGCGCGAATGTGGGGCTGCCGGCGCTTGCCGCGGCAGCGCCGTTGCCCATCCAGTCATATATCGTATAGGGGCCGGAGGGGATCGCGATGGCCGCCGACGTGCTGCCGCTATGGTCCCACAGCGCGACGATCGTCTTGCCGCCGCGCGTGAATTTATAGCCCAACTGCGTCCCCCCAAGGCCCGAGACGGGCCCCGCCGTCGTCGCACGGTCGAGCAAATAGGTCATGGCTGAAAAGGCGGGGGCGGCCGGCTTCGGCCCGACCTTGTTGGTCCCGAACGGAACAGACGGATTCAGATTGTAATAGAGGCCCTATCGCGCGCTGCTGTGGCCCGCGGAAACATCCCAGAAATCATGCACATAAAAAGCGAAGTCGATCTTGAACCCCTCGCCGATCAGAATCAGCGTCTGCCGGATGTTCGCCTGCGCTTGTTGCAGCAGCCCGAAATGAGCCGAATCATAACCGTGCTCCGTGCCGACGAAGGGCATGGCCGCGCCCTTCGCCGCCGCCGCCTTGGCCATCTGCCCGCGCAGCGCGGCGACAAAGCCGCCGCCTTCTGGCGGGAAGGTCGGGCCCCCGTAGGGGTGCATTGACACGGCGTCGAGATAAGTCGCGAGGCGCGCTGACCACATCTGCGCCATCTGATCGACGGAGCCGTCCGCGTTCTCACCCTCCGTGAACAGCGTCGGCCCGGCGATGACAGCTTTCGGATCGGCCGCTTGATCGCCGCATAGCTCGATGAATAAAACTGGATGAGCTGCGCCGGCGAGCGGCGCTACATCCAAGTCATCTGGAACTCCCAGGTGACTTGGTAATAGCGCTGCGCCTGAGCCGGATAATCCGCCGCGATCGTGGCTGCAAAGCCGATGCGAAATGGTCAGACTGGCTAGGTTCCCGCTAGATAACGCGCTGGAATTGCCTGCCTTTCCTTTGTCGCAGTATCGACCGCCCAGTTCGGGAGCGAGGCGTGCGATCATTAGGAATGCGTAGATTTTCAAAACGGAGCCGCTATAGGCGACGGCGGCGATGGCCGGATCCTTGACCGGATAGGGCCTACCGGCGGCCGTCGCGCCGACTTACGCTCCGGCTCCACGCTAGGCCGAGAGGGAAGCGTCTCCGGCGTGCGAAGCGTCAAGCCTCGTTCACGCCGGGACGTTTTTTGGACGTTCGGATCTGTCGCAGATCTGACGCCTTATCTGGCCGCCTCGTTGCGCGACCGTTCGCTCATGGCCCGGCGCAGATCCGCGCGAAGCGGCTCGCACATTGGCGGCGGATTGGCGCCGCCCTGATGCGTGGCGACGCAATCGCGCCAATTCCGGAACGCTTGCTGATAGGACGAAACAGAAGCGGCGGACGTGCTCGCCCCGCCCGAGACGCCGCCTTGCGCTGCGCCCTTGTTAATTGCCCCGGTGACGTCGTCCGTCTCGGTCAAGGCGGCGCGCGCAGCGACTTCCGCCGCGGCCGCCGGCAGGGCGCAAGCAACAAGGCCGAATAAAACAGCAGCTCCAATCTTGTTCATGGCTTTTCTCTTCACTTTATTGACCCGAATTCCAAACCCGTCTTATGCCCTCATCCTTAAGCCAGCCATTCCACTTGCGATGCAAAAGCCGCAACGCGCGCCAACGGCGCGATAGCCGAAAACAGAGCTAGTCGGATGAGCCGTTAAGAATATTAGTGAAACGCGCGCGACACGACGGGGAAACCGCGGGCGCGAACCCATATCACAGACATTCCCCAATTTCCAAAGCAAATTCTTCTGAATTCATGCCGCAACCGAGAGAAGAGAACGCCGCGTCCTCTGTAAAAAAGCGGCTCGGCTCTCTGTTGCGTATGAACAAGTGTTCATCTTCAACCCCTGCGGGATCAGCGTCCCTATAAAGGACTACGGCGTCGCTTTCGCTATGCTTCTTTTAAAGCTAAGCGATCGATTGCCGATTCCAAGACGGTTCCGGTAAAATCGGGAGCAAATTCAGGCGATTCGTGTGCGATTTTGCACATGACTCGCTCGCAGCGCCGCGAGGCCTTTCATTTCTCCACGACCTTGCGCCATTTGGCCGATGAAACAAGCACTATCAAAAATACATCGACTTGCATTCGATTTCAATAAAAGCGCGCTTTTATGCTTAAATCATATATGAATGGACGTTAATTCATTTTTAATAGTTTATGTTCCACTGGGCCCTGCCCGACCCATTCGCTCGAAGCGCAGCCCGAAGCTGTGAAACCAGCCAACTTATCCACAGGCGCGTTGACGACTCCCTATTTGTTCCCTATAGGTTCCTGACAAATTCTTTTCCCGCATCCGTATATGCGACGGAGTCAGAAGGCGTCGATGGCCGAAGCCGACACATTGAAACGCAATGCGAAGCGCCTCTTGAATTCTTCCGTCTCAAGTCTCGCCGGAGTAAAGCCGAGGGCAAGACCAACATCCTCGCCTCGCGAACTAGAGCTCGCGGCGCCCCTTCCGGCGCGGCGCGGACGCGGCGCCCTGACAAACGCCAGCGGCCGCTTCGAGCTGGAAGAGCGGCTTCGGGAGCACGACGGCTGGTCCGCTCTCGACGAATTCGAGCCGCTGCGGACGACCGTCATCAAGGAGCGCGCCAAGACCATCATCACGCGCAATGAGTCGCCGGATATTTCCTTCGACCGTTCCATCAATCCCTATCGCGGCTGCGAACATGGCTGCGTCTATTGTTTCGCCCGGCCGACGCATGCTTTTCTCGGTCTGTCGCCGGGGCTCGATTTCGAAACGCGGCTTTTTTCCAAGACCAATGCGGCCGAACTGCTCGAACGCGAATTGGCCGCGCCGTCCTACCAGCCCAAGACGATTGCGATCGGCACCAACACCGACCCCTATCAGCCGATTGAGCGCACCGAGCTGGTGATGCGCGAGGTGCTTCAGGTTTTGTCGCGAACCAATCACCCCGTCGGCATCGTCACGAAATCCGCTCTCGTTGCGCGCGATATCGACATTCTGGGGCCGATGGCCGAGAGGGGCCTCGTCAAGGTCGCTTTGTCGGTGACGACTCTCGACCCCGTCCTCGCGCGCAAGATGGAGCCGCGAGCGAGCTCTCCCGAACGCCGGCTCGACACGATCCGGCGGCTCTCGGACGCCGGCATTCCAACCGTAGTGATGACCGCGCCGATTATTCCGGCCATCAATGATGCCGAGATCGAAGCGATCCTGGAGCGGGCCAAGGCTGCGGGCGCGCGGGAAGCGGGCTATGTCATGCTTCGTCTGCCGCTCGAATTGCGCGATCTCTTTTCGCAATGGCTGATGGTGCATTATCCGGACCGGCTCAGGCATGTTCTGTCGCTGGTGCGCTCGACGCGGGGCGGCAAGCTCTATGATTCGACCTTCGGCAAGCGGATGACCGGCGCCGGCCCCTACGCCTGGATGATCGGGCGCCGCTTCGAGGCCGCCGCGGCAAGGCTTGGCCTCGCCAAAAGCCGGACGCCGCTGCGCGCCGATCTGTTCCGGCGTCCGGCGCGGCTGGGCGAGCAGCTGCAGCTTCTCTGACGCCGGCGCGACGCAAGCCTTTTCATGCGGGGCCGTAACGCATAAATCTGCGCGGATGGTCCCAACTGACAAAGACGCTCCCGAGCCGGAGTCGCCGCCAGGCGCCGATAGCCCGCTGCCGCCGGAGTTCGATTTCGCCGTCGAGGATGGCGATGAGGAGATCCAGGACTTCGCCGATCTCGACCTTCCCGAGGACGACGCCGCCCCCGCCTCGGTGCGGCGCGGCGCGGCCGTCATCCGCAGCTTCTGGCGCCAGGCGCCGCAAGGTCCCGGCGTCTATCGCATGATCGCCGCCGACGGAGAGGTGCTCTACGTCGGCAAGGCGAAGAGCGTGCGCAAGCGGATCGCCAGCTATATGCGCCCGCTCGGCCACAACAACCGGATCGCGCGGATGATCGCGCTGACCGCCTCGATGGTCTTCATCTCGACCAGCACCGAGACGGAAGCGCTGCTGCTCGAGACGAATTACATCAAGCAGATGAAGCCGCGCTTCAACGTGCTGATGCGCGACGACAAGTCGTTCCCTTACATCCTTCTGACAGGCGACCACGCGGCTCCGCAGATCCTGAAGCATCGCGGCGCGCGCAATCGAAAGGGCGACTATTTCGGGCCTTTCGCCAGCGTATGGGCGGTCAACCGCACCATGAATGCGCTTGAGCGCGCCTTTCTCCTGCGCTCCTGCTCGGACAGCTATTATGAAAACCGCACGCGGCCCTGTCTGCTGCACCAGATCAAGCGCTGTTCGGCGCCCTGCACCGGCGAGATCGACCTTGACGACTATCGCCGGCTGGTCGGCGAGGCGCGCGACTTTCTCTCCGGCAAGAGCCGCGCCGTGCGCGATCTTCTCGCGACCGAAATGACCAGCGCCTCGGACGCGCTTGAGTTCGAGCGCGCCGCGCGCCTGCGCGACCGCATCGCCGCTCTCTCCGCCATCCAGGGCGCCCAGGGCGTCAATCCAAAAACCGTCGAGGAGGCCGACGTCTTCGCGATCGTCGAGGAAGCCGGGCAATTCTGCGTCGAAGCCTTCTTTTTCCGCACCTACCAGAACTGGGGCAACCGCGCCTATTTTCCGCGCGCCGACAAGAGCCTGGCCTCCGCCGAGGTGCTCGACGCGTTTTTGGCGCAGTTTTACGCCGACAAGCCCGCTCCGCGGCTGATTTTGCTCTCGCATGAGATCGAAAACGGCGCCGTGCTGAGCGAGGCTCTCTCCCTCCGCACCGGACATCGAATCGAAATCGCGCGGCCGCAGCGCGGGGAAAAGCATGAGCTCGTCGAACATGCCTGCCAGAACGCAAGGGAGGCGATGAGCCGCCGTCTGTCGGAAACCGCCTCGCAGGAGAAGCTGCTGGCGGCGCTGGCGGCGGCGCTCGGCCTCTCCGCCCCTCTTCGGAGGGTCGAAATCTACGACAATTCCCATATCATGGGGACGAATGCGGTCGGAGCAATGGTCGTCGCCGGCCCTGCCGGCTTCATGAAGGCGCATTATCGCACCTTCAACATAAAGGGCGAGGATCTCACGCCGGGCGATGACTACGGTATGATGCGCGAAGTTCTGCGGCGTCGCTTTCTGAGGCTGGCCAAGGACGAAGCGGCGGCGGACGGGCCCTCGACGCGAGACGACGATGAAGACATTTTCCCGCAGCGGCCGGATTTGATCCTGATCGACGGCGGCCAGGGTCAATTCGACGCCGCCAACGCCATTCTCGATGAATTATCCGTGACCGGGGTCGCCGTGGCCGGGATCGCCAAGGGCGTCGACCGCAACGCCGGCCGCGAAAGCTTTTTCGTCGCAGGCAAGGCGCCGTTCCGGCTCTCGCCGCGCGATCCCGCCCTCTATTTCGTGCAGAGGCTGCGCGACGAGGCGCATCGTTTCGCGATTGGGACGCATCGCGCCCGCCGTAAGAAGGAATTTACCCGCAGTCCGCTCGACGAGATCGCCGGCGTCGGCCCGGCGCGCAAGCGCGCCCTGCTGCACGCTTTCGGCACCGCCAAGGCGATTTCAAAGGCCGCTTTATCCGATCTCGAAAAAGTCGCGGGCGTCAATGCGGCGACGGCGCGGCTCGTTTATAACTATTTCCACGAGGGCGGCGGCTAAGCTTGCCGACCGGCATTGGCGGGCGCCGATCCGCCGCCGCGCTATTGACGTGAAGTTTCAGAGGTTGTTCCCTCGCACCATGGCGATCACAACGATTTCGAGAGGTCCGGGGCATGCCTGGAGCGTGCCGAACCTTTTGACCTATGGACGGGTCATCGCCGTGCCGATCGTCGTCGGCTGTCTGTTCTGGTCGGAAATCCACGCCATGCGCTGGATCGCGCTCGGCGTCTTCGTCGCGGCGGCGATCAGCGATTTTTTCGACGGCTATCTCGCGCGCAGATTGTCGCAGCAGTCCGCCCTTGGCCGCATGCTCGACCCGATCGCCGACAAGCTTCTCGTCGCGGCGGTCCTGATGATGCTCGTCGCCGATCACACGATCGCCAGCTATTCGCTGGCCGCCGCCGTGGTGATTCTCTGCCGCGAGATCCTTGTCTCCGGCCTTCGCGAATTTTTTGCCGAAGTCAAAGTCTCGATTCCGGTGAGTCGCATCGCCAAATGGAAGACGACGCTGCAGCTGGTCGCGCTTGGTTTCCTCGTCGCCGGCCCGGCCGGCGACGTCGTGCTGCCGCAAACGACCGAGATCGGCCTCGTTCTGTTCTGGTTCGCCGCGCTGCTGACGCTTTATACCGGCTGGGACTATCTCAAGGCCGGCATCAAGCATGTGACGGAGGATTGAAGGCGAAAGCCGAAGGGACGCCAATGGGATCGGATCGATGAAAGCTCTCTACTTCGCTGCGGTGCGCGAGACGATCGGTCTCGCCGAGGAAGAGATCGTGCCGCCGCCGGACGTCGCGACCATCACTGATCTGATGGTGTGGCTTAGCCAGCGCGGCGAAGGCTATGCCGACGCTTTCACTGAGGGATCGTCGATTCGGGCCGCGTTGGACCGAACCCACGCCGGGCCTCACTCCGTAATCGCGGGCGCGCGCGAAATTGCTTTTTTCCCGCCGATGACGGGCGGGTGAAGCAGGATGCGAAGATGAACCCTCGCGTCGCCCAGCCGGACGTCCTGGCGACTGTCCGGGTCGAGGCCGCCGCTTTCGACGTCGGCCGCGAAATGGCGCTGCTGACGCAGGGGCGCACCGATGTCGGAGCTGTCGTCGCCTTCACCGGCCTCTGCCGCGACGAAGGCGGCGCGCTCGCAGCGCTCGAAATCGAACACTATCCGGGCATGGCTGAGGACGAAATCGGCCGCGTCGTCGCAAAGGCGCTGGAGCGTTGGCCGCTGCAGGGCGCGCTTGTCATTCACCGCTATGGGCGCATTGCGCCGGGCGAGCCGATCGTCCTTGTCATCACTTTGAGCCGGCATCGCAGCGCCGCTTTCGCCGCCGCGGAATTCCTGATGGATTATCTGAAGACCGCCGCGCCGTTCTGGAAGAAGCAGCATCTCGTCGGCGACAGGCCCGATGGCGGTTGGGTCGCCGCCAAGGCCGAGGATGATTCCGCGACCGCAAGATGGCGCCTGCCCGAGGGGTCCGAGCGGGATTAGCGGTTTAGGTCTCGCGCTTCCGCGTAAAAATATCCGTAAGCCAGAAGCAGAAGGCGAGAAGCGCAAAGCCGCCGCCGGCCGCGCTCGCCAGCGGCCAGCCGCCGCGCGCGAATGCGACGCTTGAGAGCGCCGAGCCCGCCGCGCCGCCGAGAAAGAAAGCGGCGATGAACAGGCCGTTGAGGCGCCCGCGCGCCTGATCGCCGAGCGCAAACAAGGCGCGCTGGCTCAAAATGAGATTGGCGGCAACGCCCATGTCGAGAATCAGCGCGGCGGCGGCCAGCAGAGGGAGCGATCGAAACGCGCCGCCCGCCCAGGCGACCCCGAAAGAAAGCAGGACCGCACCGATCGCCGCTCCCGTCATCAGCCTGACTCCGCCGCGATCGGCGGCGCGGCCAGCAATCGGCGCCATGATCGCGCCGCCCGCCCCGAGCAACGCAAATAGCGCGACGCCCTGCTGCGTCAGATTAAAGGCGGGACTGAGCAGCAGCAAGGGCGAGGCCGTCCAGAACACGCTGAAAGCGGCGAACAGGGGCGCCTGATACGCGATCCTCTGCCGCAGCAAAGGCGTGTCCCGCAGCAGGCCGAAGAGCGAGCGCAAGATTCCAAAATAGCTGAGCGAGGCGGTCGGGCGAAAAGACGGTAGCCCTTTCAGCGTTGCGAACGACAGGCCCGCCATGAGCGCGGCCGACAGGAAGAAGATGGCGCGCCAGTTCAGCCAATGGGTGAGAAAGCTCGAGACCGGCCGCGCGAGCATGATGCCGGCCAATAGACCGCTCATGACGTCGCCGACCACTCGGCCGCGCGTGTCCTCGCTCGCCAATTGCGCGGCATAGGGAACGATGATTTGCGCCGAAACGCAGGCGAGGCCGAGCAGCAGCGCCGCCGAAAGGCCGGCAGCCGCAGTCGGCGCCAGCGCAAATCCCGTCAAAGCAACGACGGAACCGGCAAGACAAAAAGCGATAAGCCGGCGGTTTTCGAACACGTCGCCAAGCGGAACGATGAGAACGAGGCCAAGCCCATAGCCTATCTGCGTGAAAGTGACGAGGAGGCCGACAGCGGATTCGCTCATGCGAAGATCGGCGCCGATATTGGCCGCGATCGGCTGAGCATAATAGAGATTGGCGACGATAAGCCCGCAGGCCGCCGCCAGAAAAAGGGTCAGGCGGCGCGTCACGCGGGAAGGTTTCGGCGGCGCGCGGCGCAGGCGCGGAGCGGATAAAACATTGCGTGGCTTTAGCCCGACCTGCCGCAGCGCCGCAACAGCTGTTTTAGCGCCTCGCCCAACGATCGCGTGAACGTTAAAGCTGGAGCACAAAGCTCCAGCCGATAGCGTCACGCTCCAGAGCATGGCGGACCCGATCACGTTTCATGCTTTTGGATTGATTAAAATCCGAAATCATCGTGATCCGCGTCGGAGAAGGAGCGCGTCGGCGCTCTAATCCTCCGCATTTATTGACCTGGAAGAAAGGTCAAAGTCAACGTCTGGCCGCCGAGACAAACCGTATTCGGCTGATATTTGTTTTCGGGCGGATCAAACATCGGATAGAAGTAGGCGTTGAGGCAGGCTGGCGTTCCAGAACAGGTGGCGTCGGGATTTCCGCAATTGGCGGGATAATTCGCCGATCCATATTTGCCGCTCGTCGGACCCTGGCAGGTATAGACCGGCTTGCTGCCGCAGGCGACCGAAACCGGCAGATTGTAGGAAGCGCCGCCCGTGTTGGCGCATTGATTCAGCTTCCAGAGATCGTCCGTGCATGTTGATGGAATGACGCTGATGTCAAACCAGACGCAATACCCCTTGTTGAAGCATCCCGGGTTGCTGCCCGGCTCGAAAATGGTTTCCACCATGGTTTGATGATTGGCCTGCGCATTGTAGCAATCGGCTGGCGGCCGATCGAGGGCGGCGCAAAAGCGCGACGAAACCGCGTTGTTGTTGACTTTGGCGGTGCATGTGACGCCTTTGCGGATCATCACTCCGCCGATCGCGCCGGCGCTGCTGGCGCTGGCGGGGAGTAATTTTTCACACCCGCCGCCCCAGATGATCGGGCCCTGCTTGTGGTTGCTCGTCGTGAAACTTACGAAGATCGAAACGTCACGCTTATTGGTTATCTTGACGACGCTATTTGCGCCCGCGACATTGCCCGGACTGCAGGTCTCCGTCGCCACAGCCTTGAGTTGCGGATCCGTAAAGGTGGTCCGCAATCCTGTCGATTGATCCTCGAGCATTGGTTCGGTGACCGGAACGCTTGATCCATCCCCCGGACAGATCAGCCTCAGATCCGCGGCATGAGCTGCGTCTAGAGCCGCGCCAAGGAGCGCAATGCCGAGCAAAGCGAGCGCGGCGATTGACGGCCGCGCATACCACAGGCGGCTCCGCGCGGGTTCGAACAACAGCAAGGCGCTCAGGGTTCTCAACCAGCGCGCGATAAGTTGAATCGCATTGTCAAAAAAGCAGAAGATCCTCGTTATCGCAAATCTCATTTGCATTGATTTTCCCCCCACGCGTCTGATCTTGAACAACCGCTTCTTGAACTGCTGACGCAGCGTTCCATGGCCGATGACTCCGCCTGCGAGGCTTCGGCATTGCTGTTGGAAAGTAAAGGCCGGTCCACGGAATTCTTTGACATCTCAACACAACGCTATGTTGTGTAGTGCTCCAAGCATGTCATTTTGGCGCGTGATGCTTGCCTCAGCCTGACGCCGCCGCCGCCGGTCTAAAACAGATCGAGTTCGCCTCGCCCTGCGTCGTCGGCGCCGCTGCTATCTTCCGACAGAGTGAGGCGCGCGGCGAGTTCGGCGAGCGTCAAGCCCCGCGCGGCGGCGCCGGCGTCGATGCGATATTGCTCCGGCGCGACGCGCGCAAGGCCCGTCAGGAAATCGGCCAGCGCCTGAATTTTCTGCCTGATGTGATCGAGATCCTGAATCTGGCGCAGAAAGCGGGGGTCGCGCCGCGCGGCCTCAAGGATCGGCGGCCCGACCAGATGTTCGATATGTCCGAGGCGCCCGGAGAGCTGCGCAAGCTCATGGCTGACCTGCTTCAGCACATCGGCCAGCGAGGCGTGAGCTGGCTCTCGCCCGTTGGCGTCAGCTCCCTGCTCTCGACCCTGGTGCGCCATTTGCAAAAATCCATTGCGATCGGATCGATCGGCCTTCGATGGGCAAGTTTCAACGTCGAGATCCGGCGCTGCGTCGCGCGCGATCTGTCGATCTTGCAAAACTGCGCGTCGGCTGTTGCGCCGCGAGGGCTCAAAAGAACTCCACCGCTCCTTCATCCGGCAGCCTGCGCGGCGCCACGAACGGCGGAGGCGTCGCCTCGCTTGCGGCGAGAAACACCTGCCGGGCGCGGCCGCTGACGGGCCAGAACTGGATGCGCCGGCCCTTGTCGCCGCCGAAGCTGGCGCCGACAACGCGTATGCCTTCATGCTCCAGGAAGCGCTTGGCGAAACTCGAATTGCGCGCGCCGACGTCGGCCAGCCCCTCCATCGTGCGGGCGCCGCCGAACAGCTTCGCCTCAAGCCGGTCGCGCCGGGCGCCGCGCCGGAGCAGCCCATTGACGAGAAGCTCCATCAGATGAACCGCGTAAGGGTCGTCGGCCCGGCGCTGCGCCTGGGGCGCCTCGCCCGCCGCCTGGAGCCCCGGCAGGAGAAAATGATTCATGCCGCCGACGCCTACCAGCCGATCGTAGAGGCAGGCGGCGACGCAGGAGCCGAGCAAGGTCGTCAGCATGACATCCGGCTCGTCGCTGACATAATAGTCGCCCTGGATCAAATGAATGCGGCGCTCGGCGGCGCCAGCCTCGCTGCGGCGCGCGGCGACAGTCATTTCAGTTTCCCCACGACGGCTTCAATCTGGGCCTTCAGAACGGGAATGGTGAAGGGCTTTGCGATCACATTGTTGACGCCGAGCTTACCCGCCCGTTCGATCAACTCCTTGTCGCTGCGGCCGGTCAGGAGGATGAAGGCGGCGCGCTTGGTCGGCTCATAGGAGCGCACCGCGCGCAGAAAGGCGAGGCCGTCCATTTTCGGCATGTTGAAGTCGGAGATGACGAGATGGGGATGCTTCGCCGTGACGGCTTTAAATCCCTGCTCGCCATCGGCCGCCATTTCGATGTCGGATACGCCGAGCTCCTGTAGACCGCCGCGAATCAACAGGCGGCTGGTCAACTGATCGTCGACGATGAGCACGCGCAAGGCGGCTGCGAAAGGCATCAAAGTTCTCCTCGTTTCTCGGCGGCGCGGCCGACAGGACTTATGCAGCGCAAGTGGCGCGCAGGATTTCCGACGCCATCGTAGCGAGCGAAACCTGCTTCTGGGTTGCGCCCAACTCAAAGGCGATTTTCGGCATTCCATAGATGAGGCATGAGGATTCGCTCTGGCCGAAGGTCTGGCAGCCAGCGCTCCGCATGGCGAGCAGTCCCTCGGCGCCGTCGCGGCCCATGCCCGTGAGTATCGCGCCCACCGCGCGCGCGCCGACCGCATCAGTGACGGAAGTGAACAACACGTCGACCGAAGGTCGATGTCCATTGACGGGCGCGCTTTTGACGAGGCGGCAGCGCGGCGGAGCGCCCGCCTCGACGCGCAGATGCGCCGCGCCGCCGGGTGCGAGATAGACCGCGCCCGGAGTCAGCGGCGCGCCGTCATAAGCCTCGCAGACGGCGGGCCGGCACAGCCGGTCGAGACGGCCGGCAAAGCTTTTCGTGAAGGTCGCCGGCATGTGTTGCGTGATGACGGTCGGCGGCCCGTTTGCAGGAAATTGCGACAGCACCGCGATCAGGGCCTCGACGCCGCCGGTCGAGGCGCCGATGGCGACGATGCGACCGTCGCTGCGATAGGGTTGGCGTTCGGCCGCCGGCTGCCGCGCCGATTCGCGGCGCGGCCGTCCGCGAAGCCCCGCCGCGGCTTTGACCTTGGCGAGCAGCACATCCCCGAATTGCTCCTGCTCGCCGCTGCCCGGCTTGCCAACACAATCGAAGGCGCCCATTTCGAGCGCGGCGATCGCCGTCTCGGCGCCCGCGGCGGTGAGGCTCGAAACCATGATCACCGGGGTCGGCCGCAGCCGCATCAGCCGGTCGAGAAAGTCGAGCCCGTTCATCTTCGGCATTTCGACGTCGAGCGTGATGACGTCGGGATCGGTCGCCTTGATGGCGGCGCGGGCCTCGAGCGGGTCGGCGGCCTCGCCGACGATCTCGATCGCCGGATCGCGCGTGAGCAGAATTCGGATCAGGCCTCTGACGGTCGCCGAATCATCGACGATGAGGACGCGAGTGGGAGTCATGGCCGCGCTCCCTGTTTTAGCCGGTAGAGGGTGACCCCTTCGCCGGAAAAGGCTTCCGCGGCGGGCCCGAGCAGCCGTTCCGAATGGCCGATATACAGTCGGCCGCCCGACGACAGCAAAGGCGGGAAGCGGCTCCAGAGCTGCATCTGGGTGGCTTCGTCGAAATAGATCGCGACGTTGCGGCAGAAGATCGCCTGGAACGGTCCCTTCATCGGCCATGCGCCGAACAGATTGAGCTCGCGGAAGGCGACGAGATCGCGCAGCTCTGCGGCGACGCTGAATTTCCGCTCCGACCCGCCGTCCGCGACCGGGTTCAGCCAACGCTCGCGCAGCTTCGCGGGAACGCCTTCGGCAAAATGCTCCGCGTAGATTCCGCGCTCGGCCTCGGCCAGCATATTGGGGTCGATATCGCTGGCCAGCACCTTGACGTCATGGCGGCAGGCGTCCGGCATCAGCGACAGAATGATCATCGCCATGGAATAAGGCTCCTGCCCGTTCGAACAGGCCGCCGACCACAGCCGCACGCGACCGCCGCGCCGCGCCGCCTCGATCAGCGGCGGCAGCACGATTTTTTCAAGGTGCTCGAAATGATGCGGCTCGCGGAAGAATTTGGTGACATTGGTGGTGAGCGCGGCGAGCATCTTCTGACGCTCGTCGAGGCCGTCCCGTCCCCTCACATGTGTGCAATAGGCGCGAAAGCTCTCAAGGCCGAGCGCGCGCAGCCGCTTGGCGAGCCGGGAGTAGACCAGCGTCGCTTTCGACTCCGGCAAATGGATGCCCGCATCCTCATGCAGCATCGCGGCGATCTCGCGGAAATCATCGCGCGAGAGCATGAATTCGCCAGGCGTCAGAGCCGCGCCCGCCCGCGGACCGAGGCCGGCGCGTTGGGTCTGGCTCATGCCGCGTCCCGTTCGGACAGCGGCAGGACGTGATCGAGCGCGATCTGGCTGATCATCCGCTTGTCGATCGCGAGCACGCCGCGGACGAAGCTTTTCGCCATTTCAGAAGCGACGTCCGGCGTCGGCTGCAAGAGATCGTCGGTTACGGTCAGAATGTCGGAGACCGCGTCGACGAGAAGGCCGACGACCTGGCGCCCGATCTGCGCGACGATGATGACGTGGCGGGCGGTGGGCTCGGCGGGCGCAAAGCCAAGCCGCGCCGATAGATCGACGATCGGCAGCACCGCGCCGCGCAGATTGACGACGCCGCGCAGGAAGCCCGGCGACTGCGGCAGCGCCGTCGCCGGCGTCCAGCCGCGAATTTCGCGCACCGACATGATGTCGACGCAGAACTCCTGTGCGCCGATGCGAAAGGCGATGAGTTCGCGGGCTCTGGCGGGATCGGGCGCGCGCCGGCCGGAGACGCTCTCGGAGTGGGTCATGGATTTATCCTGCTGCTGCGAGAAGATGCGCGTCCGAATCCGCGCGCGATGTGGCGACGATGGCGTCGACGTCGAGGATCAGGGCGACGCGGCCGTCGCCAAGAATGGTCGCCGCCGCAATGCCCGGCACATGCCGGTAATTGGCTTCAAGGCTTTTGATGACGACCTGACGCTGGCCGAGAATGGCGTCGACCAGCATGGCGTTGCGCGCGCCGCCTTCGGATTCGACGAGCAGCGCGACGCCGGCGAGCGGATCGGCGTTGTCGGCGCGATAGCCGAGCTCGCGGCCGACGTCGATCAACGGCGTGAACTGATCGCGAATGGCGATGACCCGCGCGCCGCCGCCAAACTCATGCACGTCGGCGACCTTCGGCTGCAGCGTCTCGACGATCGCCGTCAGGGGCACAACCAGGGTCTGGCCCCCGACCGTCACCACCATGCCGTCGAGCACGGCGAGCGTCAGCGGGAGGCTCATCGTAAAGGTGGATCCCCGGCCCGGCCGCGACTGGATCGAGATGCGCCCGCCGAGCGCCTGGATCGAGCGGCGCACCACATCCATGCCGACGCCGCGGCCCGATATGTCCGAGATGGCCGCGGCGGTGGAGAAGCCCGGCAGAAAGATCAGATTGTCAATTTCATCGTCGCTCAGCGCGGCGTCCGGCGCGATCAGCCCCTTGTCGGCGGCGATCGCCTTGACGCGCGGGCGGTCGATGCCGGCGCCGTCGTCGCTGACCTCGATGACGATGCGCCCGGAGCGATGCAGCGCCGACAGATGCACGACGCCCTCTTCCGGCTTGCCCGCCTTGACGCGGATGTCGGGCGCCTCAAGGCCATGATCGATCGCGTTGCGGATCATATGGGTCAGCGGGTCGGCGATGCGTTCGATCACCGTCTTGTCGACCTCGGTGTTCTCGCCGTCGGTCACAAGGCGGACCGCCTTGCCGGTCATCGCCGCGACTTCGCGAACGAGCCGCGGCATGCGCTGGAACACCGATTTTACCGGCTGCGCGCGGATCGCCATGACGCTGTCCTGAATCTCGCGGGTCAGCTGCTCCAGTTCGTCGAGGCCCGTCGCGACGCCCGAGGCGCGCGCCAACCCCTCCTCCAGAACGCGCTGCGCCAGCATCGCCTGGTTGATCACCAATTCGCCGACGAGGTTGATCAGACGGTCGACGCGTTCGAGATCGACGCGAATCGAAGGTCCCGGCTGATCGCCTTTGGCGGCGAGGTCGGCCTTGCCCGGATCCTTGACTGGATCGGTTTTGGCCGGCTCACTCCTGCCGGTCTGACCCGTCCCGCCGATTGCGTCGGATCGATCCCCTTGCGCTACGCCTGGAGCAATCGAAGCCGCGGCGGGCGCTCGCGCCGCGGTATTCTCGGCCCGGCGGTCGCCCCGCGCTTTCGCCTCCTCCAGCGCGGCCCGCTCGGCTTCGACGCTCGCCTGAAGCCGCTCAACCAGAGCGGCGATGTCGCCGCCGGCCTCCTCTTCGATCTCCTCGGCGATATCGAGGTCGCAATCCCATTCGACGAATTCGAAAATCTCGCGGACGCTCGCCTCATCCCGATCGGTCGATAGGGTGATGAGGAAGGTGAGGCACGCGCCCTCGGGATCAAGGTCCGGAAGGAGGGGCAGATCCGAGGCGTCGCAGACAACGCTGCATTCGCCAAGGTTCGACACTTCGCGCAACAGCAGCGCCGCCTCATTGGCTTTGGCGTAGAGCGCGGGCTTGGGCCGGAACCGGATCTTGAACAAATGCGGCGCGGCGGCGGCCGGCGCCTCCATCTCGTCGAACAGGGATTCATCCATGAGGATCGGCCTGAAGACGATCTCGTCGTTGCCGGCCGGCTCTTCGTCCACGCCGCCCGGATCGCCCGCGGCGGCGTCCGCCTCCCGCGCGGCCGGATCGAACGCCTTGAGTTCGCTCGCAAGCGCGGCGAAGCGCTGCGGCTCAAC